>DAOOWV010000017.1:0-19643 GCA_035371485.1 Candidatus Dojkabacteria bacterium | reverse complement strand
TCTTGAACGAGTTATTCAGGCTGGAAGTGTTTTAGCAAAACCAGAAAATGGTGAAAAAATGGCTGCCACACTCGCTACTTTAAGAACGTTACAAGGAGCCTTCAATTCTAAGGCTACTGAATTACGCGATGCCCAAGCACAAAGTACTCAACCATCAACAATGTCTCCTGGAACGATTACTTCTGGTGGGATGGCTCCTTCAAAACCTAGAGCTATTTTACCAAATTAAAGCTATAATTCTATTTCTTGAGCATTATTTTTCATTGCTTCAAAACAAATCTCTATAAAAGTATCGATTGGTATATTTAACCCTTCTGGATTCTCACATTTTTTGACTTCTTCTCTTCTTGTACCTGACGCAAACTTTGGATCTTTGTGAAATCTTTTAAGTACAGATGATAACTTTACTTCAGCAAGCTTTTTACTAGGATAAACTAGAGTTACTGCAACAATTAGTCCGGTTAAACTATCTGCACAATAAATTGCCCATTCGGCATTATTTTCTGGAAGGATATTAGTACGCATTGGAGCATGAGCCTTGATAATTCTCATTTCTTCAGGACTAACTGAAAGACCATACTCATCAAGTGCTTCTTGAGTTTTGTAACAATGATCTTCTTTATATTTTCCTCCATAGTCGATATCGTGAAGTAATCCTGCTTTTAGCCAAGACTCTTTTGAAGGATCATTTTCTTTTAACTTTCCATTGATTTTCAAGTAATCATAGATTGCTCCCATACAAATCTCCAATGCTATTGAATGTAAAGCAACATTTAACTCAAGTTTATCTTTAAGTATTTTTATTATTTCATCGCGGTTCATAATAATTTGTATTTAAGTTAGTTAGTTCTTGGTCTGTGATTAGTTTAAAATGCAGTTCCCTAATTACTAGTCACTGGTCACTAGTAACTGATCACTACTCACTAATTATCTCTTCTTCTTTACGTCTTTTATCATTTGGATTATATCTTGTTTCTCCTGGCTAGCAAATGCATCTCTCCCTGGCTTTAATAAATCTACCAATATGTCAGCCACATTATTTTTAAGATCTAACGGAAATAATTCTCCACTAATATATCTTTCCTCTAATTCTTGAACATTTTTTATTGTCATATCTCCACCAAATCTTTGTTCCCTTTTGATTTTCAGTTCACCCAGCATTGGCAGTAATAAATATCTGCACCAGTCTACAATTGGATTGAATTCAGTATGATTTTGTGGACAAAATGCTCCCTTTATTTTTTCTCTTATTTCTTCCTCACTGTCATGTATAAAGATTGCAGATCCGGGAATTGACTTACTCATCTTCATCTGAGTACGGATATTATTTCTTATATTCTCATCTGCATCCTGAGGAATTGGCCATGTTTTAGGAGCTTGCAATCCAAGTATCAACCTATTATGGATGCAAACAGGTTTTATATTGTTTCCATCTGCGTCAGTCAGTCTATTTATTTTTAGTGACGGAATAACCTCCCTTGCAATCACATGTACTTTTCTTTGGTCCATTCCTGCATGAGCAATATTTGCTCCTAATTCAACAATATCAGAAGCTTGCATGGGGGGATAAATTAACCAAGCAAATGGTTGAGAAAGATCTTCCTTTCGGCCCATTATTGTTGTAGATTTTAATACTCTTGATACTGTAAGGTTTTTACTTACTTCAACAACGGTTTGCCAGTATCTATCATTGTTGTGATAAAGGTCTGATCCATGTATAAATTCAACTTCATCTGGATTTCCTCCTGCCATTTTTAAAGAAACTCTCATAGCTGGTTCGAAATATTCAACTGCAACCTTTTTAATTAATTCATGATCACCTCCAAACTTATCGTTTATCCATGTGTGCCAATCTGCTAGATATATTCTACATTTTACACCAGCATTTTGTAGGTCAGCAATTTTCATACATGTTGATACTCCTTGTCCAATATGTAGTAATCCCGAAATTTCATAACCTATATAATGGACTAGGGGAGTGTTGGTATCTATAAGATGTTCAAGTTGCTCTATTCCCAGTACTTCTTGAAGATTTCGTGTGATTAATTCGATTCTTTCAGCTTTGGATAATTGTGTGCTCATTGTTTTTTTGTATTATATTAATTTGCAAAACGCCCCTGTACTAAGATATGTAGTTGGACACGATTAATCGTGTCCTTACGATACTCAGTACAGGGGCGTTTCTAATAACCAGATCGCGTTACCACCCTGTTTCCTTCGTATTTCGCAATACGAAACTTATGAAGTACATGACTTCTATTGTTTTGTAGATGTAATTCAAACAATAATCTACGACCGTGTTTCTTCTAATCACAGCTCTCAATATGTCACAATTATTGTTCTACTATTAAAGATAATAACATTATAATAATATTCTTGTCAACATTTTTTATATATCCCTTATCACACTCGCCTGCCTGTCCTGGCCTATATGGTCTGGCGGGCAGGTATATTCCTATAATTTATTCCGTCAGTTTCAGTCAGTTTCGGTCAAGTATGTTGGGTCTTATAATGTTACAATGTACGTATTGTTGTTTAAATTATTAGTAAATAATTATGATTAATACAAACTTCTGTTGACCAAGTAAAATCAGAAATGATCGAAGATGGTAATTTAAATGTTAATGACCAAGTCGTTGAGGGGAATGAAGAGATTAGGAGATTGATAGTTGAAATGTTTGGTTCTAATGAGCCGACGTGTTTATATCCAATTCTTAATACTGAGGGAACTGGGGATGAACTGCATATTGGCGTTCAATATACTGTTGATAGACATTTAGTTGGTTTAGTTCATTGTGGTTCTCAAATATCTGATGTAAAGGCTAAATTAAAATATGCTAATGTCAGTGAAGGTGATGCCATAATTGGTGTTGCCAAGGGCGGTGAAAGAGGTACTGAAGTGTTTTTGGTTGTAAAAGGTGATGTTGAAGAATTAGATAGGAAAGTTGAAGAAATTTTGGAGGATTTAAGTACTAATGATTGTGGTTTAAATGAGATGGTAAGGAGTTGGGTACATGAAGAAGCAGTGAGGGTAGTTTTAAATGAATGGATGAGGGGTGATGACTTTAGCAGAGCTCAATTATTAGAACTGATAAAAGAAATGAACGGAAATGGTGCAGGGATTAAAGCTAAGGCTCAATGGACTTTTAGAAAAAGTTACTTAGGTATTGGGGTTGCTCCCAATACTGGTGATCTTGAAGTTGTTTGCGCTAGTGAACAATTTTTGGCTGATTTAGTAAAGAGATTAGGGCTAGGTGATAGTGTTCAAAATTATGAAAGGTTTAAAATTGGTGGTCCCTTATATGATCAGCTTGCCGAAAAGTATGGAGCTGATATGTCAGTATGGCCGGCAGAGGCTGTTTTATACCCAATTGTTTTATATAGAATGATTAGGGGGATGATTGTTATAGGTACATTTAGAAAACATGATTTATCGAGATTATTTGGAGATGAACAGTTAAATATTGAGAACTTATTAGAAAATGGATCATATCTAGTATTTTTCTCTCCTGAAAATAATGCCAATGCAGGACATGATATTAACAACAAATAAGCAGAACATAATAGCACAAGTTATTATTAGTAATACTTTATTTATTAAAATTTATATAATTTAATTCAAAATGCAATGGAAATTGAAGGTGGACAAGGAACTAGACCAAATGATATTTTAAAGACAGGTTATCTTCAGTGTGGTCGCTTTAAATTTTATCCAAGGGATGTTGGGAAGGAAGATGTATCACGACTATGCTTGGCACTAGTTGATACTAATGGTTACGAAAAAGCTGGTGATGAGCTTAGGAGAATAGCAGGTGTTTCGGCCAATGCAGAAAGAGTAATTAGTCTTGATGCAAGAGATAGCTCATTAACTAAAGGTGTGGCTGTTCCTAGTGTATATTTAATAGAAGGGAGTGATGAGGTGCCTACATTGGTAGTCGTTGGGAAGGAAGCATCTGTTGCAAAAACAAGGGGAGAAATTCTTGAGGCTTTGGCAACTCAAACCGTAACTGAACATGGTAATTTATCACGACCAGCATGGCGCGTTGTACTTAAAAAGATATTTGGATATAATGATAGAATAAGGGATTATCTTGGTGGTGTCTCCCTCGAGAATGTGGTGGTAGATGTGAAGTATGTTAAAGAATTGGTTAATGTGGTTAGAAGGGAATATAAATTACCAGAAAATACTATGGAAATAGTGGCTTTAGGCCGTGATCTTATTAGAGCAGACAGAACATTACCGACAGAGCATTATTTTGCTCCACTTGAGTTGTATCGTGGAATTACAAAGGAGCAAAGTAGAAGAAAACCTAAGGGGCTTAAAACACAACCTTCGAATAGGAAAAATGAAGTAGGTCGTGGAGTTATTCCATCTGGTAAAACAAACAGATCTTCAGGGCCTTCGGTTGTTAAGTCAGGAAGTACAAGTTCTGGTAAGCTTAATATTGTTCAACCACCAAATAAAATGGTTTCGGGTAAAAGAGAATAGTATTTAATGTTGTGGAGAAGTAATATGTTACTTCTCCACAATATTGTTTTTTATAGAGATAATATATGGCTATTTAATCTCAGCTGTTTCAAAATCTATTTTTATTTCCTCTTCATTTTTGACCTTTCCTACGTGTATTCTTGAAGCTTTATCGGTAACAATAAAGTTGGAAACTACTTCGGTTATTAATTTGTTCTTGTTCTTCCCCCAAAAATCACAATACCATATTTCTCCAATCGCTTCATTGTCATCATAGGATTGCATCCAAATGAAAAGGATGCTTGAGTCATCAGCCCATTGAATTTCACATTTTCTCTCATTACAAACAAATAATTCGTATAAAATATCTTCTGTTAGATAGTCCCATTCTTCTTTTTCAATCCAGTATAAATAATACGCATTTTCCTTTTGGAATAGAGCTTTTTCAGCATCTGGTGAGAATGATTTAAAGTTACAACCCTGAGATGTAAGACAGTCAGGAATTACCTTAAAAGTGTTATCTTTTATATCAAGTACATACATTAAATCTTCTTTTTCTACAATGGGCCTTAAGCCAGATTGATCTATTGTAACTAACTTTGTATTTTCCACATTAAATGTTTGAGTAATTTCTGATGAAAGATTTGTAAACTTTTGTTCAGGAACTACAATTGGATCATAAGTTTTTCCATCAAGATCTCTTATCTCAAGTCCATTTTCACTCCAGAAAATGACACTACCATTTATAAGTTGATATTCTAAATCTTTATTTTCCCAACTTCCTACGACAATATTTATTGATTCCTTGTCAATATCAAATGCAATTAAGTCATTCTCCCGTTCAAAAATCAGATATTTACTATCTGTGGACCACACTATTTGATCAATATTTTGAGGAATCCTATCAAGTGATGTAATCTCTACATCCTTACCTGATAAATCAAGTAAAATCAATTCTTTGCCGATTTCCTCATCTGGTAAGTTTTCTTCTTCTAAAATAGCTTCATCTTCAATCGTTTCAATCTTGTTTCGGATAGTAATCTCTAAAAGTAATTGTTGATTATTAGGGGATAATTTAGTTCTTAAGGTGTTGATATCAACATAGGCATTACTTTTATAGTTAAAATCAGCCAAATCGATATTTTCTTGTATGTCAAAAATTGGATCACAGCTAGGTTTAGAGATAAGTGTAGTACTTAATGTGCATTTATAAAGTTCATACTTTTCTTTGTCGTTCGTTTTTAAAATTACTGTTTTATTGTTGTTTGAGGTATAAATGTTTTCTGCATCAGCAAATATTTCTTCAAATACAATTTTTTCTGGTAATTTATAGAGTTTTGAATAAACGGAGAAAGAATAGGAAGGATTGATTGGAACAGTAAAATTATAGTTATAATAGTCTGTTTTCCTAACATTTACTTCATAAGTATCAAGTTCAATTCCACTGATAACCTTGGGAACATTCCCTTTATATTCAGAGTTGACATATAAAGAAGCTCCTCTTACATTACTGGTGACTGAAAGAACACCCGTTTGAATTATTTGTCCTTCTTTTGTTAGTCTGTATCCTTTGGAAATCATTATTATTCCATAAGTAAGAGATATTAACATAAGTGGCATAAGAGTTCCTCCCATCCATGATAGAAGTGTACCAAGTAGTTCTCTTTTTTTGTGACTTTTAACACAATTAACTATTACTTTTTCAGCGTCTGGTTTTTTAATTTCTTTGTTTTTTGTTTTAGATTTTGCTCTCATTTATTTATCAAAATATGAAATTATGAAAATTATCTGTAAAATTATTCTTCTTTTAATGCTTTTACTACATCCATTTTACTCGCTTTTCTGGCAGGGAAAAAAGAAGCGATACAGCCTAAGGTATAGGATATGATGGCGATTATCATTAGTTCAAGAATTGGAAATCCTACAAGAACAAATGGATGACTATTGGGTGAGAAATTATTTCCTCCAATAGCAATTGAATAGAATAAATTTTCGCCCCATAGAACTGAAATAGTTATCGCAATTAAGTATGCAAGAACTACAGCAATTACCAATCCAGCTAAACTTATCATCGAGGCGTAGTTGAAGAAAATATTCCTGATATCTTTTTGTTGGGCTCCTACGGCTCTAAATACACCGATCTCCTTTGTACTATCTTTAACTAGTTTACTTACGGTAATTAATAATATTACTTCAGCAACCGATAGCATTATTCCCCCTATTACTAATACTATTTTTTGAAGTATATTTAATGATTCACTGAACATCTGATAGGGGCTATTTCTTTCGAATAGGTAATTCCCATACATTTTTGAGATCTTATATTCAGAAGTGTCGTTGATAGCATCGGTTCTATTTTTTTTACTGTCAAATTCAAAAACTAATGTTGTATTTGAAAGGATATTGTCCTCATTTTTTACTAGAAAATTGTTGAGTTTATTTGAACCATAAAGATAGGATTTAGGTACGTAAGCATCAATCGGCATTTCTCCATGATAATTGTATACGGAACCAACATCCATTGATGAATAAAATCCAACGATTACAAATTCAATGTCATTTGCGATTTCGTCATCTTTATCTAGTGTACTATAATCATAACTATCGTAATAATCAACGGGAATTTTACTTTCAGATTGTTTGAATTTGTAAAGTTTTAATTTATATTCTTCTCCCCAAAACTTGTCTAACTGGCTTTTTATATATTCAAATTTTTCTTTGTTTGAAGAACTGTTCAATTTCTCTGGATCATCAAAATATTGGGTTATTGAATTCACACTAACTAAAATTGGAATCTTACCGTTAAAATCGTTGTCGAATTCACTGGTTTTATAAAGATAATCTTCTAAGAATATTTCATCAACAAATGTTATAAAAACTTCAGCATCATCAATTTTATAACCATCTAAACATGTTTGATAAGTTGAATTTGATTGTAAGTCATAATCTTTATCAAAGTCATATGTATTTTCATTGGCATATCCTAAAATAGAAATTTCTGAGTACAGATTTTTTTCTCCATAGTTTTGATAAGTATTTTTATATTTATCTGTGGAGTCAAATAATTCAAGATCGGTTTCAGAAACTTGGGCATAATAATTTTTGTAAAGTGAGTCCCTATATAGACTTTTAAATGTTCTTTGAAACCCCTTTCCAATAATCAATGACAAAATAAGGGTTATAAGTCCAAATCCAATTATACACCCAGAAAGACAACTTCCTCCCTTTTTTTGCATAATTTTTGTTGTTGAGAGTCTCAACCCATCAATAATTTTCACTTTATTTTAATGATAGATATTAAATTAAAATTCATTTTGTAACAATTTTACCATCCTCAAATTGAATAATCCTGTGTGCTTGTTCGGCTATTTTTTCGTCATGCGTTACAATTATTATTGTTGTTCCTGATTCTCTGTTGATATCTGCTAATAAATTCATTACCTCATTACCAGTTTTTCTGTCTAAATTTCCAGTCGGTTCATCCGCAAGGATTATTTGAGGTTCATTTATCAACGCTCTAATTATTGCGATTCTTTGCATTTGTCCACCACTTAAGTGTTTGGGAAGATGTTTTTCTTTAGCTTCAAGTCCTACATCTTTTAATAGTTTTCGTGATTTTATATATCTTTTACTTTTGGGTATGTCTGCAAAAAAGAGTGGAATTTCAACATTTTCTCTTATTCTTAAAAAGGGTTGGAGATAAAAAAACTGAAATATAAAACCTAAAACTCTGTTTCTAAATTGTGATGCCTGATTGTCTGTTAGCCTTGCTACATCGTAGCCTGCGACATTTGTTGATCCTGAAGTTGGTTTTTCTAATCCTGCTAAAATATTTAAAAAAGTACTCTTTCCACTTCCGCTTGGTCCCATTATTGCAACCATTTCACCTTTTTTTATTGATAGATTTACGTTTTGAAGGGCATTAGTAACTTCTGAACCAATTTTATATTCTTTTGAAAGATTTTTTACTTCAACGATAATCTCATCTTTAGGTTTACCAAGCTTTGTTTTTGACAAAGTATTATTTTGAGTTATTTCAGACTGACTTGTTAAGAATAATTGTTTTATATCATTGAAAAATTGGTCAACATCGCCGTTGTATTTAGTCAGAACTTCTTTTTGTATTTCGTCTACTAAACTTGGATTCATTTGAAAATAACATTGATAATGAAGTTATTGTAGCATCATATCTTTTATTATGCAATAATTGCATATATACGGTCATTATATTATAATTAATTTATAAACTTTTGAGATTAATTAAACTGTCCAATTAATGATAAAAACAAAAATTGTTGCTACTATTGGTCCTGCAACTTGGGATGCAAGTGTGTTATTGCAAATGTATAAATTTGGATTTAGAGTTGCACGTATTAATTCCGCATTTGCTGATGCCGAAGAACTTACTAGAGATAAAAAGATTTTTAGGACTATTTCGCCAGAAATTGCACTTTATATGGATGCTCAAGGTCCTAAGATTAGGATTAGAAATATTAAAGAAGCCATTAACGTTATTGCTGGCTCAGAATTGATAGTATCAACAGATAGTAATCAAAAAGAATATCCGTTCGTTAGTCATAAAAGTATGCATTTGGATGTAACTAAAGGAAGTATTATCTTAATTGATGATGGGAATATACAAGCAGAAGTTTATAAAATTGATGGTAGACTAATCCATATTAGGATAAAAAATGATGGCGTAATAACAGATGGTAAGACTGTTAATGTACTTGGTACAAAATTGAATATTCCATTATTGACTAAATTGGATATAGAAAATATAAAAAAGGCTGTTGAATTAGATTATGATTTTATTGGTGCTTCATTTATACAAGATGCTAGTGATGTAAAAAAAATAAGGCAAGTCGTTGGAAAAAATTCATTGAAAATTGTAACAAAAATAGAAACAGCACGTGCAATTGAAAATATTGATGAGATAATAAAAGAATCTGATGTAGTAATGGTAGCACGAGGTGATTTGGGAGTTGAACTTCCATTATACAAACTTCCATTATTGCAAAAAGATATAATTGCAAAATGTAAAAAAGCTGAAAAGCCAGTAATCGTTGCAACTCAAATGTTAGAATCGATGAAGGAAAAACCAAGGCCCACTAGGGCTGAGGTAAGTGACGTTGCTAATGCAATTTTGGATGGTGCTGATGCTGTTATGCTTTCGGCTGAGTCATCGGTGGGTAAATATCCTGTTGAAGCTGTTAAAACAATGTATGAAATTGCATCTGAAGTGGAACCAAGTATTATTGAGCAATCGACGAAATATTCATTGGTAGGTACATCATCGGATGCAAGAGATTCTGTAGTTGAAAGTGCAATAAATCTTGCTAATAAAGCTGGTATTGATGTTATTGTTGTTTTTACAAGAACCGGTTATACAGCTCAAAAGCTTGCAAGTTATCTTCCCAAACAAACAATAATAGCAATAACGCCTTCAGAAAGTGTCGTTAGACAACTTCAGATAAGTAGGTCAGTTCAAGCAGTGTGTGTAGGAAATGTGGACATTCCGCAGGACAGAGATGAGTTTGTTAGTTTTATAGTACAAAAGGTACGTGAAAGAATTTCACTTTTAAATCAACAACATTTTGTAATTTTGAACGTTTCTCACAAAACTAATGGTAAAAAAACAGGAATTATTGAGCTTTATTCTTTATGAACAAGAGATATTTTCCCAGAAGAAAAAACAAATTTGGATTAAGAACTAGAGAAACAATAAGAAAACCTTTATCGATTCATGGAAAAGCTATTATTGTTATTATGGTGTTACTGCTTTTAATGGGTTTAGTTTTTATTTATGATGCTAGTGCTTTTCAAACTACTCACTTTTTTGATAATCGATTTCATTTTGTAGGATCACAACTTCAATGGATAATTATAGGGTTCGTTGTTATGTTTGTGGTCTCGATGATTAACTACAAGTTTTTTTTATACAAAAATGCTCATTGGGTTATTGGAATTACCATTTTTCTTTTAGTTCTAGTATTAATAACCTCTTCCAAATTACTTGATTCTGTATCATCTATTGGTGGAATATGGGAAGTAGGAACTCAAACACAAGTTGGTGGAGCAGGGCGTTGGTTATTTTTTACTCCAATGGGAAGAAGAATCGGTCTACAACCAGGAGAATTTGCTAAAATTGGCGTTACTTTATATATTATCAATTGGGTCTTAGCGTTAAAACCTGTTGCATTAAGGGGAGTTGATGCGATTAAACATCATGTTTACAATGAACTTTTAATTTTTGTTTTGATTCTTTTGGGATGTTGCGGATTAATAATATTACAACCTGATATGGGAACGACAATGGTTATTGCTATGACATGTTTTATAGTTTACTTTATTTCTGGAGTTGATAAAATTCATTTGATTGGTAGCGTTGTTTTAGCTTTTTTTATGGGACTTATTATTTTGATGGCTGGTACTTTGGCAAGCTATAGAATGAGTAGAATTGAAGTTTATAGAGAAGTAGTTTTTTCTGGCGAGGTTTCTCGTGAAAATCTTGAGAATGGTACAGGATACCAAATGCAACAAATTCTGATTGGAATTGGATCTGGAGGATGGTTTGGGAGAGGTTTAGGAAAGTCAAGACAGGAAAATGGATTTTTAGTTGAAAATACTGCATTTACTGATTCTATAATAGCTGTAATATTAGAGGAGACTGGTTTTGTTGGAGGTTTAACAATATTACTAATTTATTGGATTTTTATTAGGATGGGATATGAAATATCCAAAAAAGTTAAATCAAAGGATGGAAAATTAGTAGTTTTAGCAATGCTTTCAATAATTGCAATACAAACTTTATTTCATATTGGGGCAAATGTCGCGGTAATTCCATTAACTGGAATCCCATTACCATTCATTTCATATGGAGGATCTTCACTTTTAGTATCAATGATAGCAGTTGGTTTTATACTAAGTGTGGATAGATATGCTGATAAATCATAAAAAATAATTATTTGGAGTTAAATTCACTTTTTCATTTGTTCTAGACTCCTGCCTGAAAATATAGGAGAGTTGGCATTCATTAGCTTGTTCACTCGTTAGTTAGTTCGTTTATTTGTTTACTTCCTCTTTATATTTCTTGTCATACCAAAGGTCTGTTGCTTTTTTATTTTGAACTTTATTTTTCCAAAAGGCATTTATCCAGATATAGAATCGTAAAGGGTAATTTAATAAGCTCCAGAAAAATTGTTTCAAATTTTTAGCGTACAGAATAGGGAAAAAGGCAAATTCGATGTCTGACGTCATATTTCTTAAATTCTGACTATTTGGGAAAACTGTTTTAATGTTAAAAGTTCCAGCAATTGATCTTGTCTTTTGTTTAATCCATCCTTTAATAGTTTCTGGTTGTTTTACAAATACTTTGGCATTAGGACAATAACCAATTTTATATCCCAACTCATTAATTTTATATGAGATATAAACATCATCAAGCATTGAAAGTGGAATTTCGATGTCAAATGGCCTCATTGCAAACAAATATCCACTTAATATGTAAAAATCATTTTTTATTGAAGATCTTTTTTGGTGAGCAGCGTCCATGAACATGTGTCCACTGTATCCTAAGAATGAATTTTTGTTATTGATACAAACGGGCCTTCCAGTTATTGCTCCGATATCTTCAGTAATAAAGGCGTTTATTATTTCGGGAATTGCATTTTCATCAATATAAACATCTCCATCTGTGAGAATTAAGAGTTCCCCAGTGGCTTTTTTGAATGCTATGTTAAGTGCATAGGGCTTTCCTTTCTGAGGATCTTGAATGTGAAAAAATTTTATATAATTGAGTCTTTTAGCTGTGGCTATAGCTATAGCTGAGGTTTCTTTATCTGGACAGACAAACAATATTTCGGATGGTTGGGTAAGCTTGGATAGCGACTTAATTAATTGAGAAATACAATTTGCAATTGTATTAGGTTCCTTAAAGGATGTAACGATTACTGAGAGTTTATTTTTTTCTATCTTTGTTTGAGGGTTCATTTCGATGAAGAACTAATATTTTTCTTTTGATAAAACTATTATCTCGCATCCAGCTTAATTCAATTTCTTCTGTGAATTTTTTAATTTCTTTCATCCAGAGTGGGGGATAAAGACCAATTTTGTTCAGTTGTCTTATAGGTTTAGTTATATTTAGTGGAATCCACTCATCTCTGCTTTTATATATTGGAATTACTAAGACAACACTTTGTACTGTTCCTCTATTTTGTCTTTCAATATACTCAATTTTATTCACTAAGTCAATAATAATGTTTTCTACATTTTCTTTTATTTCATAAATCTTTTTGAGTGGTAAATTTTTTCTTATTGGTGGTCCCATGTAAGGTTCGCCGACAAAAGATATTGTTCCTCTTTCATTATATGGAATACTGTTGTATGTCTGATGTAAACCTGAAACACCTCTTCTTTCAAATAGTAAAAAGGGCTGGGTTAAATCAACTTCTAGTTTCTCACCCAACCACTGTATATTTCCCTTCGTGTTGTTAACAGATCGCACACTAATGTCAGTACCTATCAAGTTATAACCTAACATCAATGCTTCCATGAGTACTGTTCCACTTCCACAAAAAGGGTCCCAAATAATTTGAGTTTGTTTTCCCAAAACAAGATTACTCATAATTCTTGCAAGCTTGGGAGGTAACATTCCTACATCAGGACTATAATAAGGTCTGTCTCTATCTCTTATTGTAAACCCTTCGATATCTTGTACTTCTAGAGTTTTACCAATGAAGATAGTTTGCTTATTAGATAAAATAGTAATTTGGACACCTTTACCTTTAATTTTGTGTATAAATTGTGCGACGGAGTCATTCCTTCCCTCTGTATATCTAACCTTTTTATTGTTTGCTGTCCCTATTTTTTTTATTCTTTTGCCCAATTCCTTTCTATACATTCTCCAAAAGCGCCTACTCTCAGTGCTGTAGGTTTTAACAGCAATCGTTAATTTTTCATCCTCTAGTTGAAGTAAATTTGTTTTTATATAGTCATCAAAACCTTTTTCAAATTCATCTCTATTGGGAAAAATGGTATCAATTAATCCATACTCAATGATACCTCCCAAATAGGATAGTACGTGAATGAAGTTTTCATCAATATCAACAATAAAAAAGTCCTTATTAGCAGAAATAACATTATTTTGAACTTTATAAGTATCGAAGACAGATAGCATTTCTGCAAAAGAGAGTTGCCATCTATGCCCAGGAATACAATATACTTTTTCCATTATTATTTTTTGTCAGTAGCTTTGACTGGGGCTGTTTTTTTAACTGATTTGGAAGATACTTTTTTTGTTGTAGTCTTAGTTTTTGTAGCTGTCCTCTTTGGTTTTGATTCTTTTACAGCTTCTTTCTTTACCTCTGTTTTTACAACTTTTTTCTCTTTTTTAGTTGGTGCCTCAAGTTTTGCTGAAACTCCTTCTTTAGCAATAATTTCAATTATTTCAAGTCTAGTAAATTGTTGTCTATGTCCTTTTGCTTTTCTTGTTCTTGATTTGGCGTGATATTTAAATATCTTTACTTTCTCGTCCTTAAAGGTTCCAACAACTTTACATATGATTTTTGCGGTTTTTACATTTGGTTTTCCTACTTCAATATGTTCTCCAACTTTTACCAACAAAACATTATCAATTATGTATTCTTTTCCTTCTTCAATTTCTAGTTTTTCGATATCAACAGTTTTCCCAGGAATTGCAACATATTGGGTTCTGTCATGTGCAAAAACAGCAAAGTTTTCTTGTTTTATCATTTATAGATCAAATATATTATATAGACTTTTTTACCTTAATGTAATGCAGTACGGAATTAAGGCAGTGTATTATACTGTAAGTAACAGTAATACGCAAACAATTTAAATTCTATTATCTTTTTACCGTGTTTTCCTTTTTTAATCCAATAGGTCTAATAATTGCTTCTTTAAAGTATGACATTTCAAGATCAGTATGAATTGTAAACTCGTTCGGGGTCGTAATTTCTGTTGTGGCAAATATTAATTTATAGCCAGGGGTAATAACTTGTAAGCACATTTCATTTGGAACATAAATACCAAGACAACCATCGGACCACTCAACATACTCCTTACTTTTAAGAAATATCGAATAAAGAGGTATGTTATATTTTTTAGAAATATAACTTTTTATAGTCAAGTATTCACTCTCATACTCTCCAATAACTAAAGCGATCTTTTGTGAGATATTTATTGATCCATCCGTTGAATACAAATTTAATTCTAAATTATTGTACCAACTCATTTTAGTATCAATGGTGACTGGAATTTTAAGTTCATATATATCTTTTGTGAGCGTACAGTTCCAAGTGTATTCAGTCTGTGATTGACTTATCAATTCGCAACTTCCTTCGGGAAAGGAATAGAATTCTGGTGGAATAGTAGCATTGGCATTATGAACATTTAGTGAATAAGTTACTCCTCTTTTTCCATATTTAATAATATAATTTGCTACGAAAGTTTCTCCAATTTCATATTGCTGTTGATCTGTAAGTATTTCTCCTATAGTTGGTTCAATTATTGGTACAATTCTCCCAACGTAAATACTCATATTCGCTGTTCTATATTGGCCAAGGATTGATCCATTGGCTTCAATAGTTGATGGGTAAAAGAAGTATCCTTCTGGAATTTCAACTAAATTATCTTGAAAAAGTTTTCGTATATCGGTAAAGGTAAAAAAATCTAGGTTTAACATAACTTCCCTAAAATATCCTGCACCTTCTTCTTCCCCTACTAATAAACACATTATGTCGTTATTAGGAGTTATTGCGTTGCAAGATACCATTGTTATATTGTTATATCCAAGTCCTTCGTAATATGAGTTTTGGTTAAAAACGAGATCTAATTTTTTTTGCTCGTTACCGCTTCTAAGATATATATCTGAACTTGCAAATAATTCACCATCGATTACTCTTGAGGTGCTAAACTCTACGTATTTTTCATTTGCACTGTTTACAAACATTGAATTTGGTGAAGTCCATTCTTGAGTGAGCACCCAGTTTGGATTTTGATCAGGTACAAATGTAAAATATCCTTCAAAATTTTTTTGATTTTCATAATCAACGGCATTTATTAAAATATCGCCATTTTCAAAGATGTGATCAGCAATTATTTCGGTAAGAACAAGGTTAGTTGAGTTAGTTATTATTTCTGTAATATCGAATAAGACATATTGACTACCTTATTTTTCCCAATATACAGGTCTGCAGGTTACAGTCATGCTTGGGGCATATATCGTTCCTACAATTTGTCCAGAGCTGTTTATTGAAAGCGCTTGTGCTCTTGTGCTTTCTGCTATATTAGGAAGAATTGTATAATTATCAAGTTCTAGGTCATATACAAATGCTTCTATTTGCAAATCTCCCCCAAAATCATTTAAACACAATCCTATTAAAATGTTTTGACTATTCATGTCAGTAAAAAGTCCATTTCTTTGACATGAATATTCTATTCGCTTTACAATATTACCAGTACTATCCCATACAGTTGGAAGTTGATTTCCGTTGATATCACTAGTTCTTCCGTAAATATATCCATTCGAATTAACTCCATATATTTCCGCAAAATTCAGATCAGGTCTTTGTTCAAGCTGTTCAAATCTATATCTTGTAGCAGAGGATTTAATATTGTTTTTATTTGAAAGGGTATCTAATTGGTTTGTATTTTCTCCATTTAGAAATTGCTTAATTTGGTCCCTTTGTGTGAGAATGTCATAATCATTATTCTTTGAGGGTGTGTAAACAGTTTGTATTTCAAAATCCTCATATGAATTCGATGTAGTTGAGTATTCATTTACTTTTGGAATAATATTTGAAACTTTTTCTGTTTTTTTAAAATCGTTTCTATGTGAACTTGAAAACTCAGTAATACCCTTGAAGATAAAGAAAATACCACTTAATATTAAAACTATAGAATATGTAGTAATTAATAATTGTTTTTTCATATAAAAAAACATATAACTTATGCGCGTATTATAACACGAATCATGTCAAAGCGCAAAGTATATTTTGTTAGTTTTTAAAGAATTCTAATTTCTTAATTTTTTCCTTTCCAACATATTGTTTAAGAACCTCGGGCACATTTACGTTACCTTCTTCATCTTGATAGTTACAGATTATTGAAATTAACATTCTTCCCATTGCAACGCCAGTGTCATTAACTGTATGAACCAATTGTTTATTACCATTACTATCTTTAAACTTAATATTTAATTCTCTAGCTTGAAAGTCAGTTGTGTTTGTATCAGTCCCAACTTCCATGAATTCATTCTGTCCGGGTAACCAGCTTTCTGGATCAACTTGTTTTGATGCTGCAAGGTACCCTGTGTCGCCTGTACATTTATATGCCAATTGATAAGGAATTTTTAAAGATTGGAGAAGCCATTCGTTAATACTTAAAAATTCATCAAAAATCATGTCTGATTGTGTAGGAGCACATACTGCATTCATTTCGATTTTATCAAACTGGTGGACTCTTTTTATTCCTTTGGTGTCTTTTCCCCAGCTTCCTGCTTCACTTCTGAAGGCTGGGGCATATGCAAATACTTTTATTGGTAATTCTTGTTCTGCAATAACTCTATCCATAAAATAAGCGAAATTGGAAGGCTCTGTTGATCCAATTAAATACAATTGATTATTTTCCTCTATGTTTTCATTATTTATTGAATATACTTGCTCTCTACCTTCCGGAAAGTGACTTGAGCCATATAACGCCTTTTCTTTTACCAGAAGTGGAGAAATAATAGGTATAAAGTGATTTTCAATTAAATGTGCAAACATTAATTGTTGAATTGCGTACTGAATAAGGACTAAATCTCCTAATAAATAAGCAAATCTACTTCCACTAACTTTTCCAGCCTGAATGCTATCTATTAGTCCTAGGTTTTCGCCAATTTCTGCGTGATGCTTGGGAGTTATGTTGGGATTTTTCCAATTATGAGGTAATTTTGGCATATATTTTTCTGTTTCGTTTCTTGCTTTTTTACCTTCGGCTTCTTTGATATAACCTTTTTCTGGAGTCCACAATTTTATTACAATATTGTCTTCTTCTCCTTTGCCCTCATAAATTTTTCCTGTTGGAATATTTGGAATCCAATATAAGATTTCATTCCACTCTTTGGAAATTTCATTTATTTTCTCTTCAATTTCTTTTTTCTCTGTTTTAAGCTTTTGTCCTTTTTCCCTTAAATTGTCATCACCTGGTCGAAATGCTTTAGCAGTTTCATTCATTTGTCTATTTATTTCCTGAAGTTGTGTTTCAAGACTGGACTTCGTTTTATCAATGCTTATCCATTTATCGATATCAGCCTTTGCAGGATTTCCACGTCCTTTTGATAATAAATCCTTTAGTTCATTAGCTTTCTCTCTTACAACCTTAGGATCTAACATTTTGTAATTTGATTAACTTAGTGTTTGTATAAAGATTATATGATATTATTTGGCAATTAACAAACAATTTGTAAATGATATGTGATAAGTGGTAAGGGATAAACGTAAAATGTTAAATCACTTCTAACATTATTACTTCGTCTCTGACCTTTTTTTATTGTCTAGTGGGTGGATATCACTTATCACCTATTACTTATCACTTATCACTTGAATAATATGTTACAATACAACCTGCAAACTATAACTTGAAAGTTACTATGAAATGAACATTTTTACTAATATAAAAGGGTTTTTTAATCCAAACCTTAAATTATTAAAGACAGCTGATGATATCGTGAGACAGATTAATGATTATGAATCAGAAGTGTCAAAGATGTCTGATGAAGAACTTAAAAAGTCAACTCAATATTTCAGGGACAAGCTTCCAAGAGAAGTAACAAAAGAAGATTTGATCCCATTAATCCCTGAAGTTTTTGCAAGAGTTAGGGAGGCTGCTAAAAGAGTTGCAAACCATAGACATTTTGATGTTCAGTTAATTGCAGGCTTTTTACTTGCTCATAATGTTGTAATTGAAGTCTTTACGGGTGAAGGGAAAACTAACATTGCACCACTATCCGTATTTTTATATGGTTTAGCTGGGAAAGGAGTGCATGTAGTAACAGTTAATGATTATTTGGCAAAACGTGATGGAGAGTGGGTGGGGCATATTTTAGATGCACTTGGCATGAGTTTGAGTATTATTAATCCAGATAAATCATATAAATTTGTTTCAGACAAACAAGCATTGGAGTTAAAAGATAAGGATGAAGTATCTGTACTTTTAAAGGAGAAGGATTTGACAAATATGGCATCATTAAGAGGTGCAAACCTTATAGAAGTTGATAAAAAAGAGGCATATCTTTGTGATGTTTGTTATGGAACCAGTAGTGAATTTGGATTCGATTACCTTAGAGATAACATGGTCAATAGATTATCTGAGAAAGTGCAAAGAGGATTTTATTTTTCAATTGTTGATGAAGCCGACTCAATTCTTATTGATGAGGCAAGAACACCATTAATTATTTCAGCTCCAGCAAGTAAGTCTAATGAACTTTATTCAACATTTGCTAATCTAGTTAAAGTTTTGAAAAAAGATGAGGATTACACTTTAGATGAGAAGGAAAAAAATGTGTTTCTAACAGAAGATGGAATTAAAAAGGTTGAAAATATGATGGGTGTTAAAAATTTGTGGGAAAATTTCGAATATGCACATCATTTGGAGAATGCACTCAAGGCTGAAGTGCTTTTCAAACTTGATGATAACTATATAATTCGTGATGGAGAAGTGCTTATTGTTGATGAGTTTACTGGTCGTGTACTTCCAGGAAGAAGATATAGCGAAGGATTACACCAAGCAATTGAGGCAAAAGAGGGTGTGGAAATCAAGAAGGAATCTAAAACAATGGCAACAATAAGTTACCAGAATTATTTTAGGCTATATAAATATTTATCTGGAATGACGGGTACAGCAATAACTGAAGCTGAAGAGTTTGCTGATATTTATAAAGTAGATGTTGTAGTTGTTCCAACATATAAACCAATAATCAGAAAAGATTACCCTGATGTTATCTATAAAAATGAAATTGCAAAATTTAGAGCGGTTGTTGATGAAATTGAAAGTATGAATAAGGTTGGGAGGCCAGTTCTTGTTGGTACCACATCTATTGAAAAATCGGAGTTTTTATCAAAGCAACTTCAGAAAAAAGGGATAAAACACGAAGTGCTTAATGCTAAACAGC
>DAOOWV010000016.1:0-20655 GCA_035371485.1 Candidatus Dojkabacteria bacterium | reverse complement strand
AAAAACTCCTGCGGTATACTTATCTGTACTATCAAATGCTTTATATTTTATCTTATCAAGTTGTTCAGACTGTACTTCAAGTTTACTTTCTAACATAAAATTTAGAAGTGCAAGTTCAATTGGAGTTTTTTGTTCATTTAAAAAAGTAATCGCATTTTCAAACATTTTACGCTCTTTAATACCATCATAGCTTACCTTCAGTAAGTGTGCCAGTCAATACATAACACCGTAGTAAGCCCAAGGTTTTCAACAGACGTTAACTTTTTCACAAGTTCATTTCTTTTTAATATTCTCTTAGCACCGACTGTCAAAGTCAGAGTAATAATAACTATTAAACTTTCAGGTATTACTGTTACTCCTATCATTATTGCATAACGTATAGCATCCAAAACATTTTCACCCCGTATTGATGCTAAAGAAATTATTAATACTGCAATCGTTCCAGCAAGTAGAATAAGTTTGTTTGAAAATTTTGATATTAACTTTTGAGAAAAAGCCTTCTCATGCTCTAAAGAGGCTAATTTTGATATTATTTGACCGTACTTAGTAGTTCTAGCTGTTCTAGTAACTTTAACAATTGCAGTACCACCTAAAACATATGAACCTGCAAAAACTTCATTTTTTTGTTTTTATTTATAAGTTCAGACTCCCCTGTCAAAAAAGCCTCGCTAACAAAAAAATCATTAGCATTCAGAACAATCCCATCTGCTGTCACCTTATCACCCTTTAGTAAAACCAAAATATCTCCAGGAACCAACAATTTACTATCAATCATCTCTCTTTTGCTATTACGAATTACCAAACTTTGAGATTTGATAAAAGATTGTAGTTTTTCTAGTGTCTTTTTAGATGAATATTCCTGTAAAAAACCTATCAACACATTGATAACAATAACTATACCCAACAGTAATATATCTAGATATTCTCCAAGAAAATATGATACCAACGCAACAACTATTATTAATATTAATAATGGATTCTTAAATTGAGCAAGTCAAACCTTTAAAGCTGTAAATTTCCCTTGAGCTTTATAAACGTTATATCCAAATTTTTGGATTAAAATTTCAACTTCCTGAGTACTTAGTCCCTTAAGTTTATTATCCATGCGATAAAAATAATAATTACAGTCAGTAAATTGTAACACATATTTACATTTCTTATAACCACATAAAATCTATTGTCCCTAACATTATAATTTTTTATTTACCCCTAAACACTTTCTTAAGGAATAGAACTAATAAAAAAATAGCAGGAAAAATAGTTATAAAAAAGAAGGTATTAAAAAGCCCCCATTTATCTGAAAACGCACCAAAAACAAACGCCATTGGGATATAAATAATATTTAATACGAATTCCCTAATAGACCAAACCGTTGCTCTGTCAAAACTTTTTACATTTTTCTGCCAATCGACCGAAACAATAATTTCAACAATTGCCGTAACAGCCCTAAGTATAAACCACCCACAGATTACTATTAAAAACAATTTTGTTCCAACAGCAATCATCGCAATTATTGAAATCAATGCAATTAATATATACCATATGTGAAATTCCAACTAATATTGAAAAAATCATTATTTGCATAAGAAGTTTATTAGACCAAACTGTTTTTATTGAATCTTTAAAAAATTTCAAATAGGTTGTTTCTTCTGATGCTTTATATGGTTTAACGCTTGGCAAAAACACAGCACAGATTACACTTAAAATAGCAATTATTACCGAACCGACAAGCACATAATTCATATTAACGCTTCCTAAATATCCGGCAATAAGTACCCCTATCCCCAAGCCCACCTCTCTACTAATAGCAGTTATTGAAAGTATTTTATGAAACAGCTTACTATATTTCTTTTCTTTAAACCTCTAAAATCTCGAACTCTAAAATAAAAAGATAATAATGGCAAATGAAATATCAATCCTCTAACGTTTTTTACAATTAAAAATCTCCAAATTAACTGAGATTTGGAATATCTGGATTTTACAAGAGGAGAATTTATCATTATTACATTAGTAACAATATTTTCAAATCTTTGTGAAAGTTTATATGCACACAATCCTCCCAAAGAATGTCCAATAATAACCAAATTATCTAAGTTAAGCCTTCTCACCTTTTGCTCCAAAACATCAATCACCTCATCAAATTCTTTAAATGTTTTTTCAGTTCCATGTCCGGAAAGATTCGTAAAATATACCGTATATTCCTTCGAAAGCTCTTTTAGTAAAGGCATATAGGAATTAAATCTAATTGCAAATCCATGTAAAAAAGTATGTTTTTCTTACCACTACCTAAATGTTCGATTGTTTTATATCTTAAGTTAGCTCTGAATTTTACATTTTTTTACTGTCATAAACAACCCAGCCCCCCATCTCATATAACACATATCAGCTACTCTGTTTCTCGAGATTCAAAGTTAGATTATTATTTCTCACTTCTCACTTATCATTCATCATTTAAAATCATTTATCTAAAGTTTCTCCCACAAAAGATCAAATTGAATTTCTTCATTATATGAAAACTCTTTATCTTTAATCAATACTGCTACAAGTCGCCCATAATCAATTAACGCAACATAATCTCCAAATATATATTTATCAATGTCACCTTTATCATTATATTTTCCACTCTTTATTATTTTTACATCCCCACACATATCTTTACAGTTTTTTAAATACCACTTAGTTAACTCATCATTAAATAGTATCTGCACAGACTTTATTCCCTTCTTCTTTTCTTGATCTAAAAACCATTTGTTAAAATCATTTGAAAACCATGCAATATCATTATCTTTATTCCCAAGGTATAAAATTCGATTTTCTTTGTACGTTAATATTAAGTTAAACACTTTTCTAAGACCGCTTTCTCCAGAATAATAACTAATTTTAGGAAACAAATCGGAACTTTGATAATTTTGTTGATATTCAGTCAATAATGACTCATATTCCTTTTCACTTTTACTAATTTTATCTTTCAATTCATTTATTTTATTTAGAAAAAGATTGGGATCATTTGCAGAAAAAATACGACGTCCCTGATCCGAACTCTCGATAATTAAGCCCATCGCCAACAATTTAGGGTAGTAATCATACAGACTAGTCCTGGGAATATTGGTAATTCTTGAAATATCCCGCAATCCTATTCGAGGATACTGAAGCAAACAATTATATATTTGGGCCTGTTTCTCATCAAACCCTAAAAAATTAAAAACTTCAACCAACGTCTGATCAACCATCATTATAAAACATAAACTTATTAATCCATTATACATGTTGTTGTCGATTTTGTCGACACCCAACTATACGATATAATAGGGTTAATTGAAAGTCTATGGCCATAACTTTCATTGTAAAAGTTAAATTATTAACCTACAGCAATGAAAGTAACTATATATAATGCAATATCCATTGACGGATATATTGCAGATTCAGGACAAGGAACTGAATGGGTTACAGAAACAGACTGGAACCAATTTAATAGATTAGTAAAGCAAAAAAAGGCAATTGTAATGGGAAGTACCACTTATATAGCTAGTGGAGATGATTTCCCATATAATTGTGAACTGAATATTGTCATGACAAGCCAAGAAAAACTTCTTAATATGAACAAGAAATCAAATACAATATTCACCAACAAAACTCCACAAGAGATAGTCCAAATGGTAAAAGCTCAAGGGTTCAAAGAGTTATTAGTGATTGGAGGAGGCAAAGTTAATGCTTCATTCCTTAAAGCAGGCTTGGTTGATGAAGTAATTGTAGATATTCATCCAACTATATTAGGATCAGGAGTAAGATTGTTTGAAGCAGATAATCTTAATGTAGATATAAAAAGAATTAAAACCCATGAAATGGATGAAGGATTAACAACAATTAGATACAAAGTTAGTTAATAGAGAATAATTAACAGAGAGAATGATTGTAGGGAAATATGGGCTAAAGGAGCTTTATATCTAAAGCAAATATTGTAAAACCAAATATTACTTCCAATAATGTTTGCATTAAGGTATGCTTCTTTAGTCTAATCCTTGACCAAACAACTGCTTCGCAAAGGAGCAGCACTTATTACTCGTCACCTTCAATCACCAATTATTAATAATATCATAATCACATTTTTCCCTTTATCACTTATCATCTATCATTTAAATAATAACCCCTCCCCCTAATACCACATCATCATCGTAAAAAACGGCGGACTGCCCAGGAGTTATTGCACGTTGAGGCTTATCAAATACCACTTTAATTTTATTATCTTCCCAATCCTCAAGAGTAGCTTCAACAATCTCTGCCTGAGACCTCACTTTTACCCCAATAACTCTTTTATTAATAATTTTTAACATCTCTTCACTTTTCACTTTTCGTTTTTCATTTAAAAAAGTCCAACTTGTGTCAGTTACCTCGAACTCTTTTTTTAGTAGCTCATCTTGTTCCCCCAAAACAACAGCATTTTTTTCAGCATCAATTGCAACCACAAACATTGGTTTTCCAAAAGTAATTCCAAGATTGCGTCTTTGACCAATTGTATAATTAATTAATCCTGAATGTTTCCCAAGCACATTACCATCTTTATCAATAAAACATCCTTCAATTTCTTCAACTTTTCTTTCCTTCAAAAATTCACGATAGTTATTTCCATCAATGAAACACACCTCTAGACTGTCTTTTTTTTCAGACACCATAAACCCTACATCTTTGGCAATTTCCCTAACCTCTGTCTTTAACAGTCCTCCAATTGGAAACAAAACCTTAGACAACTGATCTTGATTTAAGCGATAAAGAAAGTAACTTTGGTCTTTCAATTTATCTAACCCCCTCCTCAAAAAATACAAACCACTTCTCACTCCTAACTTCTCACTCCTAACTAATTGTGCATAATGTCCAGTTGCCATAAAATCAGCATCATATTTTTTCATTTTATCCATTAGCAAACCAAATTTAATGTATTTATTACACACTACACAAGGATTGGGAGTCATTCCCTTTTTATATGTATCAACGAAGTAGTCAACAACTGTTTTCTGAAAAGCATCAGTCAGGTTAACGTAATGGTGCTCAATGTTCAATTTATGTATAACATCGTCGATATCTTCTCTTTGACTTTCAATTCCTTGCCCAATATCCATTGTAATTCCTATAACTTCATACCCTTGTTGTTGTAATAAGTATGCCGAAACAGAGCTATCAACTCCTCCACTCATACCCAAAAGGACCTTTGACATTAGTAATAAATAATAATTAGATTTAATACAAAAATACAATAGTGAATGATACAATAATATATTCATAACTGAAGTAAAAATTATTGTATTATTGTATTTTTAATTATTGTATTAGAATTATACTTTACAACTCAACAATTAACAATTGGAATCAATCTATATTTTTCTGTGTTATAACCTAGATGCACACAAAGTTTAATATATCATAATTTATTTTAAAAAATAGATGAACACTCTTATTATTTACGACTCTATATATTGAAATACTGAAAAGATTGCACAATATATTGCTGAAAAGTTGAAAGCAAAACATAATGTAATTATTGAAAAAGTTAATGAAAATAGAATCCAAAAGGTAAAAGACTCCGAATTAATAATTATTGGCTCCCCCACTCATGGTTTCAATGCGAGCCAAAACATTTTTAATTTTATTAAACAATTAAATAAAGAAATTTTAAAAGATAAAAAGATTGCAATATTTGACACAAGAACTATCCCAACAGACGTTCCTAAATTTTTTAGACTTATGATACAAAAAGCCGGATACGCCTCACCCAAACTTGAAAAATTTTTTAAGTCAATGGGCTGTAATATCATTACAGAATCAATAGGAATTAGCGTTCACGGAAAAGAGTTCCCAATAGTTGATGGAGAGATGGAAAGAGTTGACGATTGGATTATAAATTTTTAATTTAAATCATTATCTAATGGAACAAAATCAAAATCTATCGCAATGGGACACAGTATCGATTGATAAAAATATAGAAGATATAAATAATACTGAAAAACCTAAAGCCAATTTCTTATTAATAGCAATAATAGTGCTATTTGTAATTGTTCTTGGTGGAACCATTACTCTTTACGTAATATTTTTCATAGAAAAAAGAAAAGATAAAATAAATGACGAAAATAACAACCAAAATAACACTCAGACTTATTTTACTAAAACCATTGATGTTAACGATCAAACAGAAGAAATAGAATTATATAATACCCTTTCATATGCGATTGCTAACAAAGATAAAGAAAAGTTATTAGAAACCATGTTAGATTCTAATAATGAAATACAAGATTCTTTTGAACTTGATGAAGCTATGACATGGGAATTATTAGAAGGACTTACAACAGATTATGAAACTTTGTCAACCGAAATGATTGAACAATTTTGGAAGGATCAAAAACAGACAATTATTACTATCAACAATACAGATTCAAGTAGAACTTTTTTTTACGTTAGAGATAAAGAAGGTAATGCTAAAATATTGAAATTCAGAACAAATTATTCTGAAGATATCCCCATTGATACTGATCAGGACGGACGATATGATGACGACGAAACATGTCTAGCGGTAGAATATGAATATTTACCAGAAAATTGTATAGAAACGGATCAATAAAAGAGAGATACAGATGGAGACGGATATTGGGATGGAACAGAAATTGAAACAGAAACAGATCCAAATGACCTAAATAATCGTCCTTTTTAACAACAATTTAACATTTTAAACAAAACCATATTGAATCAAAAAATAACATCACATATACACAGTAAAATTGATTTCTGTGTTGAAACATATGTGGTAAATAACAATTACGTCTTACTAAGAAAACACGAGAAATATCATATTGGCTCGGAGTTGGAGGACACATCAGATTAGACGAAGATCCTAATGAATCTGCCATAAGAAAAGTAAAAGAAGAAGCAAATCTAGATGTTATTTTGTTTTATGAGCAAGAAAAAACCCCAAAATTCAAAAGGGAAGTAAAATCACTAATTCCTCCACAATACATTAACAGACACAGAATTGATGAAACTCATGAACATATTGCACTAATATATTTTGCTTATCCTAAAGAGATTATAAAAAAAGAAATGAAAATACCACAAGAATGCCGTTGGATTAATGAAAAAGATTTACTGGAAAATAGCCATAACTTTCCAGATGATACAATTTTTTATGCAACAAATGCACTTAAACTTGGAAAGTTGAAAAACGCTAATAAATATTGATCCTATTATTCTAACACAACTTCTAATTGATCAAAAAGTTCAAAAACTCTTTCCATATTTAAAGTGTCAGAACTCGCAATAAGATCCTTCATATGTGGACATATTTGGGCTAAGTGATTATTTTTGACTCTTACTTTTGACCCTCCTTCAACCGCAGTCCTGTAATTTAAGCCTGCAAGAATAATACCCATAGCAAATAGTTCATCTTGAGATAATGAATCAACCATTCTTTCAATATCATCATATTTTTTAACTGCTTCCATAAATGCTCTTAATTTTTCACTATCAGATTCACTCATTTCTCCGTTTTGTCTTTCATCCAACGATTGTAAAACTTGATATAATCCACCATCGTCCAAGTCTATATCTATTTCTCTTGGTAGTAAATGTCTAATGTGTGATAATTTATTGTTCAATCCAATTATAGAACGAAATTCGGATTTCAAACAAGAACCAAAATCTTCTGTTTCTCCATTCGGAAATGTAATATTCAGTTTCCGATATTCCATATTTAATATTCTTTCTCCTCTATATTGAGGATACTGGAAACCATTTCCAACTATATAATCATTAAGTAAATTAGCACCATATGTATTCCCATCAACAAATACAGGACCCACTTTCCTCGAAAGATCACGAATAGCTATGCTTGTAGCTAAACCGGTAAAATGTACATTATTATTTTCTTTATAATAATAGTTTGATAGTAGTACCATTGAAAGCTCGTCAGAATAACCATTAATTGAACACTTTCTCCCAATAATGCTTTCATCATCCAAAACCTCTTCTAAATAAGAGCCTATATCAGCTCCTATACCTAGTTTAGATGCCCTTTCTAGTACTTCTTTAATTTCACCCCAAAAGGTAGAAATTTTCCCTCTTGAATTACCAACTTCACCTAGAACATTCTGAGTTAAAAGCTCTATCCATTCCAATAGTTGCTGTAGAGAATTACCCATTTCCATCCAACGTGGTTGTAAAAATTCGAGAGACGTGCGAAGCCATACTCTCTCCGGATCGCTGGCCACTTCAATACGTGCTTGTCTCAAAATTTCAAAATCTTCTACTAGTTTTTTTGACACTTCATTAAATGTTTCAGGATATTTGCCTCTTGCTTGTAAAATTATAGAAGAATCACCCCACATTTTCTCTAACTTTGCTCTATCAAATTCATCACCAGTTAATATTCTTTTTTTCTTAATTTCATCTGATCAACTAACTCAAAGACTCTGTCAATTGTCAATATATCAGAATAAATCAAAAGCCCCTTCATATCACGACCAACTTCTTCTAAATACTCCAAATTTTCCCACACATGTGATTTATCTCCAAATCCCACCTCTCTTCTAAAACTTATCGCTACTATCTCCGAACATCACATCAAAAGGATTATCAACCCTCAAACCATCAATAAACTGGCTTACCAACCTATATCTTTCTGCAGAAACGATAAATGAATTGCACCAAACACTTTCCTTATCTGATAAGTTACCACTCGATAATTTATCTCTAATTTGACGCACTATTCATCAAAATTTTTATACACTTCATAATGAAAATGAGTAACATCATCAGAAAGCAGATGTCCCATAAAATTAAATTTCTCAGTAAAACCCAATAAAGATCTAAATTCATGCTTCAAACGGGAGTGAATAGTTTCTGTCTCACCATTCCTGTGCGTTGCTGTTTCACTCATTATTGTTACATGTACCCCTCCATCATCTGTTTTATCTAAAAAATCATCTAGTAAATGAAAACCATAACTATTTCCATCTGCCTTATTTGGTCCAATTTCTTCAGATAAATAACGTATAGCAATACTTGTTGCAAAATCAGAAAATCTTACCGACTCTTCATCCACTCCCTGTCTCGGATTGTTCATTTCATCTAAAATCATATTTAGTTCCGGACAACATTTGTTTTCTATACACTTCTGAGTAAGAATGGCATTAATATCTATTTTGTCACGTGCAATAGATGTTAAATCCCTACCTCCTATTCCCATATTCAAACCACGTGTTATTATATCCATAATTGGTTCCACAAATTCATGCTGCATGGGGGACGCCCCAACGCCAACTTCTTGACCTTCACATGTAAATTCTAAGACTCCTCGCATTCCTTTCATTCTATCTCCAATATCATGCCAATATGGCTGTAGCAATTTAGCAATGGTCTCAATCCATACTACTTCAGGTGTACAGATTATTTCTTTATAAGCATCAATAACAAATTTATAATTCTAGAACTACCGAATCACGGACATTCTGAAATTGAGTAGGATACCTTTCCTTTACCTGATCAATTATAGGAGATGAACCCCAAAGCTCTTCTAATCTCACTACATCCCACTCTTCTCCTTTCCAAGCAAGTGCTAAATTCATATTCTCTCTATAAGCTTCTAGAATTTGTTGTTGAGTTGGTAACCCAACACAAACATCGCCTCCTGATTTTGAAGCATCCAAAGATTCTCCCATGTTTATACATAATAACGTTATTTATAATGGAATAACACATTTAATAATCGTATACAACTACCTTTATTCCTCCCATTATTACCAATATTGTAACAATCTTTCTCACTAAAACTTAGCAAACTTTTCCATCGCCATATAAGTTACACTTTTATCAACAATTTCTCTGTTAACATCTAATCCAATTTCCTCTGCAATTTTTCTTAAAAATTTGACTGTGTTTTGAGGAGATTCTGATGTTACTTTTTCAACCTCAACTGCAGTCAGATAATCCTTTAGTTTATCAATTACAACATTACAACCTTTATATTTATATATTAATCTCTCCTTATCAACAGTGTGAAATTCTTTAAAATTCATCAATTTCAATAACTTGGCAGTTTCATCATAATTAGCGACATCTATTTCTCCTTCAACACAATTTGCATGATTATGTGGTTCAAACAATCTTTTAACCTCCAGAGAAGAAATTATTTTACCGGTATACCCATTGTCCTGCTCTCTAATCCTTAAACCATATCCTACTGCGGAATCGAACCACTCATTCTTCTCCTCAATATTTTTAATATCATTAGGTACAAACCAATGATCAATTACATGACTATGATACGTCACGATCGCACCAAGATCCAGTAATTTCCTTTCAATTCTTCTAAAATCTTTTACAGCAAACCTTATTTCAATTTCATGCTCCTCAGGTTTTTCAATCTTATTTAAATGGTTTTTTAATTCACTTTCTTTTATTCTTATTGATCTCCCAACTTTTATTGCATTAATTTGACCATTTTTTATATATTTCCTCACAGTTTGCCAATGAAGTTTTAAATAATCGGCACTCTCCTTAATAGTTAAAAGAGTATCACTCATTGTAATCAAATATTAAAATTATTTACATTGAGTGATATTTTATCAGGTCCGATTTAATAATGCAAGTCCATGTGATAAAATCACAAAATGAAAATTCAAATAACAAAACAATTTAAACATGCACTAGAAAAACTTGAAAATAGTAACAAAACTATATTCTTGACAGGAAAAGCAGGTACCGGAAAATCAACATTACTTCAATATTTCCGACAAAAAACCAAAAAGAAACTTGCAGTATTAGCCCCTACTGGTGTTGCTGCAGTTAATATCAGAGGACAAACTATTCACTCATTTTTTAAGATAAGTCCACAGTCAACAGTCGAAACAGCCCAACAAGAAGCTTATGCAATTAAACCAAACGGCAAACAACATAAACTCATAAATGCTATTGACACAATAGTTATTGATGAAATATCAATGGTAAGAGCTGACCTTTTAGATAGTATTGATCAGTACTTAAGAATTGTAAGAGAAGACTCTACTCCATTTGGCGGAATACAGATGATTTTTATTGGTGATCTTTTCCAACTCCCCCCTGTTGCACGTTATGATGAGAAACAAGCATTGTTAAAAATATATCAAAGTGTATACTTTTTTGACTCATTTGTAATTAAAGAAATAATTGATAAAGACATTAATAATCTAGAATATATAGAACTTACCGATGTTTTCAGACAAAAAGAACAAGAGTTTATAGATATTCTTCAAGACATCAGAACCAAAAAGGTCTATATGGGGAAATCTCTTAAAACTTTAAATCAACATATAATTGAACAACCACTAAAATATTTAAATAAAAAAACAGAAACAATCTATCTTTCTACTACCAATGAAGTTGCAAATGAAATAAACTCGCAACAATTAAGATCGCTTAAGTCGAAGGAATATCAATTTGATTCCTTTATTTCAGGTAATTTTCCAGAAAATCATTACCCTACAGAAACAACATTATCAATTAAAAAGGGCTCAAAAATTATGCTCTTAAATAACGATAAAGAAGGACGATGGATAAATGGAACGTTAGGAAAAATCATTAAAATATTGCCAGAATCAAATGAAATTGAAATTAAATTGGCAAACGGAGAGAAACATATTATTGGCATGTTCACTTGGGAGATATACAAAACAACTTATAACAGCACAAAAAGAAGTCTTGAAATAGAAGTAATCGGATCATTTATACAACTACCTATTCGACTAGCATGGGCAATTACCATCCACAAGAGTCAGGGTAAAACCTTTGATGATGTAATCATCGACTTAGGTAAAAGTGCATTCGCAGAAGGACAAACTTACGTCGCCTTAAGTAGGTGCAGAACACTTGATGGTATACACCTTACTCGTCCAATCCGTGCATCAGATATAAAAATAGACTACAATATTTTAAGATTTACAAATGCATTACAAAAAAGTGCAACTCTAATCACTTAATGATTCAAAATCCGGAATTAACTCTTTCATTTTATTTGCAAATCCCTCTACATCACCATCTAAATTACCAAACTTTTCTCCTGCACAATTGTAATTATAACCATCAAAGATTTTATTATCACCAGAATAGTATGAAATTCCATCAGTTGTACCACCTGTACACCCCCTACTACCTTCATTTTTAGTACGATTTTTTTATCATACTCTTTCAATGCATTTGCAATAGAATTAAATTTTTCTTCTTCAATTTCATACTCTTTGTCATTCAAAACATCTCCATAACTATCATTGTTTTTGGACTTTCGTGACTTCAAAATACCATAAAAATAATATCCGGGCCCAATTACAATCGTAAGTGCAATCAAAATACCCACAACAATTAATATATTTTTTCCCATATTATTATTGATTAAATTATAAAGTATACAGAAAACAGTATGCTGTAAATGGTACATAACACAATTTTACATCATATACTTCCTACCCAAATCATTCCCCATACCGACAAATCATTATTTTCAAACAGAATAATATTTTTAGTTGAATTTCTTTCATATATCACTTCTCCCCTATCACTTATCACTTAAAAGTTTCGCTCCTCCCCTTTTATCTATAATTTTCATTGATTTACACTGCATCCAGATAAAATCAAAAATCTTCTTTTGCATTTCAGCGAAATCTTCACTATAAATTTCCAAACCAACTATTTTTTCATTTTTATAAGTATATAAACCAATCACATCGTTATATATAATAATTTCTGAATTCATCATCAAAATTTGAGGATCAAGATACTTGAACTTAACAAGTTTTACATACTCTTCTATATTGGTCCATGGTAATATTCTTTTTAATTATTAATTTGTCTGAGCTCTTTTAAACCATTCTTTAAAAATTCAATTCTTACTCTTTCTGCAAAATCAAAATCTGTAAAAGCGCTTATATCTTGAGAAAGATCAAAAGCTCTAAAAATACCTTTTGCCTTCGTACTGTTCCAGGTAATAGTTTTCAGCCCTTCAAATCCGCTATAATGTACTACTTTTATACCAGAATCTTTTGAAGCAAATAAATCTGAATAACCGTTGAAAAGCACATTAAGGCTATTTTGCATAATATCTACCTGAGCTTTTTTCTGTGAAACAACATGCTCTAAACCCTTAATTGATAACGCCCTAAACCTTCTCTTATTGATCTGTCCTATCACCGAAGCCAATCCCTTCATAAAATTATGTCGATCTAAATGGACAGTTGGTTGGACCTAAACACAAGTAATCCCCTAGGAAGAGTTGACACCAGAATTAACAAAAACAAACTAATCGCTATTGTTGCAAAGAAATTTAATCTTGGCAAAGTAATCAAATTTAACCAAATACTTGAGGGATATGAGGATTACAACATAAAACTTACCACAAACAAGGGTAAGTTCTTAATCAAAATGTTTTCTCAGTTCAAAAGTTTTAGACACGTTAAAGATAATGTAACTGGGTTAAAAGAATTTAACTCAATGGGTATAATTGTACCTAAAATAATCCCCCACAGCAAAGATCAATATCCATTTCATTATGAAGAAAATGGATTGATGGCTTTAATTTGTGTAATGGATTTTTTAACGGTAAAAGTTTCTTTAAAAATAAGAAAGAACCAACTCTTGACAATCTAAAGTTAATAATACAAAACATAGCTTTACTACATAAATCAAAATTCCAACCTAATGGAATTTACGATATTTGGACTGCTAACCACCTTGTTGACGAATTTACAAAGAAATCAAAATTCCTAACTAAAGAAGAGTTCGATTTAATTAGACCTGTAGTAAAAAAACTTAAGAAAGTTGATTACTCAAAATGTACGAAAGCAACAATCCACAAAGATGTACAAAGATCAAATGTACTTGTTAACTCCGAAAACGAAATAAGAATTATTGACTTTAGCGTAATGGATTATGGTCCCATAGTTCTTGAATTAGCAATATTTATAGCTCTATTTGCAATTAATCCATGGAAAGACACTCCTCAAATAGCAAAGGAAAAATATGATTTTGTTATAAATGAATATCAAAAATATAGAAAACTTAAAAAATACGAACTTACAATCATTCCTACACTTGTACTTGCAACTTATGGTGCAAATACACTTCCAGCAAGACATGAACGTGAAGTTAAAGGAAGTGATACTGAAGAAACTCAATATTGGATAGACATAGGAGTAAACGGAATCAAACTCTTTAACAAGTTAACTAAATAGTTTTATCACACATCATATCTCACTTATCACCTATCACTTACGATTTAGATATGCTTGTTAGTTATCAACAATTATTGTATTATTGTATTATTGTGTCATATATCAATTCTCATTTTTCATTTATGAAACGAAATTATGGGGCTCACATAAACGGGCCATTAGAAAAAGCATTCGAAATATGCAAAAAGTATGGATTTAACTCCATTCAAACTATGCCAACAGCCCCAATGCAATGGTCAATAAAACCTATAGACCCAATTAAAGGATACCCCCTTAGTCCAGATGATGACCGAAATGTAAACAAAATCTTAAAAAATTCACCTCTAAAAAACATACTAATTCACGGAGTATATTTAATCAATCTTTCAAGAAAAGAAAAGCAAAAATTTCATCTAAGTAAACTATCACTTGTTAATTATTTAAACTTTGCACAATCTCTCATCAATGTAAAAAATACAAAAAAAGTAGACATTAATATTTTGGGGGTATGTTTCCATCCAGGTTCAGCAATTGATCTATCAGATCAAGATGGACTTAAAAGAATAGCACAAGGACTAACATGGATTCATGAACAAACAATTAAATCAGCCCCTGATGCAAAAATTTTAATAGAAAGTACAGCTGGAGCAGGAAATATTGTTGGAGACAAACTTGAAGAACTACAAAAAATGAAAGAGCTTACTTCACCAGAAGTACAAAGAAGGATTGGATATGTACTTGACACTCAACACATGTGGGTTTCTGGCTATGATTGGGAAAATGATAATTCAAAAATCTTCAAAAACATTGATAACACTGTAGGTATAGAAAATGTAAAAGCCATACATCTTAATAATTCAATGACAGAACTTGGCTCACATAGGGATAGACATGCTAATTTAAGTGAAGGGAAAATAAGTATTGAGGCAATTTCTCAAATAATAAATCACCCATCTATAATATCAAACAATATCCCAATAATTCTTGAAACACCAGCACTAAAAGATGAGGAAGGGATCAAAAGCGAAACAACAATTTTAGGAAAAATAGCTAAATAGATGCCAAAACATTAGTAATAAGAAATCTCAACCTTTTGGGAAGTCTTAAGGTCTTTTTTTTAAAAATTCATTTTGTCAGCGTTATCGGCATTCGTAACCGAATAAATAGTGATCGATCTTTTAAAACCTTTTAGAACATAATGTTTAACCCCGATTAAAGAAACTTTTTCAGCAACATTTTCATATACTGAAGAATCGATTAAAATCTCACCCGAACCCGCCTTAGACTCTAACCTTGAAGCTAAATTAACTGTACGCCCCAAATATGTATATTTTTGAGATTCAACCCCATAATCCACCCAAAACTGTTCCATAGCTAACTCCAAAACCAATTCCCAACTGATATTTTTTTAGAAACTTATTAAGATGATCTCTTACTGAAATACAGAAATTTACAGCAACGTAAGGGTCATCAAAAAATGTCAAAAATTCATCGGCAATAAACTCCACTTTAAACCCACCATATTTTTGAACATCCTTTTCAACTGTTTCATAAAAATCCTTTAGAACTCGTATAGAAAGACTTTCAGATTCATTTTCCATAAATGCAGTAAATCCCCGAATATCCCCCAAAACAACAACTTTGTTACTTCGTTCAGTATTTTTCATCGATTTGTGTTGAATACATTTAAATAAAAAACATGTTAACAAGTCTTATTATATCGTGTATGCCGTTTATATTCAATAGCATTTTTATGGGATATTTAATTTTATTCGAGGTGACTAATAAAATTACCGAGACAATACAAGTTTACATCACCCGCCATATAATATCAGTAACCACTATTCATATAATTCAAAACATAAAATTGTCATAACTTGATTAATGGTGTAAAATTTATATATGAAAAACTTAATAAATATGCCTTTACCCGAAGACAGTATGATAAGAAGGTTTAAGGGAGTATTTGAGGCATTCAAAAAGGGACAATCCGCAACGATGATAGGTTTACCCTATTGTGGGAAATCATCATTTTTTAGAGCACTCATCGAATCCAATAACCAATTAACTCAAAAGATCAGTAACAATACAAAATTAACTTTTATTTTCATTGATAATTATACTGGTGAGAAGACAGCAATTGGATTTAAAAATTACATTATCAGCAGTTTCAATCAAAAGATCAATCAGAATGATCAAAAGGTTGATTTACAAACTTTTTTGAACATAGAAAACTATATTAAAACCCTTGAGAATAATGAAAGAATAGTATTTGTAATTTTTGGTATTGACGATTACGCGAATAATTATCCTGATTTGATAAAAGTTTTAAGAGAAATGTATTACAGTCTTCATAGTAAATCCGCTAACTCAAAGAATAACTTGTGCTTTTTTTTCATAGGAGAACCAACAATTTTGAATAATCCAAACACGTCAGATATTCAATCCATAATTCACCAAAACATTTTTTATTTTGAACCATTAGTTAGTGAAAAGCTTAACTATGTTAGAAAAAGATTTCAACAAAACGAAATATTTAAATTAAATGATGAAGAACATAAAATAATTTCTAAATATAGTGGAGGTCATTATTACCTCTACAAAACAATTTCTAAAGACTATTTACGAAGGATTATATGACTTAGAAATTAAAAATATTGCTAACAATCAACACGTAAAGTCAACGCTTGCTAAAATATATTTTAGTGGAGTTGATTATCTAAAAGATAAGGGAAAAATCATAAATGATCCAGTACTTTCTAAAATTGGATTAATACATGATGGAACATATGCATCTGAATTATTTAATGAGTGGATTGTAAAACACAAAACAAACTACAGGCCAAACTCTTTGACTGCACAAGAACAATTGCTTTTTGATTACTTAGAAAAAAATGTTGGAAAAATTATTACTAAAGAAAAAATAGCCCAAATCATGTGGGGAAAAAATTGGTTTGAACAGTACTCAGAACAAGCTATTGATAAAATTATCACTAGAATGAGACAAAAATTGAAAAATTATAAAATTACTACAATAAGAAAGAGAGGAGTCAGAATAATCGATAATGTAAAACAACTTAACTAAATATTCATTATTTCAAATGCATGATATTTTTCGTCACACAGACTCACCCCACCTAGATCCCCAAATTGATTTTATACGCAGACAAATATTAGTTTCACTCATACAGAATCGTGATGGTACGGGAGTGTCTTATAGTTCAAGAACTTCAGATCTTCTTCCAATTCACGGATTAGAAAACCCTCCCCCTGCAAAAATAACACCAATTGATATTAAACTTCTACAAGAAATCGGTGTAGACACAAACCAAATATATGGTCTTCTATCGATGAATCAATTCGCAGAAGGCTCAGAAACCGCACCAATTTATAGTAGAGGATCATTGGCCAGAACAGTACTTAAAAAGCTCGACCCAAATTATGAAATACCAGTTGGTTCCTACGAATTCTCATCAGAGAAATCCGACATTGATGTAACATTATCTCAGAAGGCCAAAAATCTTTTCAGAGACTGGGGAACACTTATCTCATTACCTGATCCGAGATATGGAACAGTTATAGCTCAACGCATAAGATGCTTACCACCAAATGAGTTTGGAGATAAGTATGACGTAGATAGATTTAAAGTGTCAGGGGAAACCGAAATCCACAATCTGCAGATTCTGCATGCTTTTTTCCCATGGGATCCTGTAATAAAATTTTACACAGAAAACAACCAACTTAGAGCAGAATTAATAAGATTTAAAGAGGAGTCCCCATATATTTTTGACCCACAAAAATTAGGGATGCATGCATATACAAATGCATCAAATTATATAGCCAAGCAAATGCATAACCCTGACATGATTGATCCTCTAATAATTCACCAAATCAGAGCTACAAGACCGGATCTTGCACTTTTACAAGCAATGAAAGATTGGACCCAAAATGTTGAAACAGAATTAGAAAACAAAGATGTTAATAACCCAGCCACTCCAGTACATCTAAGTCCAAAGCTTGATGAGGAAACAAGACTTCTTTCATTAACATCACTGAGTGCTGTTAATTCAATGAAAAGAAATATCGCTACCTTTGAGCAGAATCCCCCAAGAGCTATTTACTACCTTGGAAGTACTGGTATTTTAAGTTTAGCTCTTCAGTCAGCAATGTTCTTAGGCGAAACAGAGTTAATCATAAGAATTTGTGATCTATTTATAAAAGCTTTAAGCTCTACGTCAGACCAAGCACAAACAAATTCTGTTGAATTTCACCAACTCGAACCAATCAGAAGCATGTTAAAACAAAGAGGGGTCAACCTAAACATTGAACTACGGACCCCAGATTATACCTACTTTCCTCCATCACCATCTCAATACAAAGAATATATGGAACTTGCTATGAACATTGCAGAATTAAGTCCCTTTAATTATATGGGAACAAAAGAAATAGAGCGTAAGAAGCTAAGTGAAACCTGGATTGGAATGTTATGTTTACCAGCTCAAGAGATACAAAAATTAATTACGGTATTATTAAATAATTTAATTTATATTTAAAATGGAAGATCTTATTGGACGTTCAATCCCAATCTTGTTTATGGGTGTATGTTGCTTCATAATTATCGTACCCTTCACTGTACTGTTAATATTTCTGATTAAAAAATCGAAAGATGCTTCATGGTCAGGAGTAATAATCAAAAAAGTCTACAATCAAACGACAGATATGGATGATAATACACAAGACAACTATTACTTCGAAGTACAAATGGATAATGGTGGGAGAAATAGAAATATCGGAGTAAATAAAGGGATGTATGATTCAGCAAAAGAGGGAGATAAAATAAAGAAAGATAAAGGAAAATTAATTCCAGAAATTATAAAATAACGTTTGGTTGATGTTACTTTACGAGCAAGTTTTTCGTATATATTTTTAGTTATCTAATTTTGTATAAATCAATTTTGAGAAAAAACTATAAAAAAATATTTATTCTGATAATCTCCCCCCTATTCTATTTATTAATAAACAACTTTTTATTTAACAACACAACAGTATACGCACAAGGACAATTTACAAACACAACAAATGTTTCTTTTAAATTAGATACAGAATCAGCAGATGGTATGTATGTATTTGAATCCACACCAAACTTCGAAGAAATATATAAAATAAATGATATCTCCTCATACATTGATGACTGGCCAAGTGATTGGACCGGCAACAAACCGAATCCATTAGTTAAACAATGTGGAAATAATAAATTTTGGATTTCAGCAGAAATCTCATTGACATCATCAGGAAGTCGTTCCTATAAAAGAGGAATTTTAGATTTAAATTCAGGGAATATTACAAGCTATAACGATCAAATTCCTTGGTACATATTTGATGTTGAATGTAACAATGATGGAACCATTTATGTTGTTGGTATGGATAACGATAAAGGTAAGATAGCTAAAATACAGAACGGAACGATTACAGATATTACTTCTAAATTTTCAAGTTTCGGATACATATACAGATTTCTAGATATTGACTACAATGGAGAATATTACTTAATTGCCAGCCAATATGGATATCTTTATAGAATGGATTCAAATGAAAATGTAGAAAAATCAGAATATAGACACAGCTACGCCTTTGACAGTATCGAATGGTCTGAGGACAAACAAAAGTGGCTTGTAAGTCCATATAATAGTAGTGGTGGAATTGCATGGTACGACGGACAAAATTTTGAAAAGATATCAAACTTAACCGCTAAAAACATCTATGTCTCAGAAAACCAAACTTTACTCACATCGACATTAGCTGTTGGATACAAACTTTATACATATGATAATGAGAACACTTTTAAAGAAATAAATTTTCCTACTGGAACATTTGGAGTCAAAAATAAATATAACAGATATTACACATTTGGATCAGCAAGTTGGACAGGACAATATTGGTTAGTATATTTAACAGATCAATACTCTTCTAGTAAGGTTTTTGCTGTATACAATAGTCAATTATATTTTGTTGGAGAGTATGATATGGGACTAAACGTAATGCTAAATGAAGGATATTTACTTGGAGCTTTTCAAGCAAAGTTGGTCAATTTCTCACCTCAAAACTCATTTAGTCAAGATATTGATTTCACTTTAGGGGATATCGAAGGTAATCATACTGTTAATATCTGGATATACAATCAGAACAACGTAACCTTAGAAACTCAAAATTATGTATTGGACAAAACCGCACCTACAAAAGCTGAAATCTTCCCAATAACCTCTGATCTAACATGTGAAAAAAGTGTACTTATAAAATGGAATAACTCAACAGATAATCTAGGAAAAGTTACATATGAAATATCAATAAATGGGGATTTAATTGGTAAAACAGAAGATACAAAATTTGAAATAAATTTCGAAGATTTGACAATTGGACAAGACAATGAATTAACTGTAAA
>DAOOWV010000015.1:0-22154 GCA_035371485.1 Candidatus Dojkabacteria bacterium | reverse complement strand
TGCTAACATATATGCATGAACTATGTCATGCATTACTATATCATATAGGTGAGGATGAGCTTAGTGAAAATGAAAGATTTGTAGATGCATTGTCTGGTGTATTACATCAATATATTAAAGAAAATTACGTATTAAAAGATGGAATTTAAGAATAAATTTGATAGATTAGTTTTATTGGTAAATGAATATGTTAAATACTTGAATGTATATACGGAAGCTGATATTTATCATGACTTGACAAGTATAACAATTACATATAAAAAACCAAGGGTTAATTGCTACACATTTCAGTCTATAGAATTTCCAATTACTGATATAGATTTAAGAATTGAACATTATACAAATAAAATTAAATATTGTAAAGAAAAATTATTACATTTGCAAGAAACAAAGTAGAATATGGATAGAATTAAAAAGATTGAAGATGTCATATTGAGAAATGACATGGTATTAACAAGGCTACATGAAAAAGGTCTTGGATTGATAATAACAAATGTTGCTGAAAATAATAATTCAGACTTTGATTATTGTACAGTAGTTGCAAAAGGTTCCAATGTAACTAACGTTGAAGTTGGTGATATTATTATGAAAGGAACCCCAATGGGAGGGTTTAGTTATAGAGATGCTAGATATGCTGTATTTACAGCTAGTAATATCAACTTAGCAGTAAGACCAGATAATTTTGATAAAGAGTATAAACAAACTAAAGTAAATTTACAATGAGTAACAAACCAAAAGGTACAAAAGGAATGGAATTAGCACAGCAAGCTGCATACATTAAAGATATGCAAGATAGGTTAAAAGTGTTGAGACTAGAACATGAATTAACTAAACTAACTGTTGAGAAACTTCAATATGAAGAATGGTTGATGAAGAGATTCCCAGAACCTGCCAAAACTACAGAAGAAAATACAAATACTAAGTCAGAAGGTCAGGATAATATTCCTGGCACAGAAGTTGACAATAATGAAGCATAACCTTAAATAATAAAAATATGTATATAGTTAATTGTAATTGTAGTTTAGCCGGGACTGAATCTTGTAAAAGTTGTTCTGGGAATATTAAAGGAACATTAACAACGTCAACATTTAATCTTAATGAAGATTGGTGGAAAAATTATGTTGATGCTAGAAAGTATGATGTAATTGAAAAGAAGGAATATAAGATTGAGAGGCTTAAGCAAGAACTTGAGGAGGCTAAGAGGAATCTGAAAACTCATGAAGACTATGCTAAAGTTTATCAAGAGTATGTTTTGAAAGCAAAAGACAAAGTTAAAGAGATTGAGAAGGAATTGAAGGAGTTGGAGTAGTATTAGTTTGGAGCAAATGCAACACCCTGGTTAAAAATAAATTAGCCAGGGTGTTGCATTTTAATATATTATGTTATATATTTGTCCAAACAATAATTTATGCAATGGAAAATAAAAAAGACATTTTAGATAGTTAATTTGGATGTAAGAAAGATTTAATAATAGATAATGCCTATTATAGTGAGGGTGATTATAATTTAATGATATATATAGATTCCGGGATGAAGATAATTAATCCTATGAAATGTGGAAGAATAGTGCATTGCAACTCATATCATAAGCCAAATATCTGGATTGAAAAAAGAAATTTCATCATAAACAAAGTTAAGCAAAGGGTGTTGACAATTAACAAATTGCTCAATGTATTAATTAAATTAATAGTATCTTTAATAATATTAACAAGTGGATTATATGGAGCATTTATAGTTTCTAAATATTCAGATTCTGGAATAACTGGAGTAATGATTGGTTATATAATAGCAATGTTGATTCTTATAAATTGGGTATTAGACTATGGATTTTGTGAAAGCATATGGAGTGTAAGATGGAAGCATAAAGGTAAAAAATATTAAGCAATGGAATTAAAGATAAAAGTTGATAAATTGCAAAAGTTTAGATGGATTATAGAACTACTTAGTTGTAATGTTAGTCCATTCAATAAACTTAGGCCTAAAGAAAAAGATGTACTTGCATTATTATATTTCAAATATAATGAATTGCTAAATATACCTGAAGAACATAGAGATACTATAATATTCTCTTCTCAATGTAAGAAGGATATTTGTAATGAGATTAAGATATCTAATGACAATTTGTACAATATATTTGCTGAATTAAAGAGTAAGGGTATTTTAGAGAAGGATTTCTTAGTTAGAAAATATATAATAAAAGATGAAAATACTTTAACATTTAGATTTGTTGAAAATGACATTTGAATTAAAGAGTAAAAATATTTTTGAAATTATAGCAAGACATTACGAATTTATAAGTATATTTGACAAAGTTGAAGATTATATGTACACTGGAGAAGTATTAAAATTTAATAAACAGTCTGGTGAGTATAACTTCAGGTATAGTATAAATAAAATAGACAATGGATTTACAGAAAGTTACAGAAGTTCAGAGTTTTTTACAGAAGAACCCAGGGTACTTTAAATGGGGAAATGAGAAGTTGGCAATGAAACTTGGCTGCACTGTTGAGGAAGTTGAGTATGCTAAGAAAAATACTAAATCAAAATATAGGGTTGGAGATAATTTTATCATAAATAATAAAGAAGACTTTAAGAAGCTTGTTAGGTTTGTAAATGATAGGAATGTTGAAGGGTTAAAACATGATGAAGAATCTCTTAAAACTTTCAGAGAGATTAATAGTAGTATTATGGAGTTCTATTTAGGAAGTAATCTAACCATAGATGAAAGATTTAATACTAAAATTAAAGATAAAGAAGTTGAACAATTTATTCCGAATGCAAAAATACTATTCATAGATATAGAAACTGCTCCAATTAAAGCATTTGTATGGAGATTTTGGAAACAAGATATATCACTCCCACAGTTAATATCAGACTATTTCATTTTAACATGGTCTGCAAAATGGTTAGATTCTAATAGTGTTATATCGGATAGAGTTACTAACACTGAGGCAAAGAATGAAGATGATAAGAGAATTGTTAAAGAGATGTGGAGATTGTTTGATGAAGCTGATATTATTGTTGCTCATAATGGAGATAGGTTTGATATACCTAAACTAAATACTAGATTTATAGTTCATGGCATGGTTCCACCTTCTCCGTATAAGACCGTTGACACAATGTTAGTTGCTAAAAAACAATTTGGTTTCTCAAGCAATAAACTACAACATCTTGCTAATAATTTTGGAATAGAAAGTAAATATGACACTGATTTTGAACTATGGAAGAAGTGCCTTGAGGGTGATGAAGAATCACTTGAATATATGGAGAAATACAATCAACATGATGTGGAAATATTAGAGAAAGTTTACTTAAAATTAAGACCATACATAAAAGGGCATCCCAATATTGACATATATAGTAATGACAAAGAATCTCATTGCACGTTGTGTGGAAGTAAGAATCTTATAATTGAACCTGGGAAGAACTTCTATACACAAGCAGTAGAGTATCAAGTTTATAGATGTCAAGATTGTGGTGGTTTAACAAGGGCTAAACAAGGAAATAAAATGTTACATAAGAAAGTTGTATCAGCAATACCAAGATAATTATGGAAGAAGGATTCAGAATTCCAGACATTTCAGAATTTAAACAAGGGTTTAAATTTCAAAGACTTGTTAATCATAAAGGAAGTTGGAATATTTGGGATTTTTCATCAAAAAATAAATGTGAGTCAAATCCATTTAATTATAATGAATGGATTGATTGCCAAGTATGGTGGGATAGAGAACCAAAGTTAATAACATCGGAATTGGACGAAGGTGTAGTTATTACATATATGGAACATCCTGAAGATTTAAGGCCAATATACAATTTAGATAAAGAAATTAATAACGGTAATATTAGAGTAATGTTATAATTATGGAAGAAAAATATTATATACCAGATATTAGTGAGTTTAAGGTTGGGTTTGAGTGTGAAAAATATGATATGTATTTTAATGAAAATGCTCCAATAGAAGAGTGGAGAATACATGTTATTGTGGAGGAAGATTTCAATGCACTATCAAATTACTTGTCATTTTATAGAGTAAAATACCTAGATTCAGAAGATATTATTAGTTTAGGATTTAATTTTAGCCATGATGTTTACGTTAAAAATTGTGGAGATAGATTGTTATCACTTGTTATAAAAGATGATAAAATTAGAATATGTGAGATGTCAAATTCTGATAAATATAAAGTATTGTTCTATGGAAAGATTAGGAATAAGTCAGAACTTAAAGATATATTAGAAAAAATTTAGTACTAACTAAAATGAAACCTAAAGAAGATAAGTGTGTTTATTGTGAGATTAATGGCATGAAACGGCCAAGGATTGGAGTATATGAAGTTTCAGACCAACTCACTGGAAGTAAGATTAAGGTATGTAAGCAACATAGAGATGAAATCTATGAGTTAAATAGTTTCTTTGAAAATTTTGATGAAGATGAAGCATCTTGAGACAAGGAAACTTATTAAACATGTAGCTTCTTCAAATGATGTGACTGTAAAGCAAGTTGAGGAAGTTATTGACGCTATAAATCAAATGGCATACAATACAATGTCTTACAAGCCAGATAAGATAAATGCATATTATCCTGTAATTAAAATAAAGAATTTTGGTAGGTTTTATGTACCAGAAGGAATAGCAAGACATGTTAAAATGAAATTAGAAAGTAAGTTAGCGAATGGAAATGTTTCAGATGGTGAACTGGAAGTTAGAGGTGAAGCCAGAAGCACTGACAGTTCAAGTATTTAACGATATATTTGTTAGAGATAAATCTAAGGATAAATCTGTGGCAATACAAGAATTGTCTTATGTATATCATATGTGTGATAATAGGTCAGATTTCTCTTCATACTTAGATATCAAGCAACGCAGTGATGCTGTAATAAATCATTGTATAAAGATTAAGAATTGGCGACCTGATAAATTGGTTAGTAACGCTATCCAAGTGTATAAAGAGTTGGATGAGACTGTTACGTCAAGGTTTCTTGATAGTATAAGAATTGCATTATCAAAGATTGATTCATACCTAAGAAATTTCCAGGAAAAAGATGCTGAGAGTGAAGATATGGCCAGGGTTAATTCAATGATTAAAAATTCTATAGAAACTGTTAAATCAGTTAGGGAATTGGAAAAGATTGTTAAACAAGATAAGGAAACTGCTGATACTCTAAAGGGTGGCAGAGAGCGCAGTTTTTATATGGATGATGAAGATTAATGGGATATAAATGGAATATAAATTCAATTCTTTACAAACTGAACTTACTGACGATGTATTGAAAGATTTAGATAGTTCTTCAATATCAGAGTTGTATGATTGCTTAAGTAAGATATATTTAATACAGGCTTTATCAAGGCCTGACAGGAAATATGCTAAGGATTTACAAAGGTGGGATAATCCAAACAATCTTGATTCTCGAATTGAGGATAAAAATGGTAGGATATATGTTGACTTAGAAAATCCACATATCCTTGAAGATATGGATTACTTTAGACCAGCAGCAAAACATTTTGAAGAATTTGGCTGCTATACTAAATTGTTTAAAAATCCAGACCCATCTTCAGATTATATGAAATTTTGGAATGAAGAAAGGAGAAGGTGTAAAGAAGGTTATATTAGGGAAAGTGACGGGGAGTGGATATCTGGATATAATTATCATTATTGGAATTATGGCAGGGTTATGACTAAGAAGAAGAATGGTGCAAAAACTGCAAGTAACAACGAAGGGTTCCCTAATATATATGATTCAGATTATTGGTACTTTCACTATATAGAGCAAGCTGAGAATAATGGTCAGTTTGGGTTCTCTTTGAAGAAAAGAAGATGGGGGTATTCATTTAAGTTGGCAAATATGTTGTGTAGAAACTATGTCCACTTTAGAAAGTCTAAGTCATACATATTGGCGTTTCAAAAAGAATATTTATACAAAGATGGCCCATTAACAAAATTTAAGGAGAACCTATCATTTATAGAAGATAATACTCCATATTGGAGCCCTAGACTAAAGAATATAGATGAACATACTAAATCTGGATATGTTGATAAGAAATTAGGTATTGAGAAAGGCAGATTTAGTGAAGTAATGGGGATAACATGTAAGGACGACCCGGACAAAGGAAGGGGCAAATGTTTTGCTGAGAATACTAAAGTATTAATGAGTGATGGATCAGTTAAATTCATTCAAGACATAATTACTGGAGATGAAGTAATGGGGCCAGACTCAAAACCAAGAAAAGTTCTTGAATTACATTCTGGAGAAGATCATATGTATAAGATTATCCCTATGAATGGAAATGTGCAAATTGTTAACTCCTTGCATGATATATATACTATTTATTATGACTATAAAAATAAAAAACAATATTCGAAATTAATAACTCCAGGAAGTTACATAAATGAACCTGTAAGTGTTAAAATAAGATATAATCTTAGAAAAACAGGAATTGAATTCAATGAGAAGGAGCTGCCGATAGATCCTTACTTTTTAGGATTATGGTTAGGTAATGGCGCTTCCGCAAAACCAGAAATTACAAATATAGATCAAGAAGTTATAGATTATTTATATAAATATGCTGACGGATTTGGGATTAAATGTAAGGAGTATACAAAAAGGGGGGCATGTGTAAGGCAAATAATGTTTTCAGGAGGAGATCCTAGGGGTGGATACCACAATATCCAAGTTAATAAAATAACAAATTTATTTAGGGACCTTAATTTAATAAAAAATAAGCATATTCCAGATTTATTTTTAAAAAATTCAAGAGAAAATAGATTAAGGTTACTGGCTGGTATAATTGACTCGGACGGCCACTTTGATAAAAAATATTATAGATTTGAAATAATACAAGTTAATAAAATATTGGCAGATCAGATTGTGTACTTATGCAGAAGTTTAGGGTTTAAGACATCAATGAATGTAAAACATGTGAAGGGTTATAATAAAAATTATTATAGGATTACCATATTTAATGATTTACATTTGATACCAACTAAAATAAAAAGGAAACAAGCTGAAGTAAGGTCAAAGCAGCAATTAAATAGCCTTGATACAAAGTTTAAAGTATCTTACAATGGAATAGGTAAATATTATGGCTTTACAGTGGATGGCGATAATTTATTCCTATTAGATGATTTTACAATTTGTCACAACTCTGGTAAATTGGTGGCTTTTGAGGAGGTTGGTGTATTCCCTGGGCTTGAAAAGACTTGGACTGTCGCAGAAGAGTCTGTTAAGCAAGATGATTTAGTATATGGATTTTTATTAGGCTCTGGGACTGGAGGCTCCGAAGGGGCTGATTTTACAAGTGCGGAGAGAATGTTCTATTCGCCGAGAGGGTATTCCATAAAACCAATGAGGAATATATATTCCAAGACAAATGGCTCTGGCGAATGTTCATTTTTTGTACCCTCATATGTGTCATATGAGGGGGCTTATGATAAAAATGGAAATTCTGATGTAATAAAATCATTAATACTTCTTTTAAAAGAACGACAGGTTATAAGAAATGCTACCAAAGATTCCCAAAGATTAGTTCAGAAAAAAGCTGAAAAACCTATTACTCCCGAAGAAGCTGTATTAAGAAAAGAAGGAAGTATATTCCCAGTATTAGATATAAAAGAATATTTATCAACAATATACCCATTAGAAGATAAATTCTGCGCATCACATTATATTGGGCAATTAGCATTAAATGATGACAACTCAGTCAAGTTTTGTTTAAATGGAAATTTATTACCAGTAAGACATTATCCAACAAAACCTGATATTGACAAAACTGGGGCATTGGAGATATATGAACACCCTGTGTTTGGTAATAGGGACAAGTATAGATATATTGCCGGATCGGATCCTATAGAAAATGACGAAGTGCTATGGTCAGTGTCTTTAGCTAGTGTATTCGTATTTGATAGATTTACACGTAGAATAGTTGCTGAATATACTGGAAGACCATCAACTAATGATTATTTTGAAATATGCTATAGATTGGCATTATATTATAATGCTACTATAATGTATGAAAATAATAAGAAGGGGTTATTTGGATATTTCCAATTGGCTAAAAAAGCACTTCACATGTTAGCAGATTATCCTCAACATCTTGCTGATAAACAGGAAATGAAACCACGTGCATTTACTGGCAATACTGCTAAGGGTTATACATCAACTCCAGAAATAAAAAGATATGGCAGGAGATTACAAGCTGATTGGTTACTTGAAACCGCATACACAGATTTAGCAGATTTGGAATATGATGATGAAGGTAATCCAATCAATAAAAATTTAGCATTAAATATCCATAAGATAAGGAGCATTGGGTATCTTGAAGAATGTAGCCAATGGAACCCTGATGGGAATTTTGATAGGGTTGATGCTATGACGGCAGTATTAATATATGATGCTGAACTTGGTCAATATGAACAAAAAGTTGTTAAAGAGAGAGTTAAAACTTTAGCTGATGATCCATTCTTTAGAAGGACTGAGAAATTAAAGAGCAATTTTGGACTACTCAGGGAAGTATATCATGTTTAGCTATACGTGCTGATTTTTAAATTTTTATGAAATTTATTAAGGATTAAATTTGTATTTTAAACTGTTATAAATATATGAGTACTTTAGATAATAACCAATCATACTTCCCGCCACAATTAAAGACTGAAAAAGAAAAGACTGAGAAATGGTTTAAGGAGTGTGCAGATTTTGGTAGGGGAATTCTTGGGTGGACTAAGAATAATGCTGGTTCATTCAATGTAAGACCGTCAAGGAGAAATAAGGTTATTAATTATAATCTACGAAATGACATTATAGATAATGTTGAGGCTGAAAGAGTTACCAATCCATATAGGATTGATAATAGTGACTTTCCTAATTCATATAAGAATTATCCATTATTAACTCCTGCATTAAATCTACTTTCTGGAGAGGAAAGAAAAAGGATATTTAATCCTACAGCTACTGTTATAAACAGTGATGCTATTACCGATAAACTCCAACAGATTGATGAAGAGTTTAAGAAGTTTTATTATGAGAAAATATCACAACTAAATTTTGACCCAGAGCAAGTTAAGAAAGAGATTGTAGAATTTGACAAATGGCGTAAATATATCTTTAAAGATAAGAGGGAAAGAATGGCCAATCAAATGCTTAATTATTTATATACAGTAAATGATTTAGCAGTTGAGTTTAGTAGGGGATTTGAAGATTTACTTATAGCTGGTGAAGAAATATATGTTATTGATATAATAGGAGGTGAACCTGTACTTAGGAAGGGGAACCCACTTAATTTCTATACAATACGTAATGGTCAGTCATATAAGATTGAAGATGCTGATGTTATAGTTGAGGATATATATTTACCACCAAGTGCTGTACTTGATAGGTATCATGACGAACTTCAAGAGAAAGATATTAAATATTTAGAATCTGGACATAATATAGGGAGTTCTGGAAATTCTCAGATGTTTTCAAATCAACTAGGCCATGCGGTTGGATTAAATAATATTATACCAGGGGTTGAAATTGTCGACAACTGGAATGATATGTATGGTTCATATAATGGAGCTTTTGATGCTGATGGCAATGTTAGGGTAACTAGAGTATGTTGGAGAGGTAAAAGACAGGTTGGATTTATAACTAAACTTGATGAATTTGGAGATGTTGTAAAGGATATGGTTCCAGAACAATATAAACCAAATAAAGAATTAGGTGAAGATGTTAAATGGGAATGGATTACTGAGTGGTATGAAACAACCATAGTTGGATCTGATTTATATTTAAGGATGCAACCATGTCCAATCCAAATGAGACATATGGACAATCCATCTGTATGCAATCCTGGTATAGTAGGGACTGTATTTAATGTTAATAATAATGTTGGTAGGAGCTTATTCGATGAAGGTAGGGATTTGCAATATCTGTACAACTTTTTCATGTATAGGCTTGAAATGGCTTTTACTAAATATAAGGGTAAAATAGCCAAATTGCCACTACATTTGGTTCCAGATGGATGGGATGTGTCAAGATGGTTATACTATGCTGAATACTTAGGATGGGCTGTAGTTGATGCATTTAATGAATCTCAAAAGGCTGCATTTAGGGGTAAACCTGCCGGAGTAATGAATGAAGGTTCTCCAGTAATTGACCTTGAAATGGGTAATTATATCCAAAACCATATAATGATGCTTGACTTTATTGAAAGAAGACTTGAATCATTGACTGGTATAACTCCACAAAGAAAGGGTGCTATTGATAATAGAGAGACTGTTGGTGGGATAGAAAGGGCTGTAGTTCAATCAAGTTACATTACTGAGAAGTGGTTTGATGTACATGATAATACAAGAAAGAGGGCGTTAAGAGCTTTAATTGAAGCCGCAAAAATTGCATGGAAAGATAAGTCATTTGTAAGGCAATTTACATTAGATACCGGTACAATAGAGTTACTTAGATTTGATTACAATGATGTAAGGGATATAGATGTATCAGTTGATGTAAATAATGGTTCAAATGACATGCAAACTCTTCAGGCATTAAGACAACTTGGAGAAAGATTCTTACAAAATAATGGTTCATTGTCAATTATTGCAGATTTGTATAGAACCAGAAATGTTGGTGATATGCAAAGAAAAATTGAAACTTATGAAGAAGATTTAATTAAGAGACAGCAAGAGGAGCAGCAACAACAATTACAAATCCAGCAACAACAAATGCAAATTCAGGAAAATATTGAAATGCAGAGAATGGAGTTTGAGGCTGAACAGAAAGCTCTTGACAGAGAACTTAAACAATATGAAGTTGATACAAATAATGACACTAAGATATATACTGCTGAATTAGCAACATATATTAAGAGTGGAAGTATTGATGCTAATCAAAATGGAATTCCCGACCCTATGGAGATAGCTTCTCAAGCACTAAAAGAGAGGAAACATGCTTCAGATGTATTCTATAAAGATAGGGAACTTAAACTCAAAGAGAAAGACCAGTCTGATAAAAAAGATATTGAATCAAAGAGAATTGAGTTAGAGAACAAGAGGCTTGAGATTGAATATAGAAAGATAAAGTCTTCTGAAAAGATGCAAAAAATGAAAGATGATGAAGCTTTTAAAAGGGAGAAATTAAAAGCCAGAACTGCAATAAAGAATAAGGTAGTTGGTCAAAAGTAATGTAAATGACTAATAAAAAATTTATAATAAATAGCAACTTTCCAGTTATATATGAAGATTCGGAACTTTGTGAATATGTTGTAAATATTGCTTCAAAAATGGGCAATATGTCGATACATATTTACAAGACCAAACATCTATAACTTTTGCATATTATTTTAAATATTTTATCAATAACGCAACATTAGCATCAAATGCAGTAATTGATTCATACACCGTAACATTGAACCCTGGGCATGGAATGTTGCAAATGAGTATATAACAATTACAGAATATTATAGACTATTACAGGCTAAAATTATTTCTGTAAATGTTAATGTAATTACAATTGACCAGTCAATTGACTATGCATTTACAACTAATGCAGAAGTAAGAAGAATTCCTACTAATATGAATATTGATGGATCTTCTTCAAAAGTTATATTTGACATAAAACCATCTTCAAAAATAAAGTGGCACGTAAATCAAATAGTATTAAGTATGACCGATGATACTGATATGGATTCTGGGAAATTTGGTGGAATTGCTGCATTGACTAAGGGGATTATTGTCAGAAGAAAAAATAGTGTTTACTTTAATACAATAAATGCAAAAACAAATGGAGGGTTAGATTTAAAGGGATTTGTTGTAAAATATGATCCCAAAGCACCATCTGTAGTATATGGAATGACGGCAACAAAAATATATAATTCTCAACAAGGTGCTGGATGTGCAATATTGGTAGATGGTAATGAAAATGAAAAATTGCAAATAATTATACAAGATAATTTAACTGGATTATCATCATTCAATACAGTGATAATATGACATTTTGTAACAGATTAAGATAATAATTAATATATGAAAAGAATATCAGACAAGATTTACAATATGCTTAATGAGCAATTGAAAAATGAACACGAGTCAAGTTTATTATACTTAGCAATGTCACAGTGGTTGAGTTATAATGGGTGGTTTGGAGCTTCAAAACTATGGGATAAATATTCTAAAGAGGAATTAATTCATAGGGATAAATTCTATGAATATATTCAAGATAGGGGTTGTATGCCAAAAACTATGGCAACTAAAGAGCAACCAATAGGGTTTGATGGAATTGAAGCAATAGTTGAAAATAGTTATAAACATGAAATTCAAGTAACTGAATGGATTAAGCAAATAGCTAAAGCTGCATTTGATGAAGGAGATTTAAATACATATGAATTTGCCATGAAAATGATTAGTGAGCAAACTGAAGAAGAAGCAAAAATATTATACTGGGTGGATAGGATTAAAATGATTAAATCTAAGGATGCTTCACTATATTTCCTTGATAAAGAATTTGAAGACAAAATTTAATGCAATTAACTGTTTAGCTATACGTGGAATTAATAATAACCTAATAATCTTTATTAGGTTATTTTAGAAGTATATATTTGTAATAACATAATCAAGCAAACAATGGAAAAAGAAAGTTTATTAAGCGAAATTGACTTTGGGGAAGTGTTTGAAACCCTGGAGACACCGGAGGATATATTAGCTAATCAATCTGGTGTATTTTCAAATCAAAGTTCAAAAAAAGAATCTAATGATGAATTAGAAATTGAACTTGACGATAAGTTAGATGTAAATAAGGATAGTAAAGATGAACCTCTTAAGAAAGTAAAGAGTAAGAAAGAAGAAGTAATTACAGAAAAGGAAAATCCCCCTTCTCAAGATAAAGATACTTCTAATTCCAATTCCATTGCTCTTGACTTTGCTAGGTTTGTTAACGAGAAGGGGGTATTTTCTTCATATGATGAAGACGAGTTCTCAAAATTTGTGGAAGAAAATGGTGACGAGGCTGGGCTTGAATATTTGTTTTCAAGAGAGGTTGAGTCAAGGGTTGGTGAAATTAAGAAAACATATGAGTCAGATTTTGTTGAATATATTGAATTGAAAGATTCTGGAGTTGATTCTGATATTGCCAAACAATTAATTTCATCAAAGATTAAATTTGATTCATTGACCAAGGAACAACTTGAGGCTGATGAGGATTTAAGGAAGAGTGTATTATTTCAGGATTATAAAAATACTACACAACTTTCTGATGAGAAAATAAGCAAGTTAATTCAAAAGAGTATTGACACCGGGACTGATATAGAAGAAGCAATTGAAGCTCTGGAAAGTGTCAAGAAGCTCAATGCAGAAAGAATTAAGGCTGAGAAACAAAGAGTTATTGATGAGGAAAATGCTGCAAAAGATAATATGGATAAGTTGATAAAAGCTTACAAAGATACAATCTACTCAGCAAATGAAGTTTTAGGCCAGAAGATTAATAAACAAACTCAGGCTAAGATCGAGCAGTTTATCCTAACTAAAGGGTATAAGGATGCTAATAATAACCAAGTTGATGGGATTACGGCATGGATTAGTAAAGACCCGATTGGTGCCCGTATAAAATTAGCTTATGCAATAATGACTGGTATGTTAGATGGAGATTTTAGGAAAATTGAATCTAAGGTTAAATCTGATGCAGTTAGTAAAATACATGAAAAATTACAGGCAACAAAGAATGGACTAGATGGTAATCCAAATACTGGTGGAGAAAAATCATCAACATTCAATGCATTGAAAAATACTTTTGGAAACTTATAATACAAACAATTTTTAATTAATTTAATATGAGCGTTAAAATTTCTAAGATGCAAATCTTGGACCCACAATACTGGGGTAAATTTACTCGTGAAGAACACCTAGGTTGGATGGGTATGCAAGACCCTCAATGGATTTCAAAATTTATTGACAGGGTATATGAAGTAAACTATGGGGCAGATAATATTGTCTCATTTATTGACAAATTCCCAGTACGTTATCTTGACGATGACACTCCATTCCGTTGGGCATTACAAGGTAGTGAAGAAAGGAACATTGAACTTATGGCAGCTACATTGTCTGCTGACCCTACTGGATCTCAAATTACTGATGCAGACAAAGCTGGATTAGGATTTGGTACATTCTATATGTGGTTTGCTGAAGATTTCTTCTCAGCTACATCTGTAATGGTTGGACATCACCCAGAGAAATATTCTTTACGTGTAACAACTGATCCAATTCAAGTTGGTAATTTATATGGATATGCAGTTCAGATTGTTTCTGGAGATAGTACTAAATTTATTGATGCTGATGAGGTTGCTGTTGGAACACGTTGGTCTGAAGAATTTGGTCTTGTTGAGCAAACATTGTCAATTCGTGGTAATGAAGTAAAACATGCTAGTCATTTTGTTCTTGAAAATGAATTCTCAATGATTCGCAAGAATTATGAAGTTCCTGGTAATATGATTAGTAAGGGTAAAGTTAATCCGCTTGCATTTAAATTCTTAGACCAAAATGGTAAAGAACATACTGCATGGCTAAGTAAACTTGAATGGGACTTCCTTACACAATTTCGTAGAGATAAGGCACGTCTTCTTTTGGGTGGAAAATCTACAAAGGCTGCTGATGGTACACATGGTTTGAAAGGTGAAAGTGGTAATGTTATTAAGGCTGGATTTGGTCTTTACGAACAAATGGAAGGTGGTAACATGCTATTTTATAATGATTTCTCACTTGATGTAATTACTGACTTTGCTATGGATATTTCTGTAGGTAAAGTTAAGGAAGATAAGAGGGAGTTGGTTCTTTCAACTGGTGAATATGGTGCATATCAATTGCATAAGGCTTTATCAGCACGAGGTGGTGAAATTTCATGGCTGAGAAGTTCACACAACTTCATTGATGCTGGTGAAGGAAAGATGAGACTTTCTGAAGGCCAATTGGTGGAATATGAATTTATTAATGGTATTAAATTCAAACTGATGATTGATCCTATGAAGGATGATCCAGCTCGTAATAAAATACGTCACCCTAAGGCTGGTTTGGCAAGTTCTTATGTCTATGATATTTGGAACTTTGGTACTACGAATGGTTCTCCTAACATACAAAGAGTTGCTGTAAAAGGTGAAGAAGAAATTTATAGATTTGTTCCGGGTATGCGTGATGCTTTCACAGCATATAACAACTTAAGTTCTCCTGCCGCTACTGCCACTTTGAAAGATGGATATACTGTTGGTAAAATGTTCCAAGGTGCAATTCAGGTAAACAATATTCTTAAAACTGGCCGTATTATACCGTCAATTTTGAGATAAAAATACTCAAGGGTGTAGAAATATACCTACACCCTTGTTTTTTATTAAAAATGGAATTAACTTAGCAAAATTAATAATTAATTATTTTAACATGATTAGTATAGACGAAGCAATTGAGAAGGGATATTTGGAAAAAAGAGTAGTGTATTTAAAACCTATTGGAAGGAAGACTGGCATGGTTAATGATGAAAAACATGTTGCATATTTTAAAATGGATGGAGCTTCAGATAGGTATTGTTTAAAAGTTGACGAACATACACAAAAGGTTGTCAATCCATTTACTAAAGATGGCGAAATGGAATACTTCTCTCAAATTCTTGGAGAGGATCTTAACCCATATAAAAAGAATAATGAATTCTGGGGTTCATTTAATGTAACAATTACAAAAACTCCAGAGTTGATGAAGATTGGTAAGAAATTTGACCTATCTAATCCAAGGGAAAATTTGGAATATAAAGTTCTTAAAACTTGGAAGAAAGAAATATCTAATGATTGGGATTCGAGATTTAATGGACAGTTTAGGTACGCATTTGTTAATGAAAATTATGAAGAAGAAAAGGCTATATCTGAAACACAATTCTTAATTGAGATTGGAGAAGCTCTTGGCAAGCTTCAGGGAAATAATGATAAGATGAGAGATTTTATCAATATCTACTACATGAACAAGTCAAAGAATGTTTCAATCCCACAAGAGGCTGATACAAAGTTCTTGATAGGGGAACTTAAGAAAATTGTTGATGTCGATAAGGAAGGATTTATTTCTTTATTTAAAGATAAAGCATATAACACGAAAGTACTTATAGCTAAGGCGATAAATAAAGGTGTTGTATTGAAACAAGGTGTCGGGACTTATATAATTAATGGAGTTGATACTAAATATAGTTATGGTGAATTAATTGCACAGATGAAGCATTGGGAACAAAAACCTGATGACCCAATTTATGCAAAAATAATTGCAGTAACTAAACAAAAAGATAAAGCTAAGGTAGAAGATTAATGACATCTGCTGAATTAATATCAAAATTTAATATAAGACTTGAGGCTGTTGCTAGTGCGGCAGCCCCAGGTTTTACTAATACTGAAATCTACAGTTTATTAAATACTGCTGAGAATGAAATTATTAAGAAATATTCTCAACTTGGTGATTATAAGTCAATATATACTGTAGTAAGGACTTATAGTGGAAGTATGAGTCCAATGACATTGCCATCTGGCGAAAGTGTTTATGGTATTGCAATATCGTCAATAGTTTCATCACCAGTAAGATTTTTTATAGATGCTATGGTTGGGGTAACAAGAACTGAACCTGCAATAACATCTGAATTTGTTAGAGCTGAGATAATATCGGCATCTGATTTGTCAAAGTTTGTAACAACTAATTTCAATAAACCATATTTCAAATATCCTAAGATTATATTTGGATATCAAGCATCAACCGCCCCATATTCATATATAATTGTAATTCCTGACTACTATACAACAAATATTAACCAAATCCAATTAACATATGTGTTAGCTCAGAAAGGAATTGATGATTCAAATACTTCAATATTGCCAGGATTTTTACACGATGATTTAGTTGATTTGGCAGTTAATTTAGCAGCAGAATCTATATTTAAAACTAAAATACCTCAACAAGGATAAATATGAATGCATTACAAATGCAAATAGAATTTCAAAGGTTATTATATACATCAAATCCTGAATTTGAAACTAAGGACAGGCTGGATACTGATGAAATATTTGCATATTTAAATATATCTCAATTAAGAACAATGAAAGCTAAATATTTCCCTTCATTAAATATGAAGGAGAATATTGAAAATATAAATAAAAACATTGATGAATTAAGACATTTAATAGGTAGGACTACTGAAACGTCAATAACACCATTAACTGACATACTACATGGCAATATGATGGCGTTGCCATCGGATTATCTATATTATATAAGGAGTGATAGTAAAATAACCAGAACAGCTTGTCCGGTGATATCATCAACAAGTACAGTTCCCAATAAGATAATAAATTACAACGAAGTTGAATCTTTCACAACAAATAGTTTTAATAAGCCAATTATAAGAAAACCTGGTGTTATATTTGAAGCTAATAATAAAATAATAGTATTTGTTGACAGGTTTACAACATTAACTGCAATTGTTTTAACATACCTGAGAACTCCAATACAAATAGGACTCGGAGGAAGTAATGATTGTGAATTAGCTGAATACTTACATGAAGAAATAGTGCAACAAGCTGTTGAAATATTTAGAAGAGAAAAGTATTTACTAGTAACTAAGCAGGAGGATAAGAAATGACATTAGCTGAAATGCATAATGAATTTGAAAGAAAGATTAGAAATCTTGATTTAGTTATAGACATGCCGACTGGTGAAATAAGCAGTATATTCTATGAATGTTTATATGATTTAATAGATAAGTATTATGCAGAATTTGAAGATAATGAGAAGGCTAGGAAAGCATTAAGTTTACTTACTGTAAGTGAGGTGTTAAATGTAACAGCATCTACAATATTGCCAAATTCTGTACAAGCTGTATTACCTACTGATTTATTATATACAGTGCTTGAAGTTGCTAATGTAAGAGTTGGGACTACTGATTATAAATCAAAGGTAAGGCCAATATCACTTGACTCATACCAGTCAAATATAAGGAATCCATTTAAGAAACCATATGAATACTTAGTTTGGAGAGCTGAGATTATTGACGATGGTGGTACGAATAGATTACATGTATTGGTTCATCAAAGTGGTGCGTCAATAACCTCATATCAAGTTGGGTACATTAGGGAACCTAACAAATACACAATAGAAGATAATCCAACTTCTGAAATAGAAGTGCCTGATGTGTTTCAATGGGAAATAATAGATATGGCAGTAGATATGTTTCTTAAAAGCAATAGTATATTAAATAGTAACAATAAATAAACAATTTTGTTTAACTTAATACGTAATTACAATGATTAATGAAAAAAATGCAACTTATTTCTTTATTGGGAATGTTGCTAATGGTATTGCAGACGAAGCCTTATATACGGATATGGCTAATGGTTCTGTAGCTGTAGTAAGAGCTCTTGATAACAAGAATGAGGAGAGTGCTATATCTGGAACAACTCCAGTACGTGTAGTTCAGAAAAATTCTGATGGCACATATGTATTTTCTCCAATTTTTAGTTATAATGATATCTTGACTAAAGTAAAAAAAGACTTTGTTCAAGATACTCAACAAGTAAGCTATTTTGGGTATGATTCAACCTACAATACGACTGGGTTTGGAACTCCAGTTAGTGGAAGCACATATGTATTGCATGTAATCTTGAATCATACAAGAAATACTTATAACAATGCTCCTGAGATTAAAACAGTGCCTTATAAAGCTACATCAACTTCACAAGCTGATATGGCAAAAGGTCTTCAGGAAAGTTTTATACGTCAGTTTACAACTGGACGTGAACCTTACCCAGTAATTAGATGTGAACGTGTTTGTGATACTACATCGGTAGCTGCATTTACAGGAAGTGCAACTATTTACAAATTTACAAAGGGTTCAACCGTAGTTTCAACTTACATTAAAGCTGCTGCTGGTAATACAACTTTGACAGCATCTACCGCTAGTGTAACTGCTGCTGATATTATCAATGCTCCATCAAGCAATGGCAGAACATTTACATTTACTGCAAGTGTTCTTGGTTCATCTACAGATGCTGGTCGCCACGTAATTTATATTGGTGAAACTGCTTATAATGTTGCAGATGCTGGTACAGCTGCTCAAAATGCTACAGCTATTGCAACAGCTATTAACGCTGGAACTCAAGCTACAGCAAGTGCAAGTGCAACTACCGTAACAATTACCTATAACCCGGGGTTCTATTCACTTCCTCCATTAGTATTGTCAAGTGAAGATGATTCAACATTTGCTACAATTGCAGTAACTATTGCTAGTGGTGATGCTGTCCCAGTTAAGTATAAAGCTGCTGCAACTACTTCAAGTGCTGCAACATTTACACTTGATGTTCCTTGGCAAGGTGAAACTGGCTATGTTTATGAAGGTACAACTGCTGCATCTCAAACTGGTGTTACAACTGCTACTGGATATTGGGGTCTTAAATTCTCAGGACTTGAACAGCCATTCAACCCTATTACAGATGAATTAACAAATTCTTTAGTATCATTTGATATTACAACTGAAGATTTTGGTTCACTTGTTGAATATAAGGCTACAAAACCTAAATATGGCACAGGTACATATGCTCAAGTTGCTTATCAGGAAATGTATTCACAATGGATGGATAAAGCCCCAATTATAAGCAAACGTCCATTAACCCAATTGAGAACTCAAGCAGTTGCTGGTAGGGGATATGATTTAATCAATCTTGAAATCCAAGCATCTGATGTTAGATTTGAAGCAATTGGTCAATCAGTTAAATCTAAATTTAGGATTGTAATTGCTACTCAGCAAACTCCTACAGATTTAGCTAACGATGCATTAGCGACTGTATTTAACGTATAGTATGTAAATGACTTAATTTATAAGGGGAGTTAATTCTCCCCTTATTTTTATATGAATAATTTGCAAATTACAATAAAATAATTTATATTTGGGGCAACTCAAACTTTAAGTCCAATCAAGTATTTTAACTATGAAATGAGTGAGATTGAAGATAAAATTGAAAAACTAAAGGAAGATAATTTAAACTTAAGGTTTGATAAAGTGGAAAAAGAACTGCAAGACCTGAATAAATTACTCACTGACTATATTAAAGACCAGAAAGAGAGTAATAAGTCTAATGCTGATCTAATTAAAGAAATATCTGATAGACTACTATTAGTTGAAGAAAAGGGTAGGAATTGTCCAATAGGTGAGTATAGGGATAATGTTAAAAAACTTGCCACTGAGACAAAATTCATAAGACAAATATTTGCAAAACCAGCAATTGGATTAATATTATTAACAATATGGGTTATTGTAGTATTTGTATTACTTGCAGCATTTGGCCCGGATTCAATATTAAAATTAATATCTATAATTAGGTAATTATGGCAATAACATTAGCTGTAGAAGAATCAATTGATGCAACATATTTTACTATACAAAATGTTGGGGATACTGTAGTTTCAACTTCTGGAAAAACATTAACTGTATATAAAGACAATGTAATATTGGGCTCTGTAATAACATTTACAGATGAAAACATCAATAATGGTATAGTTATAGAAATAGCAGACCTTGGCTTGTCAATAACTGAATTTGAAGACGGTATCTATGTATTTATTTTAAAAGATGGTGCTAGTGAATTAGCAAGATGCACCGAAGGATTTGCTGCTGTAATTACAATGCTTGTAATGAAGAATAATCTCAGTTATAGACTTGGGATGGATAGCAAAGAAAAATACATGCTTGATGAACAAAGGAGACTGTTGGATTGCATGGAATATGCGGCTACAATAGGTTCAATTGAAAGCTATAATGAATGTTTGGAATTATTGCAAGATATAGTTTAATATGACTAAAACTGATTTATACAATTCAACATTAGCATTAAAATTAAGTTACATAAGATGTAATTCTATATATGAAAATAATTATAGGATTGGTTCATCATATAGTTATGATAGGCAAAGGGAAATATTAAACACTGCAAATGTATATATAGGAATTTTAGATTATATGTACGATGGCATAGATGTGGAAGATTTTATTATAACTGAAAATGATGTTTATATAATTACACAAGAATGTTCTAAAATATTAAAGTCATTTAAACTTAGTTACAAATGAAAAAGTTTTCAATGTCTTTTAAAAATTTAGACACTTATGTGAATGAACAAAGTGGAGTTCCAAGTGGCCCATTCTTTGAAAGAGACAATGAACCATCTGACTTCAATGGTATTGCGGAATTAACATTTCCCGAGAAGTATTATAAAGTTTATAAACTATCTAAAGCAATTGAAATCCCAGTTATTACTTCAAAATTTGGAGAAGGGTGCTTATTGTTGTTGCAAGGTGATGGGAATGCATTACATGTGCCAACATTCACTGGGGCAACTCAAGACGGTGAAGAAACATTTGACACAACCAATAATATGGTAAATCCAGTTGTTTGCTGGAATTATGGAGATAGGGTTGTTTATTTTTATTTAACAGCGTATTTAAAAAGTTAAAAATATAAGACATGAATACTGGTAATAATAGTTCAAATAAAGACTTGGGTGTTGGTCAATATTTATTAGATAAATATGGGAATGTAGCCACACTTCAAATTTCTAAAGATGGTGGTGTACTTGATTTAGTAAATGGCAAAATTGACCCAGAGGGGTTTTATATAGCAATAGACCCCAATACTGGTTCAGAAGGGATATTATATGTTAAATTGAAAAATAGTGAAAGTAATGTAGCTGTTCCATTGCCATTTTACAAAGGTGGATGGAATGATGTATGTGTTAGAGAAGTTACTGTTAATGTTGGTAATACAGCTTCTGGTTGTTATTGGGGTAAATAATAAGATATGATATTAGCTTTAGCAAATATAATTAGTGCGAGAAGGGGCGGAGGGTTTAATCCTTTATCTTTAAGCCCTATATTGTGGATTAAAGACTTGACAAATGTTGTCAATGGTTATTTTATTGATAGTTCAGTAAACGGTAAACAAATACAAGCAGCAACTACTACTACAACAAATGACAGCCTTATTATGCCTGCTAATGACTCCCAAATTATTGCAGCATTAACATCGGCGGGGTGTTATAGTCAATTTTATACTGATAATTCCAGCCCTAAAATAGTTAAACTATCAAATATTAGTCCTTGTTACAACGATTATAGTTACTATAATTATTTTGACAA
>DAOOWV010000014.1:0-24080 GCA_035371485.1 Candidatus Dojkabacteria bacterium | reverse complement strand
GACTATGCTTGTAATTGTGGCTTGGAGTCAGGATTAACTAAGAATTGTGATGGGTCTTCTGATAGTACTTCTGGTTGTAGCACTAAAGATATATCAAGCTGTAATGGCAACTGTGGATGGAATTATACCTATGGATATTGTCAACCAACTAATGATGATGGAGGTTGTAAAGATAACTATATAATTCACCCTTGGCGTATTGGTGTTGAAATGACTAATTCAAACTATTGGAACACAGGGATCATTGGGGCAGGCGGTTCCAATTATACTATTTGTTCCTTAGGAGGGGCTGGTGGACAAATAGATTCTGCTGTAAATGGTGAGTGTACAACAGGTGGAATTTCGGGTAGAGTTACTTCCCAAACGCTTTCAAGTAATGGATATATAACCAATAGATACAAATCAGTAAGTAATGACTCTGTTAAACTATATTTTCGAATACATGCACTTGATAAGTTTGCTGTACGGGAGAAAAACAATTTTGGTAATTGGACTATGATTGGAGGGCCTGAAGGAGGTACTTGTGCTTGGTCTGGCGCATCTAGTGTATGGTCTTGTGGTATGTCTGGACCTTTAAATATGTATGTTGACAACAGTGTGCCAGGTGGATCAATAAGTGTTTCAACAGGGGGTTTAGCCCAAGGTTCTATAAAACTATTATTTAAAGATGTGAGTGATACTGTTATTGGTGGTGACGGTGGTGGCCTAAGGGGAGGTTTCTCTCCATACGAAGCTAATGGTTCAAAAGGTATTGATAATCTTAGGGTAAATATAAATTCAACAGGTTTAATAAATATAAATGCTTCAGGACTTACGATCACATCGAATACATGTGATTCGCTTAGTGCAGGAACATTGTTATTTAATTGTTATGTTATTGTAAATGGACTTTCTGGAGGTTCTGATTATAAATTTAATGCTAATGTTACGGATCTAGCTGGAAATAGCAGAGAAATATCAACGGGCTTTGATTACGCTGGACCATGGTTTGAGACTGTAAGTGGCGATTTATATTCAGGTGGACCAGTAACAAATTCTGTTCCAACTTTTGTTCCTCCTAGATTTACCAGTACTTATTTACTTTACTCTGGGCAAGTAATAACTGGAGCAACCTCATCCAAAAACTGGTTACTAAATAGTTATAATGATGCAAATGGGGATATTGATTGGTATACATCTTTATCAAAATTAGCTGAGGCTAATACGGGAACAAAATTTGAGGATTTTCCTGCAATTGCATTTGGAAATTTCGGTGACTCAATTGATTCTGTTTACAAAAATGTTAGTGATTTGACTACGGGATCGACGATAATAACTTGTTCTGGTAGAAAAGTCATTTTTGTTGGGAATAACCTCAACATTAATGCAAACATTAATGTTATTGGCCCAAATAGTGGATGCCTTTTTATTGTAAATGGAGACCTAGTAATTGAAGGAGCTGTAACTGAGTTATATGCTGGATTTATTGTTAAAGGAAATGTAATAATAAAAAATTCATATAATACTTTAACTATTAATGGTTTACTTTTCTCAACTGGTCAAGTTAAGTTTGATACAAAAGACACCTCTTGTGGTGGAAAATGTGGAAGAGATCTTTTTGTTACTGACAATTTACTTAGTCCTTCAGAGAGATTTGTATATGATCCAAGATATGTTGATATTATGAGAGAATTTTTGGGCAGAAAGAAAATTGAAAACTTTACTTGTGGGACAGTTGATAGAGAAGAGTGTGGGTATTAGTTGGGGTGAGATGGACAGTTAAAATTTATAATTTCCTAGGTGAATAAAGAAATAAAGCGTATATATAAAGTTGTAATTGATAATAAAGAATTCATTTATAATGATGTGGATTCTGCTATTTCTGCTGTTATTTTATATTTGAATGAAGTTTCAACTATTAATTTGCGTGGGGAATTGGGTATTGGCAAAACATTTTTTACTCAAAAGCTGTTGAAAATGTTAGGCGTAAAAAAGCACATTACTAGTCCAACATTTGTTATCATGAATGAATACCAAATTAGGTATAATGGAAAGGAAAGGACTGTTAGACATATTGATGCATATAGAATTAATTCTGAGCAATTTTTGGAAATAATTCCACAAGATGAATTATTTGATAATAGTTTTTTGTATCTTATTGAATGGCCAGAAAATATTGAGGAAGTATTGCCAATGGAAAAAAGAATTGATGTATACATTGAAAACGAACGAGTGAATATCTAGTCACTAATAACCAATCACTGATTACTGCATACCGCCTATCGCATACCGCTTACTGTTTCCCAATTTAACTAAGTACTAAGCACTACGAACTAAATTTATTGCAATATATTCTAGAAGTAATTGTTTATTGACGTTTGATTGCCAATATGAATAAGCAGTATTTAATAGTTTAAGATTTTCGCCATTATTTTTGGATAAGTTCCTATCTTCTTGTAATCTTGTTCTATATATTTCTATTAATCCAACAATAAATTGCTCAATTTCTTCCTTTTTCTTGTGGGTTTTACAATACTCTCTTGTAAATAGAAATCTTTCATGAGGCTTCATTTGTATAAAAGATTCGCATTCCTCAGGAATTTTTCCTTTTGATTCTTCAGCAGATATATAATGAATTGTACATCTTGATCTAATTGTCGGTAAAACATCAGTAACTGATCTAGTTGCAATAATAAATTCTGTGTTTTTAGATGGTTCCTCTAATGACTTTAAAAGAACATTCTGGGCTTCAGTTGTTAAAAGATAGGCATTGATAATTATGCCAAATTGTTTTTCATGTGATAAGGGCTTATATTGTAGACTACTTAACAATATTTTAATATCATCAATTCCTATTGAGGAAGTTTCAGATTCTACAATATGTACGTCAAGTGCGTTTTGTATGTTTTGTTCATCTTGATAACTTTCGTCAATATTGACAATTAGTTGTTTTATGTATTCTTTAACTTTTGCAGAATTTTGATGAATTATCAATATTGACATTGCATTTATTCAATTTTATGTTATACTAATAATGTATTTCTTGTTTTTATTATAACTTATTGTAAATAAAATCGCAAAATGTTTCGTAAATTTTTAATTCTAGCCGCCTTTACGTTAACAATGTTTATTGTTTGGTGTCAAATTAAACCTGTTTATGCACTTGAAATGACAGGAGGAGGCGATGTAGAAATCAATGCAACTGTTGAAAATTTATCACATATCAAAGCTTCAACGACCTTTGGGGTTGATAAAACAGAGATATATGAAGGGGAAAGAATTATTGTAACTTTATTTGCGAAAAGTCAGGAAATTCCGTTAATTGGATATCGTTGGAGAGTAAATCTAACACCAGATGATTTGTGTATTTTTGTTTATCAACAGTTAGTGACTGACAATGATGGTGAGGCTGTAGCAATAATTGAATGTAGGGACGTAGGGGAAGTAATGGTTGATGTGTCACTGATGTTATCTGATAACAGCTTTTTTGATATTCCTAAGGTGGTTTCTGTTGTTATATTAAGCAAGCCAGAGGAGCCAGAAGAACCGGAGGAACCAGAAGAGCCAGAAGAACCGGAGGAACCAGAAGAGCCAGAAGAACCGGTGATACCAGATGATAACAAACCCAAACCTCCAGTTTGGGAAAGTAATATTTGGAAAGCAATCGAAAAGAAGTATGATGAATTACCTAAAGAAATAAGTGGAGTGATTGAAAAATACCATCGTCCATTGAAGGTAATTTCTATATTTATAGCTCTTTCAAACTTTAACATTTGGACAACAATTATTTACATATTTAACATTGTTACCAATTTTATTGGACTTACAAAGGCAATAAAAACGGGAGTAGTGTACGATTCAATATCAAAACAACCTATTTCTCGTGCAGTTGTGAGAATGATAGATCTGAAAACCAACAAATTAATAAGAACTTCTGTAAGTGACTCTTTGGGTTATTTTTATGTTCCTGATAAAAATATTTCTGCTAAAATAATAGTACAGCGACCAGGTTATGCTTTTCCTTCTTCTTTGATATTAAATATTGAAGATCCTCCATATACCCGAGTGACAAGAGATGTTGTTGATGATTTATCCAAACATTTTAATATACCCTTGGATCCAATTGGGAAAATGTCATTCCGATATCAGATTCAAAATCTTATTAAATTACTTCTTAATATTTTAAATGAATTATTACTATTTGTATTAACCTTGATTTCAGGATTTATGTTTTTAAAATATGGGTGGATATTAAGTCTGATAACATTTATTTTAGGAGTAATTATGCTTATAATTATTTTGTACGAACGACTAATTTACACTAAATTAAGTAGATTTGGAACTGTATATTATAAAAATGGGAGAGTGGCAACTAAAGTAGTTATTGATCTTTATGACCAAGAATTTAATCATATGGTTCAGAGAAGAATTTCGAATAATAAAGGAAAATATTTGCTATATGTACCTAAAGGTAAATATGTGGTAAAATGTACCTATTCAAATGGCACAATAGTTGAAGAAGTAGAAAAAATAAACAACCAAAGAAAAAGAGAAATCTTTTATAGAAAAAATATTTATTTAAAATCAAACTAATTTATTCTAATTTAACTGTCCAAATCATATGGCTGTCGATTACTCAAGTAGATCTGTCGCTGAGAAAATAAAAGGTGATAGAAAACAGGTTAATTACCTAAATGTTGTTTTGACAATTGTTCTATCTCTTGTCGCAATTATAGGAGTTTTCCCAAAATACAAATTTTTGAATGAACAAATATTATTAACGATACTGGGAGTAGGCACATTAGTGTTATTACTCACAAAATTTTCGGCAACGCTAAAACTAAAGGATGTAAATCTTAGATATTTTGGTACAGAATGGTTAATAATGTTATTAGTAGTAATTGGTATAGTTGGTGGACTAAGAGGTGATAGTTATGGCTTATTGAAATTTAATTCTGTAAGTACAAACTACATTTTTATTGCAGTAGGAGGACTTTTTGCATGGTCATTAATAAATAATATTGAAAAGACATTTAAAAAAGGATTGATTGTTTTAGGCTTTTCATTTATTCTCTTGATTGGAATTGTAATGTTCTTTTTGCAAATTACTGGGAAAGTAACGATTTCAAATGCATATTGGGATGGGATGTTACTTATGCAATATATTCTTCCTTTCGCATACGTTGCTGTCGCTTTTGGATTTATGTCTTTATGGAAGGCGTTACAGTTTTCTAAGAAAATGTGGGTCAAATATGTCTACTTAGTGATTGGATTAATATTGACGGCTTTTTATGGATTTATAAGTTACGGAATAAGAACAAGTACTGATGGTGGTTTATCATTTACAAATGCATTATTGTTTATATTGCCAGTTGCTGTAACAGCATTAGTGTTATGGTTAATGAGAGGTGAGAATAAGATTGATAATAGAGTTTGGTATACAGTAATTTTAGGAGGAATTGTTGGATTGGTTATGGGAATTCTTGTTCTTAATAACGGACAAAAGATTAATATTCCTGAAAATTGGAAAATATTGTATGTTTCTTTTGAGGAATCGTGGGGGATGGTTCCTAAGGCTATTTCTGAAGATTTTGGTACTTTACTATTAGGTTTAGGACCGAATAAAATTGATGCTGTATTATATAAATATCGAAATGAGAACGTATATACAATGACTGGGAATAGTGTATCTGATGCTTTAATACCATTTGGAGTGTCTTTTACATTAAGCTATGGATTATTAGGAATATTAACTTTATTGGGTTTCATATATCTATTGTTTAAGAAAGCGATTCCATTGTTGAGTATTCAAACAGAAAATCCTTATGTTCGAGATGAGAAGTTGTTGTTAGTGGTTGTTTTGATTCTTCTTTCATCATTATTAATTATCCCAATTTCAAGTTCATTTATTCTTTTGTTTTCAGTATTGTTTGGTGTTTCTGTTGGTAGTATTTATAGTTTATTCCCTGAAAAGGAAAAATTGTTTAATGTAAGACTTGATCTTTTAGTAGGTAATGAAAAAACAGGACAACAACTTAAACGCCTTGGGGTGATGTTGCTATTGGTTCCAGTGTTCTTAATACTCGTGTTTTTGTATAACATGACTGGAATTATAAGAAATGAAATAAAGTATGTTAAAACAGTAAATAAAATTGTAGGAAATAATATAGATGAAAATATTGAAAAAGAGTTGTTAGGATTAAAAGATGAATCAAGAAAGTTTGAGTTATTGGCAAGATATTATTACAGTAAAGCTGTGACAGGATTAGATGAAAATTCAGAGTTGTCTGATGATGAAAAAAGGCAATTAATTGATGTACTCATGACTGTTTCAGACAATTACGTAAAGTTAGAAAGTTATAATTTTAATGCATGGGTTGTTAGGGGGGATATTTACGGATTGTTAAACGTGTTAAGTGAAGGATATTATTCTCAGGTTGTGTATAATTCCTATACAAATGCCCTGCAGTTGAATCCATTGGAACCTGAGATACAACTAAAAATTGCAGATCTTCTACTTGCAGTAGGTGAGTATAACTCTGCAATAAAATGGTATGTTGGTGTTGCGAATTCTTATCCAACTTATACTTTGAAAGCTAACTATGAAATTGGTAGGGCATATGTAGGTTTAGAAAAATATGATGAAGCACTTACATTGTTTACTCAATTAAAAGAATATATCCAGGCAAATATTCAAAGTGGAAATATTGGAAGTGAAGAAGGTGATCAAGTTTTAAAGGATTTGGAAACTATTATTGCAGATGTTACTCGATTAAAGGAAACCAATAATTCTACGCAAGATAGCACACCACCAATTGAGGAAATTGATTTAGAAGACGAAAAGGAAGACGAAAAGGAAGACGAAAAGAAATATGAAAGAGAAGATGAAAAAGAATAAATAAAGCTCTCCACTGTACTGGAAGTCGTACAGGCGTATCACCGTGCCTGACCTGCCCAATGTCAGGCACGGTTGGTGTGCAGGTGCGGCTACGATAAAATTGTTAATTTAATAATTTTATTAAAGAATTATGGATGACATTAGTAACATTGCTGTAACGACTAATGAACAACCTGATGATCTTGAGCAAAAGTGGAGAAGGCTGAAATGCTTAGTATGTGGATTCTTGTATGAAGGTGTGAAAAGACTGAAAAAATGTCCCAAATGTGGTAATGAAGACCCCGACAAATTTGAAGAATCAGATTAAACCAGTATGCGGTAAACAGTAGACGGTAACCAGTGACTAGTGATTAGATTTATTTTGGTTTATTATTCTGATAATAAGTCACTTATATCCCTTACACATATCACCCCCGCCTGCCTGTCCTTATTTTATACGGTCTGGCGGGCAGGTATCATTTATTTCAATAGCTTTTTGCAAATAACCAATCATGCTTTGCTGGCTCACCAGTTATGAAGCATTTTGCATTTGTTGGCTTTTTATTTTCCCATTCTATTGGCAATATCCTAGAAACTATACCAAACTTTTCTTTCAATAACTTTTCAGACTCAACGCTTTCGCACCAACTGGCTTTAAAATAACCAACCTGATCTTTTATTTCATCAATACTTTTAATTTCATGTATGTGGGAATTGGTAAACTGCTTAGCCTGGTTAAATAAGTTTGTGGGTATTTCCTCAAATAGTTTTAATATTTTATCTTCTAATTCATTTATTGAAATACTGTCTTTTGAATTTAAATCTCGTCTAAAGACGGTTATCATGTTATTACTAACCTCTTGTTCCCCAATCTCTAAACGTACTGGAATTCCTTTTAATTCCCATTCATTAAACTTAAATCCAGGAGATAATCCTTCACGCAAGTCGCATTTAACTCTGTATTTTACTTTCAATAATTTCTCAATCTTTGATACATACTCAAATACCTTTTCTTTATTTTCATCTTTGAAAATAGGCACTATTACAATTTGTACAGGTGCAACAGAGGGAGGAAGTCTAAGTCCTTTATCGTCTCCGTGTACCATTATGAGAGCTCCAATTGTTCTCCATGCACATCCCCAACTATTTTGATAAACATACTGCTCTTTACCATCTGCATCAACAAACTTTACATTAAAAACTTTGGAGAAATTTTGTCCTAAATGATGACTAGTTGCTCCTTGTATTGATCTTCCATCTTTCGCAATTGCTTCTACACATGAAGTGATCTCAGCCCCAGCAAATTTTTCCATTTGTGATTTTTTACCTTTTATTACAGGTACGGCAAAAAAATTGTAAATTTGTTCATATATATCAAGCATTTGCCACATTTCAGCTAATGCTTCTTCTTTTGTAGCAAACGCAGTATGTCCCTCTTGCCACAGAAATTCTGACCATCTTAAAAAAGCTCTTGGTCTTTTTTCCCATCTTACAACATTACACCATTGATTAAGTCTTAGTGGTAAATCCCTATAACTTTGTATCCATTTTGCATATGCCTTGTACATTCCGGTTTCACTTGTTGGTCTTACTGCAAGTTTTTCTGTAAGCTCCTCACCACCACCATGAGTTACAACTGCTAGTTCAGGTGCAAATCCCTCTACATGTTCCTTTTCTGTTTCCAAATTTGACATTGGAATAAACATAGGAAAATATACGTTTTCAGCTCCTGTGTTTTCTATTAATCTTGCAAGTTCGTTTCTTATTAGCTCCCAAATTTTATATCCATAAGGTTTTACAATTCCACATCCTCTTACCTCTGAAGGTTCAGCTAACCCAGCCTCACGCACAACATCTTGATACCATTTTGCAAAATTTTCTGACTGTTTTGTAATCACGATTATTAGATTATTAATTTATCGTTAAGTACTTCGAACCAATAAATCAGCACTCCTAACTTAAACTACTTATCACTTATCATCTATCACTTTTCACTTAATTTCAATAAGCTCTAATTCAAATACTAATTTTGCTCTTGGCGGGATTGTAGGAGATCTTCCAGTGGCTCCATAAGCAAGATAGTAGGGAATTGTAACTGTTCTTTTTTCTCCAACTTTCATTCCTTCAACTCCTAAATCCCAACCTTTAATTACTTCACTATTATTTAATGTAAATTCAAATGGTGTTCCTCTATCAACAGAACTGTCAAACTTGGTTCCATCAAGCAATGTTCCTGTATAATGTACACTTACTTTATCAGTTTTATTAACTTGTTTTCCAGTACCCTCCTTTGTTATTTCATAACTTATACCCTTTGGTTCAGCAATCTCTAATACTTCAATTTCATAAATCATATTGGATCTTGCTGGAATTGTAGGAGTACTTCCTGTTGCGCCAAAAGCATCTTGATAAGGTATTGTGATCTTTCTTTTTCCACCCACTTTCATTCCTTTGAGTCCCTCTTTTAATCCTTCTATCTCATCATTTGTAGATAATTCAATAGGAGTATCTGTTTCATATGTGTTTGTAATTATTGTATCATCCTGTAGTTTTTCAATCATATTTACAATTAATGTGTCGCCAATTGTTATTTCTGCTCCTTCTCCAACAATTATATCTTCAGTTTGTAATTCGATTGGGACAATAATTTCTAATAGTTCGACAGTATATGTGATATTAGCTCTTGGCGGGATATAAGGATATCCACCCATTACTCCATATGCTAACTGATAGGGCACGTAGATTTCTCTTTTTTCTCCAACTTTCATACCAACCAATCCTTGCTTTAATCCTTCAGGATATGTCTCTTTTACAATAGTTTCCATTGGTTCTCCCGTATCATTGGTGTTTTCAAATTCAGATCCATCATCAAATTTTGCACTATAATGGAAAAGCACTGTTGTCTCCTCAGTAACTTGTTCACCTTCGCCCGCTGTAATTTCTGTTATGCTGATTTGTGGGGTGTTATCTTTTGGTGGGGGGAGCAAGAATAAAACAGTAATAACAATAATGAATATTCCAAATATAATTAATAAATGTTTGGTTTTCACTGGATTTAAGGTTATAAATTAAAAATATCTGCCAGCCAGACTTTATTGAACTATGACAGATAGCTGGGAACTCAGAACTCAAAATTCAGAATTCCGAACTCATATATTATACCAGAAAATTTCTAGAATGGTATTAGTATTTACGTTTAGTGTAGGAATTAGCATTATTAAGTGGAGGATATAAATTTTCTAGGTTTAGACCTCTTATTTCGCAATATTCTTTTCGTGACCTATCTAATAATTCTCCGAGTTTAGGTTTAGCGTCAGGGAGAATAAATTGATATAAGCTATAAAATACTCCAGCCAATACAAGATCTGGATATTCTCCTTCCTGATTTGTGTGCGAATATGATGAGAATATTATATAAAGATAAGGACTATTTAAATAACAATTTTTTAATTCTGTTCCTAATTCTTCTGGACCTGTTTCAGTCATAAGTCCACATATTTTTGCCCAGATTGTACATGCTACGAGATGTTCATCCCCAATAGGTATATCTGATAAACTATTCGCACCCCGGTCTCGAAGACAAGATTGTACGATTTCACCAAAACGATCTTGTGTACTTGAGTTTGTCATAATTTTGAGAATAAAATAATAATGGTATTATAACATCATTGGTTGTGTATAGCAAGATATATATGGCTTTCTCTATCACCGATATCCCCCATTTTTTGAATAATACATACGTAGTTAATAACTGACTCAAGGGGTATCAGGGGTGAAAGCGCAAACGGATTAATCTATGGCTGAGGTTACGCCTGCCCATTTGACATATAATCCTAAAATAGGCAGATGGGAAAGTAAAGGAAGAGAAATGAACTGTAAGTTCCTAATCAACGTTTTAGAAAATAGGAAAATTTAGTAGACCTTTAAAGACATGTCAAACATAGACATCCTAATTTTGCACACTTTATTTGACTTCTATGATCAGTAATTTTTATTTTCTCTTCCCAATCTTTATCATTCATTATATTTGTAATTTTCTTTTTTTGTAAAAAGCAAGGATAAATTTCACCGTTAACATCTAGTACAAAATGTTTTCTTCCCATAGGACAATAAGTACTAATTATTTTGTCGTCAATTAATTCATTAATAAAATTACAATAACCCGTAAGTTCATTGTTACAAAAAACTTTGTTCCATTTTTTTAATAGAAAATCTAACTTTTTTCTTTGTGATTCATCTAGTGACTTTAACCCCAATTCATTATTATTTGTATCAACAGTGTTTAGCCATAATTCAATGTTATATTTTTTAGCATATGTAATCAAATCTTCAATATCATCTAGATTTTTCTTAGTAATGGTTACTGATATTTGAATACTTATCTTTTGGCTATAAGATAATATATCCTCAAGATTTGTCATAATAATTTCAGATAGTCCTCTTTGACAATCATTTGTGGTCTTATTTAGTGAATCTAAAGAGATAATTATCTTGTCTAATCCATTTTTAATCATCTTTTGGGTTATTTGTTTGTCAAGCAAAACACCATTAGTCAGTAATGTAATATTTAATCCAGCTTGTTTTAATTCCTTGATAATTAAAGCAATATCTTCAAAGAGTAGGGGTTCACCGCCTGTGAGGTAAATGTGAGTAAAGTGTTTTGAGATGTTGGGGATGGTAGATAGTGCGTCTTTTGTATTCCACATTGTAAATGTTTTAGATTCGAGGCCTTCGTTATAGTAGCAATATTTACATGCAAGGTTGCATTTGTCGGTTAGGCACCAGAAAAGGATTTTTTTATTCATGATGGTATGATTAATTAACTTCTTGTATTATATATCATGAAATGAGAAATTAAAAGGTTTTCGGGGTTTGCAGGTTTTTAAATGTTAACAAAGTTATTGATTGTTTTCAGATAATGATTTCTGTATTAAGTTTTTAATTTCATCAAAATCTATATTTTCTTGATGCTTAAAATGAAAAATTTTAGAGAACAACTTTTATGTTTTAATATTTCTTTATGTTATAATCTGCAATATTTGAAATTCAAAATTTAACATTTCCAAATTCTAAAATGAGACTATGGTCGTTACATCCATCAATTTTAGATACAAAAGGATTGGTAACTGTCTGGAGAGAAGGACTTTTAGCCCAAAAAGTATTAGAAAATAAAACAACAGGCTATAGAAATCATCCACAACTTATACGCTTCAAGAGTTATATTGATCCTGTCTATGCTATAAACGCATATCTATTTCAAGTTTGGAAAGAAGTAGCTGAACGTGATTATAAATTGATGTCACAAAAATAGAAAGAATAGATAAGTTAAGAATTATTACTGTTACCTACGGTCAATTTCAATTTGAATTTAATCATTTGTTGGATAAACTTAAGACAAGAGATATAAACTTGTACAACAAATTATTAAAGATGGATGAGAGCAATATTCTGGTAAATTCAATTTTCAAGCTTGTAAAAGGAGATATCGAGTCATGGGAAAAATTTTGATATAAATGAATATTTAGTATAAAACTCACAGTAGTGTGTATTAATTAATTTTACTAATTAAAATATGTTTAAAGAGTTTAAGGCGTTTATTGCTAGGGGTAATATGATGGATCTAGCTATTGGTGTGATCATGGGATCAGCATTCGGTAAAATTGTTAGCTCTTTTGTTGCTGACGTTATTATGCCCCCTATTGGAATTTTACTTGGTGGTGTTGATTTTTCAAATCTTGCAATCACTTTAAAAAAGGCAACGGAAACTTCAGAAGCAGTAACGTTAAACTATGGTCTATTTATAAATACTGTAATTGATTTTTTGATTATTTCGCTAGTAATTTTCATAATTGTAAGACAGCTTAACAAATTAAAGAAAAAAGAAGAAAAGAAAGAAGAGAAACCTATGGAACCTGCTGAAGAAATAGTTTTGTTAAGAGAAATTAGAGACCAATTAAAGAAGAAATAACGTAAATTAGTATAAAACGTTATGATAAAGGTAATAGCTGTTGATCTTGGTGGAGTGCTATTTGCTGAAGGCAAAGCTTAAAAATGATCTGTCTCAATTTGAGATTTCAAATTAATTTATTAGTTTTTTTATGGAAGAAAAAGATATGATTGCGCCGTGTGGAATGAACTGTATGCTTTGTTCAGGCTATCAACGTGATAAAAACAAATGTCTAGGGTGTAATGGTTCAGATGATGAAAAACCTAGATATTGTGTTACTTGTTCCCTAAAAGTGTGTAACGAAGCTTCAAAAACAGATCCTAGCCTTTGCTCTTGTGACAAACTTCCATGTAAGAGGTTAAGACAGTTAGATAAAAGATATACGAGTAGGTATGGAATGAGTATGCTAGAGAATCTTAAAATGATAAAAGAGCAGGGGATGAAGAAATTTTTAGAATCACAAAGGAAAAAGTGGACTTGTAAAAAATGTGGTGAATCACTTTCAGTACATAAGGATAAATGTTTAAATTGTGGTAGCAAGAATAAGTTTTATTGCAGTCGCGTAAATACCCCTTTATTGGCCAGTGTATGTGAGCGTCAAAACTAAGTATGATGACTTTAAGTCATCATACCTTGGCGAGAAGCGGATATCCATGTGCTGTTTCCAGTACATGGGAGAGCTTCATCCTCCAAGAGAAAATTAATTTTTTGAATATAATCAATGAATGAAAATCAAGTTTTAGAAATATTACGAAATTGGGGAAATGAGAAAAAATATGTTAGAGCAATGATTCTTACGAGTTCAAGAGTTGATACAATTGGAAAAGTAGATATCTTTTCTGATTACGATGTTGAAATATTTACAAATGATATCAGTACCTTTTTAAATGATGATTGGTTGTCATTTTTTGGAGAAGTAATGGTATTCTGGCCTTTGAAGCCTAGTTCAACTTTTGATGAAAGATATATTACCCGATTAGTACTTTTCAAAAATAAGATTAGGATTGATTTTCAGATTACAGATAAAAAAAATACAAAACCATTAACTTATGATAATGGATATAAAATATTGGTAGATAAAGATAATATTGAAAAATTAATTAAAAGACCTACATATAAGGAATTTGTAATCAAAAAGCCAAGTGAAGATGAATATTTAGCTTTAGTTAATGACTTTTGGTGGGATGTTACATATGTTGCAAAAAAATCTTTGGAGGGATGAATTATATTATGCTAAATACATGTTTGACAATATAATCAGATTCAACTATTTACAAAAAATGATTGAGTGGTATGTCTCAATGCAGAATAATTGGAGTATTAGCACTAACAAATATGGTAGAAGATTTAAGGATCATTCAACATCCCGGGAGTGGAAAGAATTGAAGTCAACTTTTGCTGGTGCTGATGTAGAAGAAAATTGGAAAGCATTTTTTAACTTATTGCAGTTTTTTAGCAAAATTGCTAAAAGTGTGGCGGAGAAATTAAGATTTGAATATCCGATAACAACAGATCAAGCCATTATTGATTATTGTAAAAATGCTAAAAATATGATGAAAAAGTAACAATGAGTAAAATTTAAAACGGATGTAATAATGAAATTTATTAAATTTATCTTTCTATTAGATATTATGTTTTGGATGACTATTGGTCTCCATAGTGGAACAGAATATTTATACGAAAGATATGGAAAAAGCAATTTTCCGTTTCATGAATCGCCTAATAATCGCCTTCGATTACATTATTTCCACCTTGTTCAAAGTCTTCGGCAGAAATATCTCCTGAAATATTATTGGAATTACCTATTTTTACTTTCCCATCTTCAGCAATTAAATCTCCATCAATAGTGTTATTTCCATCAATTGTTAAGTCCCCTTCAATGATTTCTATCGTTACAAAGTGATTAGAATTACCGGCTTCAAAATCTCCGTTTTCAATCTTAATTAACTTTTTATATTGACCATTTCCTCCAATAGTTACAGAACCATTTTTTACATATATTTTCCCATTAACAGTAGTTGAATTTCCAATAGTAAGATCTCCATTTTCTATTCTAATATCTGTATTTATTACAGCATTACCTCCAATTTCAACGTTCTTATTTTCTAAATCTATGTTTTCATTATAATGCTCACTATTTCCAATTACTAAGGTATCATTTGAGGAATTGTTAGTATTGTTATTATCTGTTGATGTTGAAGAATTATTGGTATTGTTGTTACTATTATCATCAGTTTTTTTAGTAACAAGGTAAAATATTACCAAAGACAGTATTATTAATAAAAAAATAGTTAATATCAGTGGAAGTAAAAGTTTGTTAGTTTTCATTTAAGTGAAAAATAAGTTAATTAAATACAATATACCATTTTATGATTTATCTTTCAATGTGAATATGATAAAATGGACAGATTATTTTGCTGTAAAGATGTGAAAATTGTATTTAAAAATCCAATAAAAAAGATAATGAATTTTTTAACTCTGGGTTGGAAATTTATTGTAACTTTTATTAGGAAAATAAGTTTAAAAATTAAGTTTTTTTTTAAGAAGTGTTTGATTTTAAAGAAAGTTAGATTATATTTGTGTGTGATAAAAGAAATAATCAATAAAATTTATAAAATTTTAGATAAAAAAATCTTCAGTAAAAAGCTTTTCGGAATTATTAAATCGGTTGTTGCCTTTTTAATTTTTATTATCTCTATATTTTTAATTGTTGATCCATTTTTACCAGAATTAAATTTTAGAGTCAGAGATGCTTTAAATGTTCCTTATCAAGAAGAGCAAACTGTAATTGAAGAGGAGACACGTGAAGTTAATTCTTTAGTTATTCCGTCAATTGGGGTAGATATTCCGATTGTTGAAGGAGATACTTCAAAAGCGCTAAAACTTGGTGCATGGAGGAGACCTAAAACAGGGACACCAGATAAAGGTGGAAATACGGTTTTAACTGGGCACCGTTACCAATATCTTCCTCCTAATAATAAAACTTTCTATAATTTGGATAAGATAAAAATTGGTGATTTAATGTATGTGTATTGGGACAGCAAAAAATATACTTATGAAGTTTTTGACACATTTATTGTTGATCCCTCACAGATTGAGGTCGAAGATCCTTTAGATGGGAATATTTTGACAATTTATACTTGTCATCCGCTGTGGACTGCGGATAAAAGGTATGTGGTGAGAGGGAAACTTGTTATAGGCGAACAAGTTAACGAGTGAAGAAGCGAACAAGCAGAATTTGATTATTAATATTGCTTGTTTTTTTGTTATTAAACTGTTATAATATATGTATTGTAAAAACTGTGATAGAGAAATAGTAGTATTAATTTTGTGACACAGTGAGAGAAGTTGATTGGAGTGATACTTCCGTAGAAATTAATATGAAATACCCTCTGGAGTTGTAGACTGAAACTAATTTGGGAGTAAGTTTTGCCGGGTTCGCTCCGTGATAGCGAAAGGACATTTTTTTAAGTGTCTGTAATGAGGTCCGCCATTGGCGGATAAATAGGGTGGTAATGCGATCTATAAGATTATAGAAACGCCCCTGTACGTGTAAGGACACGATTAATTTTGTCCTTACGATATCTCGTACAGGGGCGTTTTGCATATAAAAGATAAAGTTTAGTTGGATAAAAATATGATAAAAATGATTGATTTAAAACAATTTGATCCATTAAGAAGTTATCTCTATTTATATAAATTATTCTATTCTCTGTGAGGTATTTTAAATTATTTATTGAAATTTGAAAGCCTTCCAGAGATGGAGGGCTTTTTTATATAAATTATTACTTTAATAAAATGGAAGATGAATTTGATAACGGACTAAGATCAAAAATTGAAACTGTTCGTAACGAAATAATTAATTTACAGAATCCAGGAATTCCGATAATGAACCCCGAAATGATAGATCTTGTTTTACGTGAGGCTTTGACTATGGATTCTCCAACAATAAACATGGCTTCAATTATTTGTCCGAATTGGGGAATAGGTGAGGATGGCGAAAGAACAATATTGCCGATGGATGATAGCCTTCCAAGAATCGAACAATTTTTCGGTGTTGACCTTAATGAGTTACGTTTATTATTTGATGAACATGGTATTTCGACGAACACATTAATTATTGTATCTGATATTGTTGAGAAATCATGGGTTGATGTTAGTAATACAATGTTTGAACAGAATAGAAAGTACGTTGCAGGGTATTGTTAATAGAAATGCTATTAAAGGAACAAGAGTACCACATCGTACAAGTGTAATGCTTCAACAATCGGCACTTGGTCAATTAACGGAAGTAGATCATAAAGCCATGTTTGCTGAATCTTATAAGAAAGCATTATGTCCAACAACATTTGAAGGACAGGCAATGTTTAGATTTTGGCAAAATTTAGATGGAGTTTGAGCTTACCCTGAAAGAAGGATGGATGCTACAGGCTTAAAAACTATCCGCGATAGAGTTACTTTCTTATCTACATTGTATTTAGCCGATGGAGCCGTTATGAACGCAATGGTCAGACAACACCTTAGAGAACATAATAATGGTCCATTGTTGTTAATTAATGCCGAGATGGAACTTCCTTTTGCAATGGGTTTGATGGATTTGTGGTCAATTGGAATGAAATTTCAAGGATTTTGCGCTCCAATAATTACTCCTTCAAAAAATGGAACGGATTGGAGTGGTCCTTTAATAATTTGATAACATAAATCTTATGAATATAAATAAAGTAGCTGATTTACATATTGGCTTATCTGATGCAATACATATCTTGGGAAAAGATCCCTTAATTAATGGATTCTCTGTGGGCAATATACCTAATCAGTTTGATATTTTCAGGGCGAGATCCTCGGATCTCGCCCTGTTTGGAGCTTTTATGTGTCCTATTGGTTTTACTAAGGACGAGAGGGTATATTTGCCGATAGATCAAAAATTTGAAATAGGGCAACATATAAAAGTTATTAATGAGTTTGCACGTAATTCAGAGTTCAAGATAATTAAAAATAATCATTCTATAGCAAGAAATAATAAGGGTTTGTTTATTGGATTAGAGGGGGTGTATTTTCTCAAAGCATTGAAGGATCTTGATTTTTTGTATGAATTAATCGCCAACGATGTAAGGGTTATAGCACCATTGTGGAATTATAAAAGCAATTTGTTTACAGATAATAATGTTAGTTCCTTAGGAATGGAATTTCTAAAAGTATGTTATCAAAATGATATTGTTATTGATCTTGCACATACTGAGTCTTCGGTTGATTTGGCAATTATAAAAAAATATGATGGTAGGATAATCAATAGTCATACTGCAATATTTGAATTGAACAATTACAAGCGAAATATTCGACTGGAAGTTGCAAATGAAATACGCAGAAGAAGAGGCTTAATTGGTATTGCATTTATATCTGATTTTATTGGTGGGAATCAAATTGAAGATTTAGCAAACCATGTTGTAAGGGAGTTGAATTAATAGGTGCAGATAATATTTCTTTTGGGAGTGATTTTGATGGTATGAGTATGGATGAGTTGATATATGGAATTGAGGATGTTTCAAAATATAAAAATCTAATTACGAAATTATCGGAAAATCTGGGAAATGAGATTATTAATAAATTGGTTTTTCAGAATGTATTTAGATTTTTAAAACATGCTGTTATTAATTAATAGTATAGTTTGATCATTCCACAATGCACATATCTCATCTTTGCATTCGAATCCGGAAAATGGGAAAGGAATACTTAACTCAATGATTTGCATGCTATTTTCTATCCCACTAATATTGAGAAGGGTCCAGTTTATATTTTCTGAACTACTATCAATTATAAAGAACAATTCGTTATCCGTTTGGGAGACAGCTATTGGGTTGAAATCAAGATTAAAAATTTGATCATCGCAAGAAAATTCACTTGTTTCTTCAATAGACAAAAGATAACATAAGTTGCCATTTATTAAAATTGGTTGGTCTGATAGAAATGTGTGGGTGAGAATATTACTTTTTTCAGAAATATTTGTTTGCTGGTTGAGGTCTATTTCATAAGTTATTGGCTCTCTATATTTTTCAGTAAAGAAATAAGTTTTATTTCCAACTGATTTTGGAATTACTTCATATGGCAGTGAATAAATCCTATCTAAAGTAAATTCAGTAGGAGTTAATTTATATGTTTTAATTGAACTTATGTCCTGTTCTGGATTTGTAATTTCGTTAAACTTTACGGAGTACAACACATTGTTTTGAACAAATAATGATGAAAATTCTTCGATAATTTTATAAAGGAATTCACCTTTACTATTATATATGGCTACTTCGTTTGAATATGTGTATATTTCCTTGGGAGAAAATGATGTGTTTGGTTCAAACATTAATATATAATTGTCGGTAATTATTACTTTTTGATTAGAAGGTACAGTTAAAATTTTGCTGTATTTTCTTTTATTGAATTGATAACTATAAAGAATATTTTCAATTTGAATTACTGTTGAATTATTTATAAAACCTTTGAAACTTACATTTTCTAGGAGTGAAAATTCAGGCATGGATGATGTTTTTTGTATGTTTTCTTTAGTTTGAGCAAACTTAAAAACGCACCCAATAAATATTGCTAAAATCATTGAAGTTATTAGGACTAAAATAATTGGTTTGGTGGGGTTGCCAATTTTACTTTGAATACAATACATTTAAAGATTGTTTAAAATAATATACGAGATTATTGTTCCAATTATGAATCCAATCGACAGTTGAACGATGGGAAAATCAACAAATAAATTTACCCATCGTTTGATATTTTTCCTGAAATTTCCTCTTAGAGATCCGTAAATATATCTTAAGTTAATTTCTAAAAGTACTTTTAAATTCTTTTTATTTACCACAAACGACAATTGGTTAATTAATAAGTTGGATGTGGATTGTCTCCTGTTAATGCATTCTTACTATTTGCAACTGTTTTTATTTTTGTCCAATCTGTGTTTACATATGGGACAGGATTAACGTGAGTTGCTCGATCTTTGGTTTTTCTTAACTCAAAATGTAAATGATAGCCAAGCGGTTTGCAATTATAATAACCTGTATTTCCACTTAAACCTATCAAATCTCCTTTATTTACTTTATCTCCAACTTTTAATTCTTTTTCATCTTTATTGAGGTAATTATCTAAATGAAAATATACAGAATACATTCCGTTTGGATGTTCAATTCTTATGGTATTTCCTCCTTGGTAACACTCTCCATCGTATGTATTCCACTGAGCATATCTTACTGTTCCGTCTGCTGGGGCAAAGACTTTTTGTAGTTTTACCCCAAAGTCAATTCCGCTGTGATCCTTTCTAAATGCAGTATCGCCATGCCATTGGGTTACTATGGGATAATGGTCAAGTACGAAATCAAAATATTGGTTGTTGGAATCAGGAACAGTTTCTAATCGTTTAGTTTCTGGAATTGTAAAACTATTTGATTTATTACTTAATATGTAATAGCTAAACCATTTATTATATTTGGTGGGTTTAAATTCAATAAGGATGAAATTTGCAACTTGTAGTTTTTTGCTTTTGCTTTCAGCTTTTAGTAGGTGTTTATATTGGTATATGTTACCCCCCGTTGCTGGACCGAAACTCACTAATCCCCATTCAATTTGCCCTGTATTGAAATCTATTAGTCTTAAAGATCTTCTAGGTGAAGAAATAACTATTTTTTCGGTTTCTACAACTTCATTTCTACACTTTTGTAAAAATTTGGGGATAAACCATGGATATTTCTTGCATTTTAAATAATTTATTTCGATTTCAATATTAGAAAACATTGATCCATTTATTGATAGATCTATAAATTTATTGTAATTTTCTGAGGCAGTTATTTTATTTATCGTTGGTGATGGAATCGAACATTTTAGCTCACTTATAGTATTTTGGTCCAAATGAATTTCCAAATAACATTTTCCATTATCGGTTTTGATATGGTTTTTAGAATTTTCATCTCCAGTTCCGATTCCGATTTCGGAAGTTAGTGGCAAATATAATTTAATTGATTCAGATGGTTTACTATATATATTATTTTCTTTAAGATATGCGAATAATTGATACTCAATTCCTGGAATAAAATTATGAGCTATTTTAACCTCAGAAATTTGTTCACTTAAATTAATAGGAGGTAATAATTTCCCTGATAAATTAATTATAAGTTGCGTGTATGGTTGTGCTTTAACCTGTAAAATAACTTCATTGGTAGTTATTGATCTTAGCGAGATAATAGGAGTTTGTAACGGTGTGTTGGATATAGATGGGGGAATTTCTGTTTGAGGTTTTTGTGTTGTGGTTTCAGGTTGTAATAGTAAGGGATCTGAATTTTCCAAAACAGTGGTGGGTAAAGTCTGAATTGTAAAATTTATTGTTGGAGAATATGTGGCTTCATGCCTGTCGAAATATCTTATTTTTGCATAATATGTTCCGTTATTTAATTCTGTATGATAACCTGTAAGTTGTTGTAACTCCTCGATAATTACATGATCTGAAAAATCAGGATTTGTTGAAACGATTAGAGTATTGGTAACAATATCCTCCTCCAGATCATTACCATTTTGCCATTCAAAATCTATTATATTATCTTTAATTATGCTTTCATTTAGAGGATTAATTATATTTCCTGCATTTGGGGCTGTATTTTTTATTTCTATTTCTACGATATTAGAATAGCTTGAAAATGTTCCATCAAAATATTTGATTCTTGCATAATAAGTTGTATGCTCTTGAAGCTCAATAAGGTGAGGTTCATTATTATAAATAGGTGATTCGTATATTTTATAATGAAACTCAGGAGAAAGTGATATCTCAATATAATCTGTTATTTCTTCACCATTATTGTCACTACCCGCTGTCCATTCAAATTCAATCAGATGTTTATTAGTTGAATACTTATTTTCTGGCGAAGTTATTTCACCAGGAATAGGAGGGTAATTTGGTTCATATTCCAATAAAATATAGGGTTTATAATCGTCATTACAACCATTATTTTGTGCAATCGTGGAATAAGTTGCTGAACAAAATAATCCACCAGGACTTACTTCATCAGTTGCGACTATAGCTATTCCAAATTCTGTTGATTGTCCATTAATTATGTTGATAAGCCATTCAGTAATATCAATTTCTTTCCATTCAATTTTATTGCTAATTGGTTGTATCTTTATAAGATTTTGTGTTAAAGGTTGATTTTTCCAGGTAACCAAAGTTTCATCCCATTCCTTTGATATTTCATACATTTTTATTAGATAAGTATTATTTGCTTGAGATTCATTTTGATAGAGATTAATTTTTGCTGATAAAAGTCTTCCTGTATCATTTTGAATTAATGCTCTAATAGCTAGCATATCAAATTGAAGGTAAGTTCTTGTTCGATGCCCACCATATTTGTCATCATATCCTACAAAAATAATATTTTGATCTGATAAATTGTTGTTAATATAACCACTTTGAATATACGTGTCCTGTGTCAATGGAATATTCGCTGTTTCCGCAAATACTTTTTGTGAAAATGAAATCCAGAAAAGTATTGTTAATAAAATTATTAGATATATTTTTTTCATTAATATAATTGAGGGAATTTAGTATATTATTAATTGTACAGTTCTTTATATTCGTGTTTTTTATATTTTGTTGATACTAATAATGACGTCATGTTCTTTTGAGTATTAGTTTAAGGTGTGTTTGCTTTTTCTGTGTTATAATTGAGTTGATTATTTCTTATAAAGAACCATGAATAGTAAAATATTAATAGCTCACAGAGGTGCAAATAGAATTTTTACGGAAAATACTCTAGAAGCTATCCTTGAAGCTTATAGATGGGGTGCAACCCATGCTGAGATTGATGTTCACAGAACCAAAGACAACAAATTAATTGTATTTCACGATCCTGTAACCACAAGATTTGATGGTAAGATTCAATTGGTAAAAAATGTTGAATCCGAATATTTTTTGAATCTCAAAATGCCTATTATCACTTGGGACTTTTACAAATGAAGCAATCTTGAAACGTCTGAAAGAGTACGGTGCAAATATTTTGCATCCAGTTTATAGAAAAATAGATATTAGTTATTTTAGATCAAAAGGTTATTCAGTTGTTGGTTATCATAATAAATATGAAAATGCAATCAAATTTTTTAATGAGAGTGGAGATATGTTAATGAGTGATAATATGGAATTGTTTAAAAAAGTAATAAGTAATAAATGATAGGTGATAAGTATTTCCGTTTATGAGTTTTAAGTTCAAAACTTAATATTTCATCATTTCATGGGGGTTTTCTTCCCAGCTTAGTATAAAGGATATGCTATTATTTTTTCTATAGTTTTCGTAAAAAGTAGAACTTCTATATTTTTTGAACCCAAGTATATTAATTTGAGGTAAGTTACTTATTTTTGCTTTTTCATATATTTTACCAACTAGATCACCGCAATAGGTGTTTTGCCACCCGTTTAATTTTCCAGTGATTTTATAAGAGCTTAATAATGGATTATCCAATTTTATGTTTGAATAATTCGCATAATTTACTGACTTTATAAATACGAATGGGTTGTTTATTAGAAAATAAAAACAGTATTTATTATTTAGCTTTCCTGTTTCAAGTATTTCTCTTGCGAGTTGTGCAGATAAAGTAATCTGTTCATTTGTGGCTTGATAAGGTTTTCCTATAATAATTCTTGAATATGTGTCATTTGTTGTTAAGAAAGTTCTTAAACTGACATTTCTTACTCCTGAAAACTCACTCATAATACCATTGGCTTCACCAATAGGTGGAGGAGTTGCATGTAAAAGATCCATGTCGAAAATATTTGTTTTTTTGTGTAGGAAATATTGCAATATGGTCTACATAATTATATTTTTTATTCCAGAATAAAACTGAGTATCCCTCTGGAACATGAGTATCCTCATAGGATTTGAATAAGTGGTTAATATTGTCAGCTTTATACAATTTTATCTTTTGGGGGTCTAACTTTTCATATTGTCTCTTCCTAAATCGCATTGATATTCCATCATATATCTGTATCAACTTGACCATTGTTATTTTAAGAGTAAAATGATTGGTTGGTATATATTAACATATTTGAACTGATTGGGTTTACACAAATGAACTATACGGTTTAAATTTTATGCGAAGAAAAGTTTGAATCCAGTTAATAGTAATACGATTTGATATATTGAATTATATTGCTTCTTTTTGATTTTTTCGTCTATTTTGAAAGCAGTTAGTAAAGTTAATAATAATGTTGGCAACATTATTAATCCAAAAGTTTGTACATGAACA
>DAOOWV010000013.1:0-24596 GCA_035371485.1 Candidatus Dojkabacteria bacterium | reverse complement strand
TGTATACATTATCATATTTTTTCCAGCAATTGACCCACATATCGTCTCCGTTGCTTTGGAGATATCTTATTGCTGTTAAAAAATCTGGGCTTTCGCCATCTCTTTGAGGATCTAAGGGAAGAAGGGGGCTTCTGGCTAATCTTCTAAGATCATCTTGGTGGGCATATATGTATTTATCTATTGCTTCCATGTCCATAGTGTTACCTTCATCTAGTTTAGGAACTAGATCTGTAATATTAACGGGGACAAAACTTGGTATAGGATCTGTTTTGGGTCTTTCATTCATTTTAAAATCAAGTAAAATTATTTAGACATTATGTCGCACATTGTTTTTTTGTACTTGACCTCATAGGTATAAAATCTGACATAACCTGACAATGTGTAAATAGTAGTATTTGTTGATAATCTTGTCTGTTATTTTATTAAAGTACAAACAAATAACTTAATATAAGTACATATAAATATTATGTTTTGTCAAGCAGTTTTTTTGCAAACTAAAAATTATGTTGTAATTGAAGTTTTTTTATGTCTTGTGTCAGGATTGGTCAAGATTTTAATGAAAGAGGTCAAGTACTAAAATACGTTAAATATTATAATACACACAATCTGTTGTTGAATTAATTTAAGAAATAAAATAATGGATATTCAAAAACCACCGATAATTATTAAAACTCCGGCCCCCCCCAGGCATTTATGCTCCAATTCCACCTTGGACAAAAGAATATTTAAATCCATTTGGGTACAATAATCTGGATATGTCATTAACCCTAAATGGTAGACTTAATGTTTTGGATGCTAACGTTTCAAAAAATGAAACGTGGATTCGAATGTTAGAAATGTGGAGATATTATGAAGCCATTCCAAATGCTGTTGGTGTACCTCAATCTTTTGAAGGTTTTGTTCAGGGTTTTGTTATAAGTGATCCCTCATATAGTTGGCAATTATATAACTTACCATGGGTAAGAATGCCAGGTGCGAATTCTGAATCTAATGGAATGTATCAGATCATCAATCCAGAAGATCCTAATTTTAGTATAGGTTATGTGTTGCTAAACACTTTTGGTGATGATTCAAATTTAAGACATATATTAAGGGAGGTTTTGGATGAAGGATACAATCCAGGAATAATAACAGAAGAGATATTGGATGAATGGCAGGAGACCTTAATTAGTCTTACGGAAGAATTATCTAACCGCTTAGGTTTTACGGATTGTGTAAGTTATTCCCAGACGAATAGAGTATTGTATGCCTATGTTTCAGAGAATTCTAATGTACTTCCTCCCCCTCCAACATTAACCGATTATTACACTTATCTACTTGATTCTTCACATGGTTATCAAAATTTTAAAAGTGAGTTTCCTATAGTGGAATTATCTGGAGATCCTGGTGAAGACCAATATATTATTTTAAAATATCTAAGTGGTCAAATATTCAGTAATATGCGTGAAATATATATGCAAACAGTATTGTATCCAGAATATGTTGATAGTTATGTAAACATTGAGGCGTGTAGGGAAACATCACAAGCGGATGTTTATAATAAGCGGGCTTTTAATAGAGCTCACCCCAAAAGGGTTCCTAATGCTCCAGGGAATCTTAGGTAACAACCTGTATCGTTTTTAGTTTTGATAAGGGCAATAGTTAATGCTATTGCCCTTATCAATATATTCACTTATATATAATCTCTTTATCAAAATAACGAATCATTTAATACTAAAAGTATTAAAAATTTGCATAATTACTTGAAAATATTTACAATAGGATATTATTTTTTGATTGTTTGGAAATGAAAATATCTAAAATAAAACGTCCCAAAAAGATAATTATTATCCTATTTCTTATCGTTTTGTTAATAATGGGAATTTTTTTGATTTTTTATGTTATTAGCAAATTTAGAGAAAAATATGAGTTAAAGTAAATTCTACATATACAACAATAGAGTTAAAACCTATTGATGAATCCAAGACAGTAGTGTATGAATCTGAGGATGTTGTATTAACATTTAATTATTCTGATGTTGTCAATTATTTACTTGAAATTGGCGTTGAAAATCAAGAAGCAGTAGAATTAAAACAATATATTGAAGAGCAGGGTTTATTAACTAATGAAATAAAGATAAATGAGATTCCAATTTATTATATTGGGGATCTAATTGAATTGGGAAAAGTGAAAGTTTATGATAAGGAGTCTAATGAGTATGTAGAAGAAATTGAGGTTGAAGAAAGGAATGAATATTGTGGTCCTTTATGTGGAGCTGGGCATAAATACTATAGAACAAAATCTGGGAACTCGCCATTCTTATCTATTTGGTTATGGATTTCATAAATCAATAATTTTTTCTAATGATTTTCTAAATTCACTCACAGAAAATCTAACGGTTTCTTTTTCTATATATTCTTTTTTTATTCTTCCTTTAACTAACCAGTTGGCTTGTTCAAGCATGTTTATACATGATTCTATTGATATCACCTCTTGTTCTTCAAAAAACAAACCAGTTTCGTTTTCTCGAACAATGTCTATTGCACCACCTTTCTTATAGGCAATAACTGGGGTTCCGAGTAATATACTTTCCACCATAACCAGTCCAAAATCTTCTATTCCACTAAAGATTAATGCTTTTGCATGGTTTACATAATTATATAATTCATTATCAGGAACCCACCCTAAAAAATGTATATATTCAGAAATATTAGCAATTTTTCTTAATTGTTTTTCCTCTGGGCCAGTGCCAATAATTATTAAATGCTTTTTTAGTTTATTACAGGCTTGTATTGCTAAATCAATTCTTTTGTATGGGTAAAGTCTTGACCACGAAATGTAATATTCAAAATTTATAGAATTTTTTGATTGAATTTGACTAGGTAATTCAACTGGAGGGTGAATTACAATACTGTCTCTATTATATATTGATTTTACTAGGCTTTTTACGCTTTCCGATATTGAGATAATCTCATCTGCTCGCTGAGCCGAATTATAATCCCAAATTCTTATAAGTGAATCTATAAAAAACAATGGTAATTTGAGTAATTTTCTTGTTTTAACGTTTTTAATGTAGTAGTTAGTATCATCAATTTTCCAGTGATATCTTATGGGTGTGAGAATAATTGAAATATGTTTTGAGGTTGCTGGAGTAATAATTCCTTTTGAGGCACCAGCTGACATTGAAATTATTAAATCATAATTATCAAAATGAAAGCTTTCGAATATTAGTGGAGATATAATAGTGTAGTGAGATCCAAAGATTTTACGAAAAAATGGGGTGTCAATTTTAGGGGTAATAATTTTCCAATCCTTCATTTCCTTTTCGAATTCTACAAAATTTTTAGGTTCATAGAATGCAGTAAAAATATCGGCTTCTGGAAAAATCTTTTTAAGGCACATTAGAAATCTGTGAGCTCCTCCAAATTGAAAAATTGTATCTGTTACTAATGCAATTCTATATTTTTTCATTTTTGGGTTTGGAAATATTAACGGGATTTCCATATAAAGGGATTATCTTTTCAGGTAATTCAGTTCCATTTTTTATGAAATCAAAAATTCCAATAGCCGTTAAGGATTTTATTGTTGTCATATTAACTTCTTCAAATGAAGAATCTTTTTTAAGGTTTGTAATATTACGAGTGCTATTATCTATATTTCCCTCTTTATTGAAAATTAAAGTATTTGTATACACGTTATTATTATGTGCATTGATTTGTGAAATGATTTTACTTTGTGGTTTCAGATAATATTTTTGAAATCCTATTGCATCTAATATGGACACTGTTCTTACGGGAATTACAGAATTTATTGTTAATCCTTTTGCAAATGCAATTCCTGTCCTAATTCCAGTGAATGAACCAGGTCCCTTATCAATAATTATCAATTCATAGTTATCATTATTTACTGTTTTATCAAAAAGAGTTGATAAGTTTTCAAGAATTGAGAATTTTGTGTCAATGTTTTTAGATATTATCTCTAATTGATCGTAAACTTCATTAATAGATTTTACAGTGCTTGTGTCAAGATTAAGTTCCCAAAGGGTAAGATAGGTTGTGGATGATGACGTTGAAAGTGTTAATATTTTCATCAATATTATGTAAAAGTTTTAAATAATATGTAGTTTGCAAGTTAAAAAATGTAATTTTGGGTATTAGCAAACGATACAAACTTAAATGATTTTATCAGAAACTTTAGTATTTAGAAATGTGTATTACTGTTTTAAAATTAGTGAAACAAAAAGGATGAAGTCATGCTAACACCTGTTTCCAAAAGAGTTTTTTCCGAAATTGCAGAAGCACAATATATTAGAGAAGAGATCTTAGCATATTTGGAATGTTTCTCTGAAGGGTACGATGAGCTGTTGAGAAATGATGCGATGTTGGACGAGGATACAACATGGTTATTGGGTTGGCTAGCTTTTTCCTGGTATTATTATGAAGATAGGGTTGATGGAGAAAGTGAGAAAGCATATATTCAACGTCGAATTACTGAAATGAAAACAACTTTTCAAGGTAATGATGCCGGTTTTTATAGGGAATGATTAAGTTATCAAAAGACAATAGAGTCTTTTATAGTGGGTTTTTAGTTGTTATTGCGGAAAGAATATTAAAAATATGATGGCATCTAGTTGTTTTTTATCACTTTTTCTTTTGCGTTCATGAGGTGAGATGTGGAGTATCTATCTTATTTTTTCATCAATATTTTTAACACCTTTTTGATAACCCATATTATTCCAACTATTGGAGCAACAAATATGCTTCCAACAAACATCTTAACTAACATACCTAACCAAAAATTCAATACATTTTTCAAGTCAATCCAAATTGTTTTCGTAGCATCTTGTTCCTTAGTTGCAAGAGTTAGAAACACCTCAATGGTTGAGTAGGATGTTTCTATAAGTACTAAATTTTTATCTTTTGATAATGAAACAATGTCTTCATTTAAACGTTTGATTTGATTTTCTAATTCTTTTTTTTCATAAATATCGGTTTCAGTATTTAATTGTGAGGTGAGTTCATCAATTTGAGCTTGTAGGGTTTCAATTGTGTGTTGAATGTTGTCCAATTCCGTTTGTTTATCTTCAGTTATTACTTGTTCTGATATGATATTGTTACCCAATAACCTGACTTTTGAATACATCTCATCAAAATTAGTTGATGGAACTCTTATAATAATCTTGGCATATGAATGTGAGATGCTCGTGTTTTCAGTATATCCGTCATATTCTTCGATAAGCGAATAGATTGAATTAACGTTTTTACCTAATTCTTCGACGCTTATATTAATGGAAGCCGTTTTAGCTTTAATACGGTTTGCCTCGTTGTCTGTTGATTCAATTGGTATAATCTCAACGTTTGAATTGATTTCATTTCTATTTGGGTCTTCTTGAGGTTTAACTGAATTAGACATGATGGAGTCCGTATCGCTGTAATATACATCATTTGGGATTTCAATATTTGTCGAAGTTTTGGTATTGTCAGAGCCTGATTTGGTTAAATCCATTGTTAATGTCCCGACTCTAATAAGTATTACTACCAAGAAAGCATAGCTAAATCCTCTTTTAATATTATAAAGAAATGATGAATTCCTATTGGTTTTCTCAATTACTTGGTTCCAGACTTTTTCCTGAGTCTCATTTGATGGATTAATAGTTTGTGATGTTTTTTTCATTATTTCTGATATTTTCATGATATTTATATCCATATTATTTATGAATTATTTGACAATAAGTAAGAATAATTCTCTCTCGCATTTTTTATTGCTCGATGTTGAATTACTTTTACATTGGATTCTGAGATACCCATTTGTTCAGCTGTTTCTTTGATAGAATACCCCAATAAAAATCTTAAATTTAGTATTTCCGATTGAACTTTCGGAAGTTTATGTAAAATATTCTGAACTAATATTTGTAAACTCTTAGTTTTTCTTCTTTCCTCTTCTTCACTTAAATCTTTATCTTCTTTTCCGATTAATTCCTCTTGTTCTTCAGTTAGTTGAATAATGTGTTTATTCTTATTAAAATTGCGAAATAATTCATTTTTAACAATTTTATAAAGCCAAGTCTTAAAGCTACTTTCCGCTCTGAATTTCTTTATATTTAAGAATGCTTTGGTATAGCTTTCAGATAATATATCTTCAGTTTGTTCTTTGTGTAATGTTTGTGAATATACAAATTTGTACATGTAAGTAAACGTTTGTTCATATAATTTTTGCCATGCGTCTTTATTTCCTAGCTTGGCTTCAACAATTAAATTTGCTTCTTCCACTTTTTTTCTTTTTAATTAAGGTTGATCTAATGTGTTGAGTGTATTTTATACGCCTAGTTATATAGATACAAGGGGTTACAATATAATAAAAAATTGATAAAAAATTCGTTTTGCGATATAAATACAGAGTTCATTGTTTGTTAATTAATTAACTTTTATGATCATATTTTGAATAAATTAAGACGAGAAATACCAATTGCTCCTTCTCATTATGTTTATACTGATTATGCTTTGTTTCCACTTAATGTTGCCTCAATAAAATACCTAGTATGTGCTGGGAATTCTAATGTGCACCATACTAATATATTTCCATTGATTGAAAGAACAAGTTATATTATTGAAGAAATTAAGAATTTTGAACGACAAGATGTGGACTTGTTAGAATTGATTTGTCGTGAATTAAGTGTTACACATTCTATGAACTCGGAGGGACTTGCATCTGTTCTTTCTTATGCAATTCAAGTTGGAAGTGGAATTAAGATCAATCAGGCTGAATATAATGTTGAAAGTCCAGATTTAGCACAATATGTTGAGCAAGATGGTTTAAATTCAGCAGATCATATGGCAAACTTTTTAGCAAATTATGGTAGAAAAGTCGATCCTGTAAATGGTGGAACTTTAGTAGATTTCTGGGTGAGCATGGTTCGAAAATAACAGTATCAAACACAGATAAAGTTTTGCCTGAATTGCCACGTAGATCTGAGCAGATTTATGAGGCTTTTATAGAAAGTTTAGATATTACTAAGAAACGTCGTATTGAATATTTCAATTGGGGCATTAATGTTTTTTTATGAATACATTGAGATATTTATTTTCTCAACCTCCTGGAACTATCGTTACAATTGATACTGGTGTAAATAGTGGAGTCTGTTTAAATGCAGTTATTAGGCAGAGTGCAAATTTGGAATATACAAATACTCCTGTTGATAGTTCTGTAGCGGACATTGGAACTCAAGTACTTACATTGTGGGTTTCACCTAAAGATCCCGCTGAACCACTGTTCACCTTGTGTGATGGAGGGGTAGAAGTTGCATCGGAAGAAGAAATGGAATATGACTTAAGAAAAGAAATACACTTTGAAATTGGGTTTGACCATGAAAATCTTGTGTTATTCAAGATCTCACAAGAGCCACCTTGGAGTGAAGAGGAAACTTAAGTTGATCAGTTTGGAGCAAAATAATTTTTTTTGTTGGTTTCTTTTTGATTCAAATTAAAAAATACGTTATCATATATTAGAAACAGTACCAGAGTAAATTCATATTAGGTTTTATGAATCGTACTATTATTAAGAATGTTGCAGAAAAAATAATTGCATCTGTAGTAAGAATTGATAAGAATAATATTTCAATTGCTTTTTCTGGTGGGATTGATAGTTCATTATTGGCGTATATTATCAAAAAATATAATCCAAATGTAAAAAAATTTAAATTGATATACACGGGACTTGAAGGAACTCACGATTTCTTTGGCTCTTTAAATTCTGCTCAGCTTCTTGGATTGAAATTATATCAGCACATTCTTACTAAGGAAATAATTATAGATTATGTTGATAAATTAAAGAAATTACTTCAAACAGATGATTTGATAGAGATCTCATATCTGTTACCTTTATATGCTGTATTGAAGAATACTCAGGATAAAGTTGTTGTATCTGGAGGTGGATCCGATGAATTATTTATGGGGTATCATAGATTTACAGAGAATTTAGTAAATGCACAACAGTTATCATATAAATTATTTACTGATTTGCAAAAGACAGTAAAAGTCAGAGAAGAAAAAATTGCAAAAAGTTGTGGTAAATTATTAGTTATGCCTTATTTGGACCAAAATCTGGGCGAATATGTATTGGGACTTGATACTTTTTATAAAAATGATAGAAAATCAGTTAAGATTATTTTAAGAAATGTAGCGGAATATCTTGGTTTACCAGATGAAATTGTAAATAAACCCAAAAAAGCATCACAATATGGAAGTGGAGTTTGGAAAGTAATCAAGAACTTAGAAAGTAGATAGTAGTTTGTAGTAAAGATTCTTTAAATTTTTATTGTGATTGTGTATTTTTCAAATTGTTGAAATTTCCCGTTTTATGCTATTATAAAATCAGGTAAGTTAATTCAAAGTTGTATGAAATATGGAATTACATTTAGTCACAGACATCTAAAATATCTAAATCTATCTATTGATAATGCTTTGGAATTTGCAGTCTCAATGGAATTTGATTCAATCAGATTAGGATGTTATTGGAGAGAAGTTGAAAAAGAAAAAGAAAATTATGATTTTTCATCGTTACATAAAATATTGAGTTATTGTGAAGAAAAGGGGCAGGGTGTTGTAATGAATTTGGGAGTTAAATCGCCTCGGTATCCTGAATTTTACTGGCCTAAATATCTTGAAATAAGAGATTTTAGTGATAAAAATTCAATCCAAAGACTATACAAATTTATTGAAATGACCGTTGATGAACTGAAAAAATATCAGCGTATCAAAATGTGGCAAGTTGAAAATGAGCCTTTAGATCCAAGTGGTCCAGATGGGAAAGTTGTTCCTTTAGATGTATTAAAAAATGAAATTGCTATAATAAAGGCAAATGATTCCAGACCAATTTTATTAACAGTTTGGGGTAATGACGCATCAAATCGCAATACTATTCCAACATTATTACCAATTTGTGATTTTCTGGGATTAGACATATATTATCGTGTGTATGAAGGTCGGGGTTTTGGGGGTAATAAATATTCTGGTATCGATCATCTTTTACCCTTCTTTACTGATATTTTAAACCAAAATCCTGATAAAGTTCTTGTTGCAGAAATGCAGGCTGAACCTTGGGAAGATAATGACAATTCATTTTGGAAAAGTAAGTCACTTACAAAGAAAGTGGGAAGTATTTCAGCACAAAAACTTAAGCGAAATTTAGAAAAAACAAAAGCTATGGGTTTTAGAAACATATATTTCTGGGGATTTGAATATTGGTATTTGAATTATATTGAATCAAAAAGTAATTACGTAAATACCGTTAAGAAATTAATGTCAATATCAGATGAATAAATTCTGTTTTTGTTACATATGTGTTATACTTAATGTAATATAATTTATTACATTATCTCATGCCCCAAAAATACAAAATTCTTCTGGTAGAATACCAGATAAATGTGATGGGGTTGGTTAATAAATTACTGGTTGATGAAGGATATAAAGTTGATTGTGCTGTAACTGCAGCTTCAGCTGTTGAAAAAGCGAAGAAGGAAAAATATGATCTGCCATAGTTGGTTTACTTCTTCCTGATTCAAGCGGAATTGAAATGCTTAACTTGATGAAAAAGAAAAAATGCAGTTGTAAGTATTTAATGGTTGTTTCAAATATGTATAATTGTCATCTTGGATTAGAATTATTGGATATAGGTGTAAGTTCTTATCTTAAAAGAGAAACGTTAACTCCAGATGTTTTTCTTAACGAAGTTGCTGAAACTTTGAGGGGAAATGGTGGGATAAAAAACCAAATTCAGATGTTAGTTGAAAAAGATGGTGAGGCGAGTTGTGATGTAACGTGATTTCTTTTATATTCTATTTTGTTAATAAAATCATAATCGATTTCTTTATGAAATTGTTAAATATATGCATTTGTGGAACTTTTATTTATCATGTGCTATACTGGAAATGCGAGGTTAAGTTTATTTACTCTTGTTGATGTCGACTAAAATTTATAAGGTTCTGTTGGTTGAGGATAATCCTGACAGGCTTAGACAATTATATGAATTGTTAACACATAATGGATATCTTGTTGATACAGCAGTAACAGGAGAAGATGCTATTGAAAAAGCATGTAGAGTAAAATATGATTTATTAATAATGGGACTTTTGGTTCCTGACATGAGTGGAATGGAATTATTAGATATAATGAATGAGAAAAAATGCAGGTGTAGCTTTGTAATGGTCTGGTCTAACATGTATAATTATTATGTCGCAAAAGATCTTGTTAATAAAGGGGTAAATTCTTATACCTCAAAATTTGATATTTCGCAGGACGGACTCATAAAAGAAATTCGAAATGTGCTTAATGGAAACGGAAGTATCTTAAAACAAATGGAGGAACTTAAGCGTAAAACAGTTGTTTCTTCATATTGATCTGTTAAATTAAATTTTATAACAATGCAAAAAGATTATCTGTTTTTAGGAGATCAATCGGTATTTAATGACAATTATGTTCTTGCAGCCTTTAAAATTATTCCTGCAGATGGACGGGCATTGGATGATGTTGCTACTGAAGTTGCTGCAGAGTCATCAACAGGTAGTAATATTAAGATTAATTCAGCTACCCAATACTCTACAAGTGTAAATGCAAGAATTTATGATATAGATGAACAAACTGGAATTGTTAAAATTGCTTATCCTTGGATTATTTTTGATCAAGGAGGTAATATTCAAAATATAATGACTTATCTTGCTGGAAATATTTTTGGAACATCAGATATAAAGGGATGTAAGTTGCTTGATGTATATTTTCCTACAACGATGTTAAGTCAATATGATGGCCCTTCCTATACTATTGATGATATGAGATCATATTTAAATTTATGGGATACTCCCATTCTTGGAACGATTATCAAACCTAAGATTGGACTAAATGCAACTGAATATGCTGAATTATGCTATGATTTCTGGGCTGGTGGGGGACATTTTGTAAAAAATGACGAACCTCAAGCTGATCAATTTTTCTGCCCTTTTGAAAAAATGGTTGATTCTATAAGACTTGCAATGGATAAAGCTGAACAAGAAACTGGACAAAATAAAGTACATTCGTTTAATGTTTCTGCTTCCGATTTTGATACAATGTTAAAACGTGCTGATTACATAGTATCTAAAATGAAACCAGGAAGTTATGCCTTTTTAGTTGATGGAATAACTGCTGGTTGGACTGCTGTTCAAACAATAAGAAGACATTATCCTAATGTTTTTCTTCATTTTCACAGAGCTGGTCATGGAGCGTTTACTCGTGAAGAAAATCCTATCGGATATTCAGTAGAGGTTTTAACGAAAATGGCAAGATTGGCCGGAGCTTCTGGGGTTCATACAGGTACTGCTGGAGTTGGGAAAATGTCTGGTGATGTTTCAACTGATGTTACATCAGCTCATCTTGCACTTAAAACTAGAGCTAAGGGACCATTTTTTACTCAATATTGGTCGCATATTCCGCCAACTGATTCAGATATGGTATCAATTGTTAGTGAAGAGGATAAGATTTGGAATGAGAGTTTTGAGAAAAGACATTGGGGCAAAAACCCATCCCAGACAAATGATTGGAGAATAATGAAAAGAACATGTCCAATAATTTCGGGTGGACTAAATCCGGTTTTGGTTCCGGATTTCCTAGATAAAATTAAGACCATAGATTATATTACAACTATGGGTGGTGGAATTCATGCACATCCAATGGGTACAAGAGCCGGAGCAAAGGCAATGTTACAGGCTTATGATGCATGGAAAAACAGATTAACTTTAGAAGAATATGCTAAAAATTTTGAGGAATTGGCTGTTGCTATTGATTTCTATAATCAACATGGTACACAGGCTCATAAATAATTGTGAATTTGAGGTTTATTTAACTACTAATAAATACAAATGGTAATAAAATTAAATCGTATTTTGAAAAGAGCTTTTGAACATATTAAAGCTACGAAATGGATATCTCTTGCTACTGTGTTAGTGATATTTTTGTCATTTACGGTATCGGGAATTATTCTTTTTCTTACAGTAAGTCTTCAAAAAACAGTCAAAGAGTTTTCTTCTAGACCAAGGATCTACGTATATTTTCAACCATCGGCTGAAGAAGAAAATATCTTAGAAATTAAATCAGCTATTGAAAAGAATTCCCTTGTTGCAAATGTTGATTATATCTCCCAAGAACAAGCTGCTGAGGAGTTAAAAAAACACTTAGGAACTGATACAAATATTAAAATCAATGACATGGTTTCACTTCTTCCTCCAAGTTTAAATATTCAACCCACCTCTCTTAATGACGTTGAAAAAGTTGTTGTCGAGATGGGTGATTTATTGGATGGAAATCCAATTGTTGATGAAATAAGATATTCTGCAGATGCGATAAGAAATCTTCAAGCAATTTCAACGATTGTAACGTTTAATGGTTACATGATTATTGGTTTGGCAATTGCAGTTTCAGTATTATTGGTATACGTAGCAATTAATTTTGCGGTTAAATATTACACAGAGGAATTGAAAATTATGAACGTACTGGGAAGTGAGCGTAAAATGCTTACTTTACCTTTCGTTTTTGAAGCTTTATTGTATGGTGTTTCGGGTGGAGCACTTGCAGGGATAGCCATGACAGCATTTATTCTTGGAAATAAACGATATATATATAATGATGAAGTTTTAAGAAGTTTTGTATCTATTAACAATTTATCTCAAGAAATTAATATCATATCTATTAATGAAATTCTTACCACTCTTGGAACAACCATCGGTATTGGGATATTTTTGGGTATTATAATCTGTGGCATTTCAGGAAGTATTGCAGTTGTGGGTAATTTAAAACATGTCAAAAAAGGGAAGAGGTAATTGTATTAATAATTGAAATTAAGTGATAAATGATGAGTGAGAAAGTAGAAAATGAAAATTTAAAAGAGAAATGGTAAGCCATATTATTTCAAAATTAATATTAAATTATCTTGCTTATCACATATCACTTCTTCCATATCACTTATAAATATTCTGATGTATTCTTTTTTGTTACTTTTTTACTAGAACTTGCGTATTATGATGTAATGTGGTATAATATTTGCATTGTTTTGTTGCTATATAATTTAATAAAATTATTAGATGAAAAGATTAATTGTAGTATTAACTACTATTGCTTTAGTAGGTGCAACAATATTTGGAGTAACTAAAGCCCAAGAAATGGATGTTGTATACGGGCAAGGTTATGCAAGTGTGTATAAAAGTTCTGAAGAGGTTTCTTCAAATAATGTGCAAATTTTAAGTTCCATGTTTTTGGAGTTACCTGAAGATGAAGCAGAACCTTATTGGAGTAAAGATGCTTTTCTTGGTGATATTGTAGTTACCGAAGCAAATGTTGACGAATCATTTACAATCAAAATGCGAAATTTGACAGAATGGGAAGAAGGTATGGTCTCAGATGAATTGGCTACTTTCTATAAAGTTGAACTAGTTAATCAATGTGATTTTGTTTTTCCACCAGGAGAAGGTAATCCAATTTGTGATCCTAACATTATGTCTGTAAGAATTGAACAAAATGATGAGTATTCTGCAAATCTTCCCGGTTTTAACCCTGTAATTTACGATGGTCTTTTAAAGGACTTAAACTTTGATACGAGTGGAATAATTGCAGTAGGATATTTGGATGATCCTCATACTTTATTAACTTTTAACTTCTATGTTGATGAAGTTACCTTCGGTCAACTTGATTTTAATCAACAATATTCAAATACTTACAATCTTCGATTTATTGAAGTAATGTAATTTGCTTTTATGTTAGTGGCTGAAATGATTTAATCATTTCAGCCACTACTTTGTTGATTATATCTTACTCAGTCGATTCTTTTGGTAATTTAGTGTATATGGTACAATAAATATTGTATATCTTTTTTATATGTTTTAATAAAAGTAGTAATGTCCAAGAAATTTAAAAACATTATGGATTTTTATATTCGTTTCTACTATCCTTTTTTTAGAATTCTATTTAAAATTGCATCAGTTTTTATTTTTGTGATAATAATCATTTTAATTTTTTTGTTTGTTTCATGGGATAAAAATATTTTTCCTTATAATGTATATGCTATAGAATCTGAAAGTATGAATCCTCTATTAAAAAGAGGGGACATGATAATTGTAAAAAATGAAAAAGAATACCAAATAAATGACATAATAACTTTCTATGTTCCTCATCGTAAGGAATATATTACTCATCGAATTGTAAGGATTGAGAAAGGGTTTTACTATACAAAAGGCGATGCTAATGAAGCTGCGGATAATTACAAAATAGATTCGGGGGATATTTCTGGAAAATATGTATATAAGGTTAATAAATTAGGATTTGGTGTAATATTCTTGAAAACGATTACTGGCGTGATAACATGTATTGTTATACCAAGTAGTTTATTGTTAGGAATGATAATTTCTGACTTTGGAAGAAAAGTAAAAAAATACGGACAAAGTGTGATAGCTAAGGACTAGAAACAAATTCATGGATTGATTGTTTGACAACTAGTATGTTGTAGCTTATAATGATATTATGAGAAGCTATTTTGCCCCTAGAACAATTTTCAAGGCCTTTTTATTATTAGTTTCATTTATGGCTATTCTGGTATTTTTGGTGTCAAATAATATGAAATTTTCAGTGACTTCAAACGTATATGCCTCTGAAACGGATTGTAGTGCGATTGTCGATCTTAAAGAAAGATTAAAATGTCTTCAAGATGTGCAAAATGAAGTTGCAAAAAAAAGAAAGGAAGTGGAATCTCAGATTGGTAAAGAAAATAAACAGCAGGATGAACTTTGGAAACAAATTTCTGCATTGAATAGTCAAATTTCGTTACTAGAGCTAGATATTCAGACCAAACAAATTCTGATAGAGCAAAAAAATATAGAGATAAATATTATTAGTAAGGAGATGGAAGTTATTAGTGCTGATATTTCAATGGTGAAGCAAGAGACAACGGTTCTTGAGGAATCAGTAATGTCAAATATCTCTGAAATTTATAAGACTTTAAATACAGATGATATTGAAATGATATTTAATGATACTGATGTTTGGGGAGGGCTCAATAATGTAAAGTATATGCAGGTAATTAGACAAAATGATGAGTCTAAAATTCTAAATCTTGTTGATAAATATGTGGTACTCGCAGATTATGAAAATATACTGTCAAGTAAACAACAAGAGGAAGTTGAAAAAAGAGTAGAGGTTGAGAATGAATATGGTGAATTGAAAATTATGCAGGATGATTTGGTAGCTCAGAAAAGTACAAGACAGACGTTGTTGGCAGAATCAGAGAAGAAAGAACAAGAATATAAGGCAAGTCTTACAATATTAAAAAAGGAAGAAAATGAGGTAGCGACTGAAGTTTCAAGAATAATTATGGAATTATATAACAGTGAAAAATTGGGTGCAGGTGAACCAGTTACTAAGGGAACGATTGTTGGTTTTCAAGGACATACTGGATGTTCGTTGGGTTCACACCTTCATTTCGAAATATTCACTCAGGTTGGTTCAAGTAAAACCAGTAAGAATCCTTATAATTATCTTACTTATTCTGGTGGTTATGTCGTAAGTAATGCAAATTATAATGCACCAATGGACCAGGCAATAGTTACACAAGGTTTTCATTCTGGATATTCTATAGACTTAGTAAGTATGAATTCTGCATACACTAATACTGGTTTAGTATATTGGGTTACAGAGCAGGAATTACGTGATAGATGTCCACATGCTCCAAGTAGAACAGAAGCTTGGATTGCAAATTTTAAAAAATATAGAGGAGAAGCCCCATGGTCTTTTGGAATGAGGGGTGAAGGATCTCCAATTTATGCAATTGCAGACGGCACAGTGTATCGAAGCTCAGTTGTAGCTGGTGGAGGTAATATAATTGTAATTGCTCATGGAAATAACCTATTTAGTTTGTATTTACATCTAAAATAATTAATACTTGCTCGCCAGTCAGTCGTTTTAATTTCAGGCAGGCGGGGAGAATAGTGCTTTTTGAAATATGAATAATGAATTTCCAATTAGAAAAAAGTTGAATATGTTTGATGTATATTTGATAGCTTTTTTTCTGTTTATTCTGTTCTCAACATTAATTGCTAGTCTCATGGAATACGGAATTATTAATGGTGATCTTGGACCGATTCATCGATATATTAGTAATTTTAGTGCAAGATTAATTATAGTTTTAGTAGGATTGGTTATTGTTTTGAGCTTATATTTTAAAAAATGGAGAGAGAAAATTAAGAGTATTGAACCCATACTTTTTTTAGTTACTCTTGCCTTATTATCTGATGCTCTTGGGAATTTGTTTGGTTATTACGCTGTTAATGAGTATTATGGTGTATGGTGGTATGACAAGTTTGTTCACTTTATTAATCCGGCGTTGTTAACAATAGGTATCTATTTGTTTTTAAGTAAAATTGCTTTTGGAAATGAGAAAATGAATAATAAAGTTTTTCTTTTATTAAGTGTAACACTTATGATTTCTGTTGGGGCTTTGTGGGAAATAAGTGAGTATTTTTCAGATAAATTAATAGGAACCTGGATGGTTGGTGGTATTGATGATTCAATGTGGGATCTTTTTTGGAACACCGTTGGAACAATTACGGGTGGTATAGCAATCTGTACAGTAAAACATTTGAAATTTAAAGACAAAAAGTTAACGATTTAGACGATTGTTAACGTCATGATATTTTTCCGTTGAGAAATTTATAAGAAAACCTTTTCATTTAAATATTATACTTAATATATTGATATCTAAGTTATAAGGAAACTATTTTGTCTACGCGGAATTGTATTTTATTAAATGAAATAAACTCATCCCCAAAGCTATTTGATGCTAACAATGATGGAGTTGTTAATGATAGTGATGAATTTATTGAATTAGTAAATGTTTGTGAGGATGAGATTCTTTTACAGGGATATATTATCGATGACGTTGAAAATGGAGGTTCGGCACCATATGTAATTCAGAAAGAATTGATTATTGGTCCAAATCAATATTTAGTATTTTTTCGTGATGAAACTAAAATTTTACTTAACAATTCGAACGAAGAAGTGTATTTGTTAAATCCTAATGGAGATATTATGAATAAATTTTCATTTGTGAGTTCAAACTATGATAAATCATTTCAATATAATCCTAACTGGGAAATTTGGCTTACTTCAATTCCGACAGTTGGTGTAGAAAACTTAAAAATTAATCAATTTCCAATAAGTGAGATTCCACTAGGGAACACCGTAGAAATTCTTGCAAGAGTTGTAGATGATGGATTGGTATATCAAGATTTTTATCTTTTACAAGATGATAGTGAATCTATACGTGTAAAAATTGATAGTGTTAGTCTTGAAAAAGGTAAAAGTTATTTGTTATTAGGAAATGCAAAACAACTTTCAACATATTCTGAGTTTACAATTATTTCATATATTGAATCGGAAATTGAATTTACTGAATTGGTATTAAAAGTCTCGGAAATCGATGATAACTTATTAGATATGAGAGTTTGTATTGATGGTGCAATAGTTGAAGTAAATGATACATCGTTTGTCTTGTCGGATGATCGAGGAGATTCAATAAAAGTTCAATTAGAAGTAATGGATAATGTTGATACCAGTAAGCTTGTAAATGTATGTGGGATTGTTAAGTTGATGCGAAGTAAATATGAGTTGATAGCTGAAGTTGATGATATTTCATATAAAAAAATAAATAAAGCTTCATTAACTCAAACGGGTCAAAATATAAGTATAATAATAGTTGGTTGGATTTTACTTCTTGTTTGTGCTATACTTTCAGCATATAAATTTAGGATGGTTAATAAATGGCTAAGTCTACTGTTACTGAAAAAAAGAAAGAAAGTGCTACATTAGTGAAAAAGAGTCTAATAAAAAAGGAACTCAAAAATAGTAATGTAGAAAAATCATTGAGTGCTGAGGAAAAAGTTATATCAAATGGAGATTCTGATAAAGTTAAGATTGCGATTAATAAAAAACTGCTGTCAACTGTAATGTTTGGTTTGATATTTATAATAGGCCTCTTCTTAGTAATTATTGGTGTTGATGCGGGTTTTCAATGGTATGAGTCAACTCAAATAGTTGCTAGAATTGATGGGAAGGTAATAACTAGGAAACAATTGGCTGACGATATGATTAATATGGGTGGTAAAACATATATTGATGAGGACTTGGGATTAAGAATTCTGTTGGAAAATAAGGCAAAAGAGGAGGGAATTGAAGTTTCTCAGGAAGATATTGAGAAATTTCTTTTTGAGATATATGAGGTTGATTCGGTTGAAAAACTTGAAGAGACATTGAAATTAAATGATGATAGTGATTTAGAAACAACCTATGAAAAAGCAAGAATTAGCTTATATGTTGAGAAACTTATTGGTGATATTACTCCAACTGAGGAACAAATTAATGCAGAATTGCAAGAATATAAGGACATTTATCTACAAGATGGTGCAACCGAAGAAGATTTTAATGAGATGATGGAGTCTATTGGAGGTAGGGAAGTTATAGTAGAAAGATTAACTTCAGAGTTAGAACAACAGAAATTGGAAGAGCTTTTTGAACAGCTTGATAGTGAATCAACAATTGAAAATTATCTTTCAGAGGAAAGAGAATATGAGTTTTTAAAGCTTTATAAAGATTTGTGGGATAAGTGGATAGATAAGTAACAAGTAACAAGTAATAAGTAATAGGTGTTGTTCAATTTTAATTAATGGTGTTGTAGGTGCATAGGAACTGCATTGGTGCAATAGGAGAAGATCTCATTTTGAATAGATTTCTGGCAAAAGGTGGAATTCTTTTAGGTAAAAATATTTATTCACGTTATGGGGAAATTGATTTATTAATGCTCTTAAAAAATACTATTTATATAATTGAAGTAAAAACAACTGAAGTCAATTATAATAATGTATCATTGGTTACTGCGTGTAAGGTTCAGAAGCTTTATAGGACTTTTGAATATTTTTGTATTAAAAATTCACGTTTTTCCGTAAATTTTTTGGATTATCAATATGTTTTTTATAGCATCGACTTAGAAAAAAGTGTAAGATTTGTTCAGTACTTTTTGAATTAGTATTTTATTGACTTTATTTCTTGTTAGTTTTTTATCAAATTTTGCATATCATAAATCGGTGTGGTATAATATCGTCAGGGTTTTGTAGTTATTTAATTTATTATAATATTTATATGAAGAGATTAATTATATTTCTAGTAGGAATTTCTTTAATCGTGTCTACAGGATATGGTGTTTCAAAAGCACAAGAACTGGATTCTGCATCAGCAAGAGGACTGTCATTAATTCAAAATATAAATGCAGGGGACGAAAGTAACAATTTGGAACTCAGACTTGCTGGGACAGATGAAGAATGGGGTAGTGAAGATGTATTTATAGGACAATATGATCTATCCCCATCAAATCCTTCAAATAGTAATCAAGTAGAATTGAGAAATACCCGTGAATTTGATGATGAGGGCTGTGGAGATGCATGTGGAGGGAGTCGTGCTGTCTATAAAGTGAAACTAATTGAACAATGTATTAATGATGTTACATGTGACCCCAATATTTGGTCAATAAAAATTGAACAGATAGATGGAACAAATGTGGAACCAATAATATATGATGGGAAATTAAAAGATTTAATTGAAGATTCTTCCAATCTAATTTTGGTTGACTACTTTGGCGATCCTAATAATGAATTAGAAATAACAATGTATTATAATCCAGATGAGGTTGGTGAGGGAGCAATTATTGAAAACAGTTTCAGCTTAATGTTTTATGAAATAGGGGTTTAACGATTTAACATGAGGAGGAGGAAATCTCCTCCTCGTATTTTCTAGTCTGTTGATCCTTTTAAGTTTCACTTGTAGTTCACCTTTGAATTGCTATTATGATAATAATGTGTGGTGATGTTAATAATATACATAAGCGGATGTATCCGTTAATATAAAAAGTGTAATATGAAAATTAACTTATTCCACAAAATTAATTTATTATTATAATTCTTATGAAACGTATAGTAATCTATACTTTAGCTGGAGGAGCAGTTTTGCTTTCTGGTTTAATGGTGGGAAATGCTGTATATGCTGATGATACAGCCTCAAAGACTATCCCAGCATTTATACAATCTGTTGCGGATAAGGTAGGCGTTAATAGCTCTGACTTGTTTAATGCAATGGAAGAAGTAAGGACAGAGGAGCGTGAGGAAATGAGAATCGAGAATGAGGAAAAAATTAGTGAAGCGGTTTCAAATGGTGAGTTAACTGAAAGACAATCCGAACTTTTGGATGCAATGCATGAAATAATGGATGCAGAAAGACAAGAAATGATTGTTAATGGTGAAAAACCTAGAGGTACTATGCGAGATATAAGGGATGAAATGGTTACTCTCTTGAACGAAGCGGGGTTAAATACAACTCAAGAAGAGGTTGATGAATTACATACTACTCTGCAAACTTTAGGTATTGGTGGTGGAATGCAGGGAGGGAGAGGTATAGGAAAAGGTAATGGAATGGGTGGTGGCAATGGGGAATGTATGGTAAATAATTAACACTTATTTAATGTTAATTAGGGTGGGTGATAGTTCAAAAGCTGTCACCTACCTTTTGTGATAAAATATATACAAATTAATTATAAATATAAAAAATTGAAAATATTGATTGTTGAAGATGAAACAGATTTACGAGAGATTTTGGTAAAATATCTATCAAAACATGGATATGTTGTTGAAGAAGCCGAGGATGGTGCACAGGGACTTGAATTGGCTTTAATAAATGAATATGATTGTTTATTGCTGGACTTAAATCTTCCTGAAATAGATGGTATGGAAGTTGCTAAAAGGATTAGGGATGATGGGAATTTAGTCCCAATAATAATGTTAACGGCAAGATCCCAAATGTATGATAAGCTTGATGGATTTGAAATTGGTGCAGATGACTATATTACGAAGCCTTTCGAATTAAAGGAACTATTAGCGAGAATAAAGGCTGTTATTAAAAGATCATCAAAAAATAAAAATAATAAATTGTTTTTTGGTGATTTTGAAATATTTGCGGAAAAGAATTTGCTTGTATCCTCCGATAATTCAGAAATTGAACTTTCAAATAAAGAAATGGGAATTTTAGAATACTTATTAAGAAACAAAGGCAAGGCTATCTCTGCTGAAGAATTATTAGAGCATGTTTGGGATAGGGAAATTGATATTTTTACAAGTACGGTTAAGACACATATCAAAACCTTAAGAAAAAAAGTTGATCCTAACAAAAGGTATATAAAAACTTTGAAGGGCAAAGGATACCTTATAAGTGATAGATGATAAGTTATAAGTTATGGGCGATGGGAGCTAAATGAATAATAAGGCTAATTTGATTTTATCTATATCACTTATCATTTAAATATGGTGAAATTCCTAAAATCACTAAAATTTCGATTAACTTTTTGGTACTCTTTTTTGTTACTTCTTTTTTCATTATCCTTTTTGTTTTTGATGAATTTATGGCTTACAGATTATATGAAGACATGGACGCATGATCCAAGTATGGGGCCTAAACCATTTGTTCAAGTTATAGATAGACCACGATTAAGAGCAGTGACTGAAGAACAAAGGCAGTTAATCATGGAAGCAAGGTTAGAAGATTTAAATAATATAAGAAAAGTATCGTTATATGCAATTATTCCTTTAATATTCATAAGCTTTGGTGGTGGATATTTGTTGTCATCAAGAATGTTAAAACCTCTTGATAAATTAAATATTGAGATGACTAAAAGAAACCTTGAGAATCTTAGAGAAAAAATAAAATATATTGATAATGGTGACGAAATATCGAGTCTGATTCTAAGTTTTAATAATATGACAGAAAGGTTAAATCTTGCATTTGAATCTCAACGTAACTTTGTTGAAAATGCCTCTCACGAAATAAAAACTCCTCTTAGTGTCATACAAGCAACTATTGAAAACGCTCTAGAAGATGATAAGCTGACTTACAAAGAAATTGAACTAATACTTAACAATATAAAGAAACAAATTGTGTTTATAAATAAATTAACAGAGGATTTGCTTTTATTAGCAGTTCTAAAAAACCACATAAAAACAGAGGATATTGATTTTCGAAAAGTAATTGAGATAACCGTTAACAATTTGAAAGCAGTAATAGCTAAAAGTAAAATGAATTTGAAATTATCCATGGGGAACAAGAGAATATTAATAAAAGCTAATCAGGAGCTTTTACAGCGGGCATTAGCCAATATTGTTGAAAATTCAATAAAATACTCAGGAGGTACTAAACTTGATATAAAAGTGATTACTGATATGGCGAGAAATTTAACAATTGTTAAATTTACTGACGATGGAAAGGGAATTCCGTTAGAACAAATGGATAAAGTATTTGAAAGATTTTATAGGATTGATAAGGGAAGATCAAAGAAAACGGGAGGAAGTGGACTGGGATTAGCTATTACCAAAGAGATTATTGAGGCACATGGAGGTGAAGTTTATGTTAGTAAAAATCATATAAAGGGTACACAGTTTGTTATTGAGTTACCAATTATCAAGGAACAGGGAACAAGTAATAACTAACGATTAATCATTTACCAACTGCTAATTACTAATTACAGTCTACAGTATACTGTATGCGCCTACCGTAATTTTTGATAAAGTTTTTCAGAGAACCACTTTTTATAACAATTGCATCCATATTAAACACTTTTGCATACATGTCCATAAGTGAAATAACATCTAGCAAAGATCTGTAACCTGATAACCCAGAAACATCAATATACATTTTGTTGAAATTGATACTCCATGATAGTGCTGTTCGTATATCATAAACATCTAATACTCTAAAATCTATTTGAGGTCTCATTTTTTTCCTCTATCAATACATTCTTGACTAACATCTGTTGCAATTAATTGTTTACATTTGGGCAAAATCAGTTCAGAAGTAGTACCCCATTCGCACCCAATTTCAAGTACAATATCATTTGAGTGTATGTATTCATCTATTGATTTTCGATATTCAGTTACTCCTCGTGTTGCAACAAAAAGAGTTTTGGTTTTGAATTGTTTGTCGTTTGCCATGTTTAGTTAAATAATAATTAATAAATAATATTGAATAGTTACTTTTTAATATATATTTCGTTGTATATTTTGATAACTATGGATTGAATTCTGTTTTCTAATTTAAAAAAAGCACCCGAATAGATAATATAAAATACTATATTAATCTACTCAAGTGCTCTAATTTTATTTCTGTCTGGGCTAGCTTATCAATTACTTTAGGTAATTGATAATGACCCCTTGAAATTTTACTACACATATATTATATCAAATTTTTTAGATAATTACTATTTGGTATCTTTAATTATATTAAATTTGAAAATTGTAAGCAGTAAACTGTAGGCAGTATGCATTAATCAGTGACTAGTATTACTTTCTTAGTAATATAGGAATGCTGGAGTTCATTCACTCATTCGTTCTTTCACTTCTTACATATTACTTGTAACTTGTTACTTATAAATAAGTCTTCCTCCAACTGGTTTTTCAATATTTTGATGATTTCTAAGATACTCTTCTAATACGCTTTGGGCAGAAGTAGTAATGACCTTGGAATTTTTATTTTCTCTTAATTCCTCTTCAGTGATGTTAAGATAGTCTTCCGAATTAATAATATGATATTCAAACAAAGCTATTTTAATAATATCATCATTTTTTACTGATTTGTTGTTAATTTTTAATGATATTAATTTATTAACAGATTTATCAAAGGTAGCTTCAATTCCATTATTAACTTGATAACATTCTCCTTCTCCATCCATATTTTCATTGCGCATTATGTGTGCAAAAATTCGTTTGAGTTGTTTTCCTGTAACTGTGAATCGGGTAATTGAGTCATCATAAGGAAAACATTCCTTTAAATTACCAAGCGTAACTAAAGGTCCCATCTTTTTTACTCTTATTGAGCCAGATCCAACTAAAACAACGTCACTTTCAGCAACAGAGGCATAAGCATCTGCAAGTAGGTTTCCAAGATCTGTTTCAATTTCCCTTTTGGGATGGGTTAATTCCTGAGCAAATTTACATACAATGGTGTTATACTTACTATCTACGACCGTTTTGAAAGAGTCAATGAATTTTATTAGTTCTATATCTGGCTTTGCAATCTTATCATCAATTGGGATCAATTTCCATTTGTAATCAATAATACTATTAGTATCATCGTCAACAGTTATATCAAATCTACCAATTTGGTTTGATCCAACTCCAGCATGAGCAATGAGTATGTTGTTAACTTCTGTTGGTTTTTCAAGAACTGTATGAGAGTGTCCTCCTATTATCATATCAACCCCACATTCAGGCTTAATAATTTTTGCAAGTTCGATATCTGATTCATATCCGATATGGGTTAATAGTATTGTTAAGTCGATATCATCATTTTTATATGCTCCGGTAATTTTACTTATTTCATGACTTGCTTCTTCCAATGTGACAAAACTACCTATTAATTCATCTTGTTGTAAAGCATCCATTATTTTTTCAGTTATTATTCCAGTAAACATAATGTCGAAACCATCTTTTTTAAGGATAATGTATGGATTCATCAATCTTT
>DAOOWV010000012.1:0-25791 GCA_035371485.1 Candidatus Dojkabacteria bacterium | reverse complement strand
TTTCTAACCAGGGATATAACATAAACAACCTTAACTTTAAACATTTCCTCAACCTCAGCCTTCACTTTGTCTTTTGTATAGGAAAGATCACCCTGAAACAAGTAACAGTTACTATTTTCAATCAATCCATATGTTTTTTCAGAAACAACCGGCTTTAACATATAATTAATCTCTATAAACTTAACTCTAATTTCTTCCAAGCATCAACATCCATAAGTACCACATCACCATATAAAAAGCTCATCCAATCCACTCCATCAACAAAAAAACTTAGTACATTCGGTAAATTCCTTACACCCATCGAAAATTTTCCTTCCTCCTGACCTCGTACATAAACAAAAGCTCCATCACCAAATGACTTCAAAATTTTACTAACTCCTTTACTTATAGAAGTCTTCTCGTCATAATCTTTTTCAAAATCTTTTACCCAAAACAACATTCCCCTTCTCATTAATTCACTTAAAATTGATCTATACAACAGAACCTTTTCTTTTTTATTCATTGACATCATTGTCTTAATTCCTTCTGGTCCATGTGAAACACCACCGCCTACCCAAATTGGAGATCTGGTCGAACCATGTCTTGCACGTCCAGTTCCCTTTTGCTTCCAAGGTTTCCTACCCCCTCCTCTTACATCACCTCTACCTTTTACCGTAGCAGAAAAAGCTCTCTGATTATTAAGATAAACCCTCAAATACTTCTCAACCAAATCTTTTCTAAATTCAACATTAAAAATACTATCTGGTAGCTCTAACTTACCAACCTCTTCTTTTTTTATGTTGTAAATATTTACTTCCATCAATATTACTTAAAGATATAAACTATACTTCCCCTTGCACCGGGAACAGCACCCTTTAACCAAACATTATTACCTTCAACCTTTAAAACTTCTACGTTTGATAACTTTACCGAATCAACACCGGTTCTACCAGGCATATTCTTGCCTTTCCATACTTTTCCTGGTGTCTGTGCCCCAATTGAACCCTGATGTCTTTGTCTAATACCTTGACCCCTAGTCTTAGGTCCACCTTTCATTCCCCATCTTTTCATTACGCCCGCAAACCCCTTACCCTTGGAAACACCTTTAATAGTTACTTTGTCACCAACGGCAAGATTTTCGTTAGCAGAAATCATCTTACCAACCTCGACATCCATAGTCTTTTCCTCAGAAACAACAAATCTGGGAACAAAACCAATCTTTTTATATATCCCAATCAATTGTTTTTTTACATATTTGATTGGCTCTCTACCCACCACAACCTTAGTATCAAGTACATTAGCAATAACGTTACCAGATACATCAATAATAGTACAAGGAACTACTTTTACACCTTGCTGGAAACTATCCATATTTTTCTTTTTACCTATAATTACCATTTTTTTCTTTAAAATATATCATTACACAGGGCGTATTCTACCCTATTCTATCTTAAAATGCAACACTTGACTAAACACTTATCAATGCTTAAACAATTTTTACCTCAACATTGACTCCATAAGGAAGTTCCAAATGTTGTAAAGCATCAACAGTTTGAGTAGTTGCTTCATAGATATCAATTAGTCTAGTGTGGACAACACGTTGAAAATGCTCCATTGAACGCTTTTCAATGTGAGGTGAACGCAACACACAATATATTGTACGATTTGTAGGCAAAAATACAGGACCTTTAACTTTTGAACCTGTATTGAATGCGGCTTCCAACACAACATTGGCACTCTTTTCCACCACCTTAGGGTCAAAACCCTTAATTTTTACTCGCATTCTTTTGACTTTACCTGCCATTTTTAACAACGTTAAAATAATGAATAACATCACTTTCGTGGGCCCCGAAAGACCCACAAAACCTCAGCATAAACTACTTAATAATCTCAGATACAACACCTGATCCAACAGTTCTTCCACCTTCTCTAATTGCAAATCTCATTCCTTTTTCAATAACAACTGGAGTAATAAGTTTGACACTAATCTCAACACTATCCCCAGGCATAACCATTTCTACACCACTTGGAAGAGTAATCTCTCCTGTAATATCAGCAGTCTTAACAAAGAACTGAGGCTTATATCCACTAACAAATGGCTTATGTCTTCCTTCCTCTTCCTTTTTCAAGATATAAACTTGACCTTTAAATTCAGTGTGTACTTGAACAGAGCCAACCTTAGCAAGCACATGTCCTCTACTAACATCTTCTTTCTTTAAGCCTCTTAGTAACAATCCGACATTATCACCTGCAATACCACGATCCAAAGATTTCTTGAACATCTCTACTCCAGTGACAGTTGTCTTAACTGACTTAGGATCCAAACCTAATAATTCAACTTCATCTCCAACCTTAACCGAACCTCTCTCAATACGTCCGGTAGCAACGGTACCTCTTCCTTCAATTGAGAATACATCCTCAACTGGCATTAAGAAGTCCTTATCAAGTTCTCTGACTGGTTCAGGAATATATGAATCCAATGCGGCCATAAGTTCTTCAATTCCCTTAACACCTTCTGGATCACCATTCAATGCTTTATAAGAGTTACCAATAACAAAAGGACAATCAGCATCAAATTCATATTTCTTTAACAAATCTTTAGTTTCTTCCTTAATAAGTTCTAACATTTCCTCATCTCTTTCACCAAAAACATTTATATAAACGAGGATTTTAGGAACACCTACCTGCTTTGCTAACAAGATATGTTCTCTTGTCTGAGGCATTGGACCATCAGCAGAACTGATAACTAAGATAGCTCCATCCATTTGAGCTGCACCGGTAATCATATTCTTAATATAGTCTTTATGTCCTGGACAATCTACATGTGCATAATGTCTATTCTCAGTTTCATACTCAACGTGAGCAACTGCAACTGTAAGAATTTTTTCTGATCCAGCACGAGCAACACCACCTTTTGCAATATCTGAATAACCCTTAACTGTTGCCAAACCTTTGTCAGCTTGGACTTTAAGAATAGCAGCTGTTGTAGTTGTTTTACCATGGTCGATGTGACCAATTGTACCTACATTAACGTGTGGCTTAGTTCTTTGAAATACTGCAGGAGCCATAATTATTTTGTAATAAAATTATCTGAAAAGCTCTGTACAAAATAACAGAAGCTGGGGTAGTGTATCATATCACTTTTAAAATTGCAACAGCCGTTTAATAACAAACAGAAATTGGTCCAAAAGTGAAATTTCACCTACTCGACAAGTATGCTACCATATTTGGGATAAATTTGTAAAGACAATTAGAAAATTCCCATCACATAACCCACATAATATATTGAACCTGTAAAGATTATTATCGAATCTTTAGGCAACTTATCAATTTCACTCAATATTTCATTAATATCAATTTCTTGCTCCCCCAAATTAGAATAATAATTAAAAGGAACTCCCTTAATCTTTAACCTAACAGTATATATTTTATTAACATTTGACTTTATCAACTCAATCATTCTCTTCCCCTTCTTTTTTCCAGTTACAGCTAAAAATAAATATTTCGAAGTACTTGGATAAATTTTATTAACAGTATTTATAACTCCTGCGACAGATTCAGGTGTATGTGCAGTATCAAAAACTAATAATTTGTCATTAAATTCCTTTGTGTCTAACCTACCTAAAAGCTTAATATTATATGAAATTTCATCGTTAACTTTAATTTTAGAATTTACAAAATGGACAACAGAGGCTAAATCAACTAAATGCCCATCAGAAACTAAATTGGTATTTAGTGGAATCTTTTTTTCTAAAATTCCATTATCCATGATATAAACTTGTCTATTTCTAACCTCAAAACTATTATTTAATTTTAAAATCTCGACATCTTTATGGATTTTACTCACGATACTTTTTTGCATTGTTAATGACTTTTCTAAAACATATGCCCTTTTTGACTTGTTAGCTATAGCAACTTTATGTCCTATTATTGAGTCTATTGATCCTCCTAATCGTCTTCTGTGTTCATTATGAACTGACGTAATAACCCCAACCTCCCATTGTTCAAAAACATTTGTATAATCATATAAAGCCCCAATACCAGCTTCAATCACTAAATAGTCTAATTTCATCTTGGAAAAATACAATAAACCTACAATAAACATTGCCTCAACATATCTCAAGGATCCATAATTGGAATTCGCACCCACTTGTTCATTAATTTTCATCACTTTTTCAAATATTGGCAGAATTGTTTTATCATCAGCCAAATCACCATTAAACCAATATCTTTCGTTATATTTACACACGTGAGGTTTAGTTATCACTCCTGCAGAAAAACCGTTATGATAGAGAAATTCTCCCCATATTTTAGAACATGAACTTTTACCACTACTACCGGTAACGTGAATTTTTTTTACTGTATTAAGATATGAAAGTTCAGGTAATAGATTAATAGCAAATTTGACCCTTAATGGACGTAAATCTTTACCTTGATAATTTGCCTTGTATCTTTTGGATGAATTAAAGTCACTGAACCATTCATCGAAATTTTTATATTTCACGTTTAAACATCTAAAGGAAATTGAATACACAAATCACTTACTTCAGCTCTTATCCTTAATATTCCACTATCAGATGCAATTTTACTCTCGAACTTATCGAAATCATCAATGCTTTTATAATTTTGACATATTTCCATTACTTCATAAACCCACTTTGCTATCTGTTTCATTTCTTTTTCTTTCATTCCTCTTGTCGTAACAAAAGGTGTTCCTAATCTTATTGCTGAAGGATCGTTGGGTGAACGAGTTTCTCCTGGCATTGTGTTTTTATTAGCAACAATCCCAGCATACGCTAACGCTCTTGCAAATTTTTTACCCAATACACCAAAATTATTTAAATCAATAAGTATTAAATGTTTATCAGTACCTCCAGTTACTACATTAAATCCCCTTTTTATTAATTCTGTTGACAATAGCTGAGCATTTTCTACTATTTGTCTTGCATAATCTTTAAATTCTGAAGTTAAAACTTCACCTAACCCCACAGCAATTCCTGCAATTGAGTGATTATGTGGCCCTCCTTGTAACCCCGGGAAAATAGAACTGTTCACTAATTTAATTATTTCTTTTTTTGCCAAAATAATTGCCCCTCTATTACATCTTAGGGTCTTGTGAGTTGTCATTGTTACTACATCAGCTATTCCTACAGGGGATTTATTAACACCCGATGCAATCAGGCCCGCTTCATGAGCAATATCAGCAAGATAATAAGCCCCAACCTTATTTGCGATATCTCTCATTCTTTTATAATCGATCTCTCTTGGATATGCAGTCCCTCCAGTAATTATTAAACGAGGTTTCTCCTCTAAAGCGATTCTTTCAATTTCATCATAATTAAACACTTGCGTTTTAGGATCACTTTTGTACTGAATTACACTAAATATTTTTGATACCACATTAACTTTCCTTTCTCCCCCTCTATATACAAATTTATCTTTTTCAGTTGCCATTTGTTTAGAAAATGACCATCCATGAGATAAATGCCCTCCGTCTGGCAAATACATACTCAAAATTTTATCCCCAGGAGTTAATAAAGCTAATAAAACCGCAATATTCGCAGAACTTCCAGATAAAGCCTGAACATTTACCCCCCAATTTTTGGGCAAGCTAAAAGCTTTTTTAGCTCTTTTTATTGCAAGTCTTTCGAGATCATCGATATTACTATTACCTTCATAAAACCTTTTACCAGGGTAACCTTCAGAATATTTATTCATGAAGACAGAACCAACCACCTCTCTCACAGCTTTTGATGCAAAATTTTCTGAGGGAATTAAAGAAAGTGTTTTTTGTTGTCTTTCTATCTCTGATTTTAAAATTGCATCCACCTGTGGATCTACTTTCGATAATTGGCTCATTTTTATAATAATCAACTTAAGTTCATAATGATGATCACGAATTATAAAGCAAAACAATTCATCTATAAATTTATTCCATATTTCACCCTATTGATATAACGTTTTCAAGCAAGGATGCAATAGTCATTGGTCCAACCCCACCTGGAACCGGTGTAATATAAGAACATTTATCCTTAACACTTTCAAAATCAAAATCTCCACATACTTTTCCTGTTTTAGGATCTTTAGAAATTCCAACATCTATTAAAACAGCTCCTTCCTTTATCCAGTCTTCGGTTATCATCTTTGGATTACCCATCGCAGAAATTAAGATATCTGCCTTTTGGGTAATACTTTTCAAATTTATCGTACTCCTATGGCAAAGAGTAACTGTACTTCTCCTATTTAAAAGGAGTCCAGCTAGTGGTTTACCAATATATGGACTTGTCCCTATAATAACCGCATTTTTACCTTCTAAACTAATTTTATACTTTTCCAATAGTCTTATAACTCCAAGTGCCGTTGCTGGAACAATATATGCCTTTTTTTGAAAGATTCTTCCTAAATTATAGGCCCCTAAACCATCCACATCTTTGCTAAATACAATTGAGTTCACAACTTCAATTGTATCAATTTGGGAAGGCAAAGGAAGTTGAACCATAATTCCAGTATAAGTATCATTCAGATTTAACTCTTTTATTTTTTCAATAATTTCAATTGTTGAACTATTAGTATCAAAAGCAAAAACTGTACATTCAATTCCAACTTCATTTGCTCTCTTTTTTTTCATTGCAACATACATCTTACTCCCATAATCATCGCCTACAATTATTATTGCAAGATGTGGCTTGATTTTCCATTTCTCTAGTTCCACTTTTAACTTAACATCTGCTAAAATTTCATTTGCAATTTGTATACCATCCAAAATTTTCATATATTAACAATAATTTTATGTTATTATAATAACATAATCTCTTGACTTTATCAAATACAATTTGACCATTTTGAAATAATTGATTGTTCACAATTGATGTGATAAAATGTAAATAGCTGATATAATTTATATGAATATAAATATGGACATTTTAAGTCAAGTTATAACTGCAGATACAAGAAGAGATATAATTACTCTTTTTATTCACCATCATAACGAAAAATTCCATCTTAGAAATTTATCTCGATTAACCAAAAAGCAAGTCAACGCTGTAAGTAGAGAATTAAGCAACCTAGTAAAGATTGGTTTCTTATCTTCTGAATTTGCAGGAAAAAAGAAATATTTCTTTATTAATAAAAACTTTTTACTTCTGGAGGAATTCACCAAAATGATTTACAAAACTACTGGACTTGGTAGAAAAATCGTTGAGAACAAGAAGAATATCGGAAACGTAGATCTTGCAATAATAACCAATAATTACATTAAGAACGTACATAAAAATCAATATGATATCGATTTATTACTTGTAGGGGAAATAATAATTCCCGTAACCGGACAATTAATAAAAGAGGTCGAAGTTGAGCAAAGAAGAGAAATCAAATATACTGTAATTTCAAGAGAAGACTTCGATTTTAGAAGGAAAAAGAAAGATATATTTATTGAAAACATATTAAACAACGACCACATCGTATTAATTGGTAAGGAAATTCTTTAGTGTTTTACATGAAATTTATGTTTGTCTTTCCACTGTTTTATTTTGTTGTGATCTCCTGAAAGAAGTACTTCTGGTACTTTCATCCCCTTGAAATCACTTGGTCTTGTAAATTGAGGATACTCTAAATACTCTTCGTTCGTTTCTTCAGACAAAGACTCAGCATTAATTACTCCGGGCAACAATCTCACAACTGAATCTACTATAACCATTGATGCTAATTCACCACCAGATAAAACATAGTCTCCTATACTGATTGACTCATCTACCAAATTCTCGTGTACACGAAAATCGATACCCTCATAATGACCACAAATTATTAATATTTCACTCTCAGAGGCAAGTTGCTTTGATTTCGAATAGTTAAGCCTAGTACCTTTGGCACTGGTAGCAATAACATGAGAATTTGGACCTTTAATTTCGGAAAGTGCATTGTAGATAGGTTCAATCATATATAACATTCCTGCACCACCACTAAATGGAGTATCATCAATCTGTTTATAAGTACCAATCCCCCACTTTCTAAGGTCAAAAACTTCAATATCTACCAAAGATTTATCAATTGCTCTTTTAATAATACTGAAATCCTTTATTGATGTTACAAATGAAGGGAACGCAGTTAGAATTTTGATTTTCACAGACTAATTGAATAATTATTTATGTTTATCAATCATTTGCATATATCCCATTTTGTTTCTTGCACCGACAATAGTTTCAACAACTTGACCATCCTTAAAAATCAATACAGTAGGAATACTCATTATTTCATATTTAGACGCAATTTCTCTACAATCATCAACATTTACTTTCCCAACAATTATACCAGGATTATCCTTATATTCTTCAACGAGTTCTTCAATAACTGGTCCAACCATCAAACAAGGTCCACACCAACTAGCCCAGAAATCAACAATTGCTAACCCTTTAAACTGTTCAACAGAAGTAGCAAAATCAGAATCTGTAAATTGCTTTGCCATAAAATATTCTTCAAAAATTATATCCAAATTAATTATAGCATATTATTACAACTAAGTAATTTATAAAAATTATTTTACTTATAAGATACGGAAAAAACATATATTCCTTTCAATCCGTCACCTAAATTAAACTCAATAATTACATGCTGTTAACTTTTTGATCTTATAACCTAGATGCTAAAGTATTAAAATGCAATTATGATAGAAAAATTGATAAAAATACAAAAGATGAAAATCATCGAGCCAATTTCAAATTTAATTTTTCCACCACACTGTGTAATTTGCCAGAAGGGAGGTAAATGGATATGCGATAAATGTAATCAAGATAATATGGCTTTTGCTCAACAATGTTTTGCATGTAAAGAAGGAAGTTTTCAGGGAAGAACACATAAAAATTGCGAATCAAAAACTAGTATATCAAGACTCATTGCTTTTTATAATTATAATAAAATTACAAAAGAATTATTAAAAAACTTCAAATTTCAACATGGATATATATTACTCGATATTATTATTGATCTAATTAAAGAGAGATTAAAAATATATAAATTTGATCCGAATACACTCATAACAGCTATTCCTTTACACCCCAACAGAGAGCGTTGGAGAGGTTTTAACCAATCTGAATTAATTGCAAGGCGGATAAGTCAAATCCTTAATATCAATTATATTAATATATTGAAAAGAACTAAAGATACACGTCCTCAATCAACTTTAAAATTTAAACTAAGAGAAGCAAATATGGAAAATGCATTTGAAATTGACAATAACCACTCTCTACCTTCTAATGGTAAAATTATTATCTTTGATGACGTGATCACATCTGGAGCCACAATAGAAAATGCATCATCAATTCTGAAAAAGAAATATCAAAATGTAAAAATAACTGCAATGTGTTTTGCATTGTCAGTTTCTAATAAAAAGAGAGAAATTACTTCAAAAGATATACCTTAAAGCTTGACCCTTTCCCTAATTCACTTTGTACTTCATATCTTCCCCCCATTGCCTTTATTAAACCAAATGTTACATATAAACCCAATCCAGTTCCACCAGGTCTTACTACACTCGTCTTTACTCCACTACTCTGATCATTTATGTATTGATTTGCACGGAAAAATTTTCTTCCAAGATTCTTCAACTCTTCAGGACCAATCCCTTCGCCACTATCGCAAATTTCAATACACACTTCATTTTCACTCTCACTAACTTTTATCCCAACAAAACCTGATTGAGTATATTTTATTGCATTACTCAATAAATTATCAACAACCTGTTGCATATATAACAAATCACCAGTAGCATAGACATCGTCTGTAAATTCTGATCTTATATCAATACCCTTGTTCTTAGCATCCTGTTCAAATGCTAACAGACTTGTTTTAATTGTTTTTGAAATATCAACTTTTGTGAGATTCACTTGTAATCTATCTGCATCTATTTTCGTTGCAGCCAACAAGGTTTCAACAATACCTAATTCACGTCTCAACGCAGATCTTATATATTCAAACTGTTTCCCTACCATATCATTCCAAATTAATGGCTTACCATTTTTTATTTGTTCCTCATGAGTGATATCAACTAATCCAATAGCATTCTTAATAATTGTAAGTGGTGTTCTTAATTCATGTCCCATGATATCAAGCATGTCACGTTCTCTTTGTCTCATATTCTTCATTTTAATCATTTGCACCTTTATTTTTTTCACTTTTTCTCTTAGTTCAGCCGTTTGTTCATCGACTCTTTGCTTAAGTATTTCATTAAGATTATCAACTTGACTAAACAAATATGCTCTTCCTATTGACTGTCTAAATTCATCCATTATTTCATCAAGAATCTTGATTTCCTCACTTACAACTACTCTATTATCTTCCGGGAATTTAACCATCATTAACCCATTTACTCCCATATTACTGACAATCCTTACTAAAATTGAAACTCTATTGTATTTCATAAAAGTTAGTACTCTTTTCCAAGTATTAGGAAATGCTCCAATTTCTTCGATATCGACTGTCTCAAGCTCCGTAAGCACAAGAGTGTTGCTTGAAAAAACTAAGTCCCAATCCTTAATGATAAATTTGATGTCATTTTTATCCACATATCCAATTTGTTCGCCTACGGAAATAATTTCCCCATTGGTAAATTCCTCTCCAACATAAAGATATACATTCTCAGCATTTAAAATATTTTTAACAGTATTAACATTTGCACTACAAATTGTTTCTATATTTAATGACTCTCTAAAAAGTTTAAAAATCGTATCTTTTTCCTGTTCATAATTAGCACGAGTGTTAATATAAGCTATTTTTATGTATTCATTAAGGCGTTTAAAAATATTAATCAAAAGATATGAATGAAGAGGAGCAATAAAAACGAGACAGACAATAAACCAACTAAGTGTATAAGTGTCAAAGTCTAGTAAATTAATAAAATATATTAGAACAGATATTAATGCCGTATTTGCCAACGAAAGCATTATCCATTTTATAAAACCACCAATGAAAAGCTTCGACCCCATAAATCTTTTAGTAAGCATTGAATAAGCAACAAATATTGAGAAAAAAACAGTAAATGTTGGCCCCCATTTATAATATTCAGTTGTTCCACCAACTAACGGCACAAAATAATCAAAAATAATAATAGGTAAAAACATCAGTACAGAACCTGCCAAAAAGTATATAACCTGAGATTTCTCATATCCCACTGTACGTTTCAATTTCAAAAAAAAATATGTACTAAGCATAAAAAATCCAACGACATTTGGTAGAGTATAAACAAGATATCCAGGTCCCATGTGAGCAATTGAGGTAGCATTAGCTTTATCATAAACAACTGAAATTACTACATTGTCACGAAATAGAAGTACATAAATACTCGGAATTAAAAGAATAACGATTAAGAGGAACATTAAATTCATCTTAGTCGTTATCTTGCTTGGGAAAATATATATAAACCAACAATTTGCCAACAACATAACATACGACAATATATATATTACTTTTAAGCCGGTAACATTTCCCAGAAGTGACGTATTATTATATAAAAACGTAGCAATGGACCATAAAATGATAGATAAAACAACAGTAGTGTAACTAAACACCATTATCTTCTTTCTTCCACTGAAAATAACTAACAATAACAATATAAAATTGATGACTGAAAAAAGCACTGTAAGAAAGCCAGCAATATCCATTAACAATTATTTTAACTTAACCGTAAAAGTACTTAAAACCATATCTCTCCACTCTTCTTCCTCACCAGGATCATCAAAAATTTCAACTTGTCTATCATTCAATAATTCAAGTAAGTCTTTATATGAGTCAGCAGTGTTAGTGTAAACAAACCTTCCCCATTTTGACAAACTTGTTCCTATAGAAATCATCTTCATAAACTTTAAAAACCTCCCGATTTCAAAGCTAAACAACATTTTCTTTAACCATCCAAATGTTTGAGCTGCTCCTTCCGAAATAACTCTAACCACTATACCATTTTTATACACGTATTTATGACGATAATCATTAGGATACTTTTTATCACCCAATATTTCATTAAATTCTTTAACTATATCCTTTCTAAATATCTCAGCAATTTTAGTAGTCAACGGGATCACCACTTTCATATTTTCATTTAATCCTAATGCTTGAAAAACTGCATTTTTTGTAGTGATCTTTACTGAACTGGCCAGCAATTTTTTACCATCTTCACGACCAAAATATGGTAACGCATTGTCTGCAAGATATGCATCATATTTTAAATCTTCATTACCATTTATAATATCTACCTCTTTTTCAGTTGATGATATTGCATCATCAATTTGTAAAATAATTGTATTAGGTTGAATTTCTAAATCATGAGGGATATCTTTAAAAACAATTCTGTTAACAAACGAAGATCCTAAAATAACATTCATTATTTCAAGATTAATTGTTGCTAAAATAATAGCTGCAGCACTTATATCTGTCGTAGTACCTCTTATATCCTTAACTCCACTTCTATGCAACATTGAGATTATCGTTCTTTCAGCAACTCCAGCACCAGTACAAATCCACCTTAATCTTAAAAAACCTCTTTTTCCATAATTATCGTTTAAAAGTGACGTAGCTATCTTGGCATTTCTACTTATAAGTTGATAAGTATCCCAAATTGTAACACGATAAAGAACATTCATTACCTTATTATCAATCTGTTCAACCTTTATTCCAGAAACTTCTTCAAATTTACTCAAAACATCAGGGTATATTTTTTTTCTTATTAAATCACCAAGTTCTGGAGACATTGTATATCCTGCATTTTGAAAAACCGGCATGTTTTCAAGAATCCTAACATTCCATTGTGTTTCCATTTGCACAATTTGTTCTTTAAGTGGTTCACTCAATTCAATAGAGAACGAGTTTAAATTGCCATCGTGCGCATATTTTTTTACACTAACCATATTTTTTTAAAAAAAATTATATAATTATTTACAATCAACATTTCCATTGGTTGATAATTCACAAGTCAAAGATCCAACTCCATTAGCCAAGGTTAATGATTGTTCTTGTTCATCAATTTTAACCTTTGTAAACGAGGGAACTCCACTTGTAATCTCAAATGTTTTTTCTGCATCAAATTCAATTATATATCCACTTTGAACAATTCTTGCTACTTTTATTTCACCATCAATATAAATTTCCAACCAAGCTTGTCCACCTTGAACTGAGACTTCAGCATTAAATGAATTTTTAATTGGTTGAGTAATTACTACTTCACTTTCAGAAGCTTGATCATCGGAATTTCTAGTAACATATAGCTCTTTTATTGCTTCCTTCCCAACTCCATCTTGAAACATAGCTTTAATAATAATTACATTATCCCCAACTCTAAGCGTTACCTCCGTTTCAAAATACCCCTTTTCATCAACATTAACTATTGAATCATTAATTAAAACTGACGCTCCAATATCGGTATAACCACTAACAGTAACTGTTCTATTGTCAGTTTCTGTTCTTTCCTCTGTCGGAATATTTATTTGTAAATTAGGTGGTTTCTGATAATAGTAAACTTGTAAAAAAAGATACCCTAGAATGACTAATAATATTAAAGCTATTGAACCAATAGCTATTGTTTTAGGAGTAATTACAAAATTTAATTTTGAAATTGGCCTTGTTGACTTAGGGACCTCAGGTTCATTTGCTTTACCATCAATACTAATAAATCTCCTATACAAAGCCATGATATTTTCCTCATCAATTCCTAGAAACCTCGCATACAGTTTAATAAATCCCTTTGCATAAACAGGTGATTCAAAATCTGAATAGTCGTCATTTTCAATGGCGATAATATAATCCTTACGGATTTTTATCGACATAGCAACATGCTCAATATCCAACCCTTTATTTTCCCTTGCATCATGTAAAAGTTTCCCTGGAGTTAAATATGAAAAATCATTATTCATTTTCACCTCTCATTTTCTGAATAAATTCATCGGCAGAACTAATAAGCACCTCTCTTGGTTTACTTCCATCTGCACCTCCAATTATCCCCAATTCATACATCTGGTCAATATACCTCGCTGCTCTGTTGTATCCAATTTTAAATTTTCTCTGTAAATATGAAGCTGAAGCTTTTTGTTGCGAAACAACAGCTCTTATGGAATCAACAAAGACTGAATCTGAAAAATCAAACCCACTTTCATCGTTATTAACAACGCCTACTCCACCAGCTTCGAACACTTCTTCTTGATATATCGGTTCTCCTTGAGACTTCAGGAACTCAACAACCCGCTCAATTTCCTGATTTGAACAATATAATCCCTGGATACGAGTTGGGTGCGATTTTTCAGGAGATTTATAAAGCATATCTCCTCTTCCTAACAATTCTTCAGCACCAACTTGATCAAGAATTACTCTAGAGTCAATACTCGTAGAAACAGTCATTGCAATTCGAGCAGGAATATTAGCTTTGATAAGTCCGGTAATAACATTTACCGAAGGTCGCTGAGTCGCTAAAATTAAGTGAATACCAACAGCTCTTGCCATTTGTGCTATACGTACAACTTTATTTTCAACATCTACTCCTGTTGTAAGCATCAAATCAGCCATTTCGTCAATAATAATAACAATATATGGCATCTCAGTATATCCCATTTTTTCATTATATTCTTTAATATTTCTCACACCTACTTTCTTTAATCGTTTGTATCTATTCTGCATTTCCTCTGTTGCCCAAGTCAATACTCCAACGACTTTGCTTACATCAGTAACTACAGGAACCATAAGATGTGGAATATCAGAATAAGGTGCAAATTCAACAGTTTTAGGATCAACTAATATTAATCGTAACTGATCTGGAGACATTGACATAATTAAACCCATTATAAATCCATTAACAGTTACCGATTTACCTGAACCCGTAGCTCCTGCAATCAACAAATGTGGCATTTTAGTAAGATCCTGAGCGATTATTTCGCCAGTAACAGCTTTTCCAAAAACCAAAGGCAAATCAAACGAATGATTTTTAATAAAATCTGACCCCATTAATTCCCTAATACTTATTGTCATCGGTTTATCGTGAGGGACCTCAATTCCAACATAATTTGTTCCTGGAATTGGAGCCAAAACCCTCACACTTCCTGAGGGAGCTGCAAGCGCTAAAGCGAGATCTTTACTCAAATTAACAATTTTACCAATTTTGGTACCCATAGATACTCTTAATGCGTATTGCACAACGGTTGGACCATAATGAAAATCAACGACTTGAGTAACTATATTAAAACTCTTTAATGTGTCTTCAATTAACTTTGCCTTACCCTTATAAATATCAGTTCTATCTTCAATTGGAGGGGGTACTTCTAACAAAGTAATTGGAGGATATTTCCAATCAGGATAAAGTTGAATCGATGTGTCATCTGTGTCAGACAATACAGATTCAACATCTTCTACTTCCTTATCTTGGGTGTGATCAAACATAGTTTCTTTATGAATTGGACTCGTAATTGTTTGTGGACTATCTAAAAATAATGTCTCTTCTTGTTTATCATTTCCAACAAACTCTCCTTCTTCAGTATCTTCTTGATTTCGTGAAAAGATCGATGATATTTTACTTGCAATTGCTATAAAAATATTTCCAATAAAAGATATTGAAATTCCAGATAAAGCACTGAAAATTACAATTCCAACAAATAATAAAATAATAAGCTCACCTACCTTATCAAACAATCCATATAAAACATTATGAAGTTCATAACCTAAAAGCCCACCACCACGTCCTTCTTCAGCAACCTGCAATCCATTATCAGCATATGGAAAATGAAATAATGGTAATGCCCAAACACATAACAATAAGAAACTTACCAAAAATGGAAAACTAGTAATTCTACCATCATACCCAAATAATTTGGTAGCTATTAATATAAGAAATATACCAAAAATTATTGCAGTACTTCCAATTTGACTTGAGATAACGCTAAAAAACTCACCGGATGAAAATAATGACACTATAAATAATACACCGATAACTAAGAATACCAACCCAAAAAACACTTTTGTTTCGGTACTTTTAATAGTAATATCTTTTTTCTTAGAAGGTCTTCCTCGCTTTGCCATGGGTAATAAATCAAATAATATCTATGATACTACAAAAACAATACGAAATGCAAGGACGACCCTTCCAAATATTATTGGTTTCTACTGTTTTGGTGTTGCCCTAATTCCTGCGATTTTTTCAACTATAGTTTGTGGAACTTTTGCATAATGTGAAAATTCCATAGAGAAAGAACCTCTACCTGACGTAATCGATCTTAATTCATTTGCAAAGCCAAACATTTCTGAAAGAGGTGCCTTACAATGAACCACGACAATTCCAGATTTTGTTTCGCTACCTTCAATTTGTCCTCTCTTACTACTAATATTACCGGTCACATCACCCATAAACTTTTCAGGGACATAAATGTCTAATTTCATAAAAGGTTCTAATAATATTGGCTTTGCTTTACTCATAGCATCTTTTAATGCCATTGATCCTGCTATTTGGAATGCAATATCGGATGAGTCGACATCATGGAACGATCCATCATATACACTTACTTTGATGTCTACAACAGGATAACCAGCAACTACACCACTCAAAAGTGTGTCTTTAACACCCTTTTCAATAGATGGAACATATTCCTTAGGAATGGCACCACCTTTTATATCATTTGTAAACTCAAATCCACCTTCTGGTAAAGGCTCAATTGATAACCAACAGTGCCCATATTGACCTCGTCCCCCAGATTGTTTGATGAATTTTCCTTCACCTTTACTTGGAACCTGAATAGTCTCTTTGTAAGCAACTTGTGGAGCTCCAATATTAGCTTCAACCCCAAATTCTCTCTTTAATCTATCAACGATAATTTCCAAATGTAACTCTCCCATTCCTTCCAATATAGTTTCATTTGTTTCAATATCGGTATGCACTCTCAAAGTTGGATCTTCTCTTAACAATCTTCCAAGAGATTCTCCTAGTTTATCTCTATCTGCTTTAGTTTTGGGCTCAATAGCAACAGAGACTACTGGTTCAGCAAATTCAATCTTACTCAAGAGTACAGGATTTTTTTCTTCGCAAACAGTGTCTCCTGTAAAGCTATCTTTCAAACCAACCACTGCCACAATATCTCCCGTTCTTGTTTCATCAATTTCTTCTCTGTGATTTGCGTGTAACAATAGCAATCTACTTGCACGTTCTCTTAATTTCTTTGTACTATTATAAATATATGTCCCTTTCTGTAATACTCCACTATACACTCTTACAAAAGCCAAACTTCCCACATGTGGATCATCAATAATTTTGAAGACCAACCCTCTAAATGGCTCTGTATCCTCTGGAATAATTTTAACTTCTTCTCCCGTCTTTGCATCGAAACCAATTGGAGCGTCAATATCAAGTGGTGAAGGCAGATAATCAACTACTGCATCCAATATTTTGGTAGCAATTGGACTTCTTGAATCACCTCCCAAAACTGGGAATATTCTACCCGTAATAACGCCTCTTCTTAATGCAGCTTTTAATTCTGCAACTGAAATTTCCTCACCATTTAAATATCTCTCCATAAGTGCATCATCAACTTCAACAACTTTTTCAATAAGCTCAGTTCTGAACTCATCTACCTTACTTACTAAATCGGCAGGGATTTCAGCCTCATACAATTCCAAATCTTCAAATGATTTGTACATGTAAGCTTTTCTCTCGAGAATGTCAACAGTACCTTTTAAATCATACTCTCTACCTATTGGAAGTTGTAAAACGACAGCACTTGAGCTTAATCTTTCTTTAATACTGTTATAACTCATATAAAAATCACCACCAATAAGATTAAGTTTGTTAACAAAACATATTCTTGGTACGTGATATTTATTTGCTTGTCTCCAAACGGTTTCAGACTGCGGCTCAACACCCATTTTTCCGTCAAAAATAACAACCGCTCCATCTAATACTCTAAGTGAACGCTCAACTTCAGCAGTAAAGTCAACATGGCCAGGAGTATCTATAATGTTAATTCTATGAGAAACATCACCTCTCTTCCAAAAACAAGTTGTAGTTGCGGACATAATTGTAATTCCTCTTTCTCGTTCTTGATCCATAAAATCCATCGTTGCTGCCCCATCATGAACTTCTCCAACTTTATGGATTTTTCCTGTAAAAAACAGTAATCGTTCGGTAGTAGTTGTCTTTCCTGCATCAATATGAGCAATCATACCAATATTTCTCAAGTAGTGAAGGTCAACTTTTACATTTACGCCTTTAGCCATACAACAAAATTAAAAAGTTAAATTTTTGGTAAACCCAAAACAAACATTAATTTTATTATTTGTTCTAGAATATACCACATATTAAGCCAATATCTTCACAAGAGAAAGACACGATTTTCAATATGCAGGACGTATTGTATCAAAAAAATATAAAATATGCATCTATTTACTTATTGATTGTCTAGTTCGTGACAAGATCGGAATTAGAAGATTTTCATTAAGTGAGAAATTATAAGTAATAATCACTTTTAAATTCAATATTTTTGCGCCTTCTCAGTTACTATACCTTTAATATCTTTTTCTATAGCTTTTGAAAATAAATTTTTAGCGTCGTTTGCTTCATTACGCATATATAGAACCAAACCTTCACAATAAGTTCTGTACGCTTCGTCAACAAACTGTGAAAGTAGAGAATCAACAGCATCATAATCCCTTTCAGCAATCAAAAGTTCACATCTCAAAAGTAATATTTCATCAGACAATCCTGTCTGTTTTACCACATCATCATCTTTTGACAGAATTAATGAAACATATTCAGATGCTTCCTCTGTCCTCCCTCTTGAGAACTGATATTCTCCAGCTTCATATGCCAACGTAACATACTCATTATTTTTATCTAGTTCAGAATAAAAATCCAAAGCTTCATCAAATTGCTCCCTTATTGTTGACTCCATTTTTTGCAAAATAAGAAAATCAATATACTCCTCCCTTATTGGACCACTCTTATCACCCCCAAGAATTATTGCTTTTTTATAATAATCAATTGCCTTGCCTGCATCATTTTTTTGCACATATAGTTTTGCCTCAGCCCACCAAACATAATAAGAATAAGTGTTTATTTGTATAGCTTGTGAAATATATTTTTCAGCATTATTAACATCTCCATCTTCAAGATAAGCAATACCTAACAAGAACAGCGGTTCCCAATAATTTGATATGTCGTTTATTTTTGTTGAAATTAAAGAGATAGCAGATTTATTAAACCCATGTCCAACTAAAATATTAGCAAATTGACTCATAGTACTTAAGCTTAAAACCTTTTCATCGGTGATTTCGGTAACTTCTACCAAATAATTATTTATCTTCTGAATATCCTCATTTTCAACGGTCTCCCCACACAAATCAAGATTGTCCTTAACTTGTTCTAAATCGTCATACAAAAACAAAACTTTATAAACTATCAACTCTTTTTCAACATCGGATTTACAACTCTTTAGAAGTCGAAGGTTAGTTGATACATCCTGAACATTTCCATCCTTCATTAACCTTTCAATCATTAATTTTTCTTCGTATTGTGGATTTGAAAAATCAGCAAATTCCTTAACAGAATTAACACAATTGTTTGAATCATTGTTTAGACAATATAATCTTCCTAATACTCTCGCAACCTCTGTTTTATTAACAACAGATACAGGAGAGGAAGTTAAAAAATCAATACCTCTTTGGTAATCTCTTTTGATTTCATATATCTGAGCCATAGTAGTATATAGCCTAGCATCGGAAGGATCAATCTTAAGCCCTTCTTTTAAACCGTCAATTGCAGAAACAAATTCTCTACCTGTTATGTCCTCTTGTGCTTTTTGCAATATACCTTCTACCCTTTGTTTATCAGCTTCTGATACTGATCTCGAGGAAATAAAAACAATTGCAGTATAGGAAGCAATCACCAAAAGACATATAATCGAAACGATTGAAATTGTCTTAACAATTCTATCAGATAGATCTTTTAACATATAAATTTAAGCAGTAATATTATTTCTAGTTACTTCATTTTACCACAAAATAATTAATTACATACAAGGACGATGGATCATTATTAATTATTTGTTAAATAGAAAATAGAAGTAAAACATTACAATTATATGACTTATCACTTATCATTTAGTTAATTCTTCTAATACATTCCTCTTTCCCCAGAATTTGCATAGCCTCAAATAATGGTGGAGAAAATGCACTTCCACAAATATATACTCTCACAAGCATAAACATATCTGCATGTTTCATCGCATACTTATCTGCTAAGCTTCTAATGTCTGCAACCCAATTATCCTGTATCCATTTACTACTATCTTCGTCATAACTGGACAAAACTTTCGAATAATCATCAATTGCCTTTTTAAGATCTTCAGATTTATAAGAATCAAGCCCTTTAACTTCTAACAAGTTTGGAATTTTAATTACTTCATAAAAAAATCTTAATAAACCAGGAATTTCTGATAATACATGAACTCTATCTTTTACAAGTACGAGCTTTGCTCCTAGTTCCTTATCGTTTAATATCTTGTTCTGCATAAAATCATCTTTCAAATACTTTTTACTCCAGTCTCTAAATCTTTCCACAAACTTATCCACGCCCATATTTCTAATATACTGACCATTAAACCAAAGTAATTTCTCCCTATCAAAAACAGGACTCGACTTGTTCAAATCTTTCATATCAAATAACTCAACAAACTCTTTTAGTGAAAATATTTCTCTCTCCCTTTCACCATATTTTCTTTCAATATTAGGAGACCAACCTAGCAACATAATAAAATTTAATAAAGCCTCCTCTAGATAACCCTCTTCTAAAAATTGACTAGTAGAAACGTTTCCTTTACGTTTAGAAAGTTTGCCTCCAGCAGGATCAAGAATTACTGGCATATGAGCAACTTTAGGAAAAGGATAACCGAACCCTTCGAATAGTAATATATGTTTAGGCACACTTGGAAGCCATTCAATACCACGAGTAATATGTGTTATACCCATCATATAATCATCAACAACAACTCCCAAATGATAAGTCGGAAAACCATCTGCTTTTAAAAGTACTGTATCATCAATGGTATTGCTATCCCATTCGATTTTACCTAATAATTCATCAAATACTGTCAATGTACGATTTGATGGAACTTTTAATCGAATAACATACTTTTCACCTTTATTTAATCTATCTTTAACTTCATCTGAAGACAAATTTCTATGTGGTGATCTGAAAGCAATTTTTTTATCAACTTTAAGTTCATTAACTTCATCCAGTGTTAAAAAACAATAATACGCATATCCTTTTTCAACTAATTCTTCTGCCTTTTTTTTATATATTTCAAGTCTTTCTGACTGCACATATGGGCCATATTTACCTCCTTTTATTGGTCCCTCGTCATAATCTATCCCAAAGCTAGTAATGATTTGTATTAAATTATCGATAGATCCTTCAACATACCTTTTCTTATCAGTATCTTCAACTCTTAAAACAAAAACTCCTTTATTTCCTTTTGCTAACGCATATGAATAAAGAGCAGTTCGTAAGTTTCCAATATGAAAAAAACCTGTAGGGCTTGGAGCAAAACGGGTTCGAACTGTAGTTGTCATAGTAAGTATAGTGCAAAATTATTGTCTATATAATAGCATTTTTCAAAAGAATTAACAATGTTATTCCTTTAGATTTAATATTCTTTTAATATTAACAACTAAACAAAACACTGTTGATGCTAAAAAATTTATAACCAGATCAATAATTGTATCTTGATACACCCACACAGCAAAATTTTTATCGAATCCTCCTAACTCCCTGATAATATATTCAAAAAACTCATTAAAAACTCCAATCAAATTTATAACCCCAAGTACTAATAAAATTCTCATATACTGTTTTTCATTTAAAAAACCTCTCCAAACAACAAAACTTAATACAAATGAAAAAAGAAAATGTTCAATTCTATTTAAGTAATCATAACTCACCCAATTATTAGCCATCATAAATTTAGTAAATATTACAAATAATGGATAAATTACCATAACAAGTAAAACATCACCGTTCGCCTTATTGTTTTTGTGTAATATTATTACAGTAATAAAACATATAAAATGCCACCCTAATAATAATATCAAAACTTGTAAACCCCACAATGCAGGAAAAATTATTGATATTAGCAAGCAATAAATCAAATATATTTTATATTTGTTAAATAATTCTTTTTTCATACTTATTTATACGAATCTATAAAAAAATAGTAACATTTTGCAATTCTTAAAACTATACAGTACAATTAAAACACTTTTATTTCGTAATTTGAATTAAGATGACACTTACTGAGGCAGCATATTGGAGTAAAAAAGCCGTTGTACTATTCGTTGCATTCGTTGTTATTATTTTTATCGGATGGCAAATTGTAAATTTGATAAGCCCTAAACCCAAGATACCCGAGAAATACCTTGTTCCAAATGAACTTTGCCAGGAAGGCCCCCTACCAGCACTACAAATATATCCCCTCTCCATTCCAGTAAACTTTGCTAATCTTGAAATTGAGACAGCAACCGGAAGATATCCGGATTTACCTAAAATTGTAAACGTCTATAAAATAGAATATCGTGGAGGGTCCTTAGCCGCAAGAGATATGGCAATAGCCATTGCAGATTCATGGGACTTTGATGAAGCTACTATAAAAAGAAAAAGTGCAAATGAATACCTTTTTGAAAATGCAACAAATGGAAAAACGATAGTAATTGAAAACAGTAACCAACATATTGATCTAACCACCAGTATGGCATCCGTACCTTTAAAAAATGAAGTTCCAGACAATAGTGTATTGATCGAAAGTGCTAAGCGTATACTAACAAATGAAGGATTATTCCCCAAAACAATTGACACTGATCTTGCTCGGGTTACTTATATGGTTAAAGGACCATCCGGCTTTAACACCACAGCTTCAAGAATTACTGCACATGCAGGAAGGATAGACTTTTTTAAATCAAAAGAGCTAGTAGCTGTCGAAGAACAATATATTGACAGTAAAGAGCTTGGAGAATTCCTGAGAGAGAAGTTACCAGATAGCCCCAAAAGAAGAGTCAAAATAGACGATAAAGAAGTTGAGGTACATTCATACTCTGTTCCGCTTGTTCCAGACAGACCATATTCTAGTAATATTTATATAACAGTAGGCAACAACAAAATAAATCCTCCCAAATATGATTCAGTTTTTGAACTTCATTACATTAACTGGCCTGTTGCTGAAGAGGCATGTGGAACTTATAAACTCATGGGAGAGACAGAGGCAATGCAAAAAATCAAAGAGGGTAAAGGTTATCTTGTACATTTGCACTTAAAAGGAACCAATCCTCTCGATCCACTTCCTGCTGGTGTTGAAATCTCAAAGTTAAAAGTATATGAAATCTCAGTAGCATATCTTGATACTGCGGTTTTACAAGAATACTTACAGCCAGTATATGTTGTAAGAGGTGAAGCAGAAACAACTTTTGGAACAGGAGAATTTATTATTTATGTACCTGCAATTGAAAAAACGAACGGGTAAACGAACTAACAAACGAATGAGTGAACAAATGAATAGGTGAAAATATTGATTTGAGAGTAGTGACTTGTTCTTTAATACTAACTCATAATTTTTAACTCAGAGCTCAGGAAACATACGTTAAGTAGAATTAAAAAACGAACAACTCACAACACATTTTATTTTACACTTATAACTTGTTACTTATTCCTTGTTATTTGTAGTAGGCATCTTCCCACTTCTTCCCTATTTTCTGCACCTAAAATTGCAAATGCCACTAAACCGTTATCTGTTTCCACATAACTTACCAGATTCTGCTTTGCTACTATATTAGTTCCAGTTTTTCCACCAGTTACTTCATCTGAAATTAAAAGTTCATTTCTATTTTTTAAGAAATTGTTATTATAATCAGGCTCAATATATCTTATTAAATCACCATTGCGATTATAAACAGGAATCTTAATAGATTTCATTTCAAGTCTATCTTTTAATACTTCGGTTTGTAGCACTAAATTTAATAATAAAATAGCTTCATCAGCCGTTGAATAAGCATCTTTTTCCTCAATTCCATTAGGGTCTATAAACTTTGTTGCCTCCAAATCTATTTCTCTACCAATTTCATTCATTCTTTTAACAAATTCATCGTAGCCTCCACGATAATTATCTGCAAGCATATATCCCACATCATTTGCAGAAAGAACCAATAAAACATCTAGCGCTGAGCTTACGGATATAAATTCACCTTCTTGTAAGCCAATTTCACTTTGATAATAATTTCTGTCCTGAATCAATGTGATCATTTCGTCCATATCATACTCACTATATACGATATACGCAGTCATTAATTTTGAAATACTAGCCAAATACTTAGGTGAGTCAGAATTATATTCTAATATTTTTTCACCAGTGGTTAAATTAACCATTTTGACTGAACCAGCATTTGCGACACATTGACTATATTGACTAGTTAGTGCTTTATGATTAATTGGAGAAAAGACTGTAAAATCTATACTAGATATTTCAGATTTAACCTGCTCATTAGACGAAACAAACACTGGTACTTCTGTAGAGCTAGTTTTGAAATATCCCCAAACGCTACTCACTATCCAAATTATAATTGGAAGAACAAAAACACCAGAAATGATCCAAAAGACTTTTTTATCAAGTGCAGGCCTGGCTTCAAGCTCTTTCCATTTCTTAGATCTAAACAAAGTTTCGACTTCCTCATTTTCCTCAGGCATTACATCAGATTTAGTCGTAGAAACCTCTTCACTCACCGGATCCCATATTTTACTGTCAGACATATCAGAAACCGATTGTTCATTCTCTTCCTGATCGTTTTCGCCAACATTTTGATAATTACGCCAATTGCGAGCAAAATCTGTCATAATATCTATAATTCAATATCGATTACTCTAAATTGTAAGCTTTGATTCCCATTCCACTCGTTTATATCCAAATATCCAAGCAAATCAACTTGACTTACATCAATTATTTTATTATATAATCTACCGAATCCAAAAGCTATACACACAATTTCATTAAAATCACCATATATCGTAAAGCGTAGATGAGAACCGCCAACAACCTTTAAATCTTTTACTTTTGCATTATTAACCCAATAAAGAGGTTTGTCATTCATGTCCCCAAATGGTTCAAGCATTGATTCTGTTAAAAATAACTTCATACTAAGTTCATCTACACCTAATTTCATTTCCGCTTTCAACTTTTGACTTGGGGTTTCAGACATTTTGGGAACAAGATTTTCCAATAAACTCATAAAATTGTCAATATTTTCACTTTTAATTGAAAAACCTGCAGCCTTATCGTGACCACCATACCTAACAAGATGATCATCTAACTTTTCAAGTAATGAGACTATACTAAAATCACCAACAGCTCTTATAGAACCCGTACTTACATCAGGTTTTTTAGCAATTATTACTGAAGTCTTATTGTATTGATGAGACATTTTTGAAGCTACAATACCAATAATACCCTCGTGCCATCCTTCTCCTACAGCCCACTGAATTGAAAGCTCTGATCCCCTAACCTTAATTTGCTTATCAGCCATTAAAGCGATTTGATTACTCATCTCTTTCCTATTTTCATTAACCTTTGATATTTTCTGCGCATATCTTTCAGCTACTTGTTCAGAATCGGTAACAAGCAATCTAACCGCATCAAGTGGATCTCCTATTCTTCCAACGGCATTAAGCTTAGGAATTATTTGAAATTGCAGGTCTTCAGATTTAATTTTCAGGGGTTCCAGATTCGAATTCCTAAAAAGTGCAACAATTCCAGGTCTTTGTGAAGACCT
>DAOOWV010000011.1:0-34504 GCA_035371485.1 Candidatus Dojkabacteria bacterium | reverse complement strand
TAGCCTGATGTCATGTAGATAGGCAGTAATTACTTATTTACACTTAATTCGTAAATAATCTGCCGTTTACAGCATACTGAATATTGCATACACCAACCATTGTATCCCTTATCATTCCCGCCTGCCTGTCCTTGTATACATGGTCGGGCGGGCAGGTCTCACATATCATTTAAGATACACTCGTTCATCTGTTCGTTTGTTCACTTTAAGCTTTATAATACTTGCTTCTCTTCCAGAAACTAACCCTTTATAAACTTCACATATTTCAAAAGCATCAGTAATATTCACTCTTATTAATTGTTCATTATTTACAAGAATAACAACAGTTGCTCCCTTTTCACATATTTGCTCAAACACCTTAAACATGTCACGATAAAACTTATTAATGTCTTTAATTTTTTGAATTATTCCCCAAGGTGGATCAACAACAACTTTGTTAAACTTGAACTTTATTTTTTGAGGTATATTTTTGAAATCAATTTCATAATTCTCAAGCATTGGAATGGTTATTCCTTGTTTTCTTATAACTTTTATCTTTCCAATAAAATGATTCATTCTACTATCACAAGCTACTATTTTTTTATAATTTCCCATCTTACTTCGTAATATAGGAATTATTCCACCACCACACATAGGATCAATAAAAATATCATTCTTATTAGGATCAGAAATAAAATTCATATAATATGCAATTTCTTTCCTTACCGAATTTACTTGAAAATTATCTATATATTCACGTGTTTTGCTAATCCTAACCCCGACAAAACCATAATTCTTTTTTTCTACCATTCTTATCTCAAAATCGGGAGATCCTTTTTCAATTCTTATAGTTTTCCCTAGCTTCAATTCCAGTTTATTTAATTCATTATTATAGATACTTGAGTGTTTGCCAACCTGCGAAACCACAATTCTAAAAGAAGCATGTTTGAAAATATTAATATTATTAATAAAATTTTCAACAGCTCTCAAATTTTTATTTATCCAGGCAAGTTGATTATTAATTCCATAAGCTTTATCAAAGACATTTATTACTAAAAAGCTCGTTTCAAGAAAATCGATTTTAGACACCTGTTCAGGGACAAGATCACTTTCCCAAAAAATATAATCATCTCTTAAAGAAATATTACCTTTTATCTTTAAATTTAATATTTTAGACACAAGCTCAGCAAATCCCTGTGGAAATTGAGAATAATACTTATTTTTCATTAATATGATAATTATTGAAATATTAATAATTAACTAATTATAACAGAAAAGGGGAATATAAATGTTAGGAATTATATCCTTTTGCCTGAAGTTCAAACATTTTTTTGTAAACACCATCTTTTTTAACAAGAATATCGTGAGAGCCATCCTCAATTATTTGTCCATTTTCAACAACAATTACTCTATCTGCAATTCGTACAGTACTAAAACGATGTGATACAAAAACTACTGTTTTATTCTGCAATTGAGACTTAATTGACTCAAAGATAGCAGATTCAGCTTTTGCATCAACATTACTCGTTGGTTCATCCATAATAATAATTCCAGCATCTTTGTAAAAAGTTCTGGCTAGAGCCAAACGTTGATATTCTCCACCCGAGAGATCAACTCCACCAAATTCTCTACCTAAAATTTCATTATATTTGTTTTTATTTTTTGATATAAACTTATCAGCTTCAGCCAATTTAGCAGCAGAAATAATCGAGCGAGGTACTAATTTCTTATTACTAGCACTATCAGAATAAAATCTTTCAATATTCCCAAATCCGATATTTTCCTGTATTGTTGGCAAATGGAATGTTGTAAAATCCTGAAGTAATACTCCACAAATTTTCCTCAAACTTTGTACATTTATATCTTTTACATCTGTTCCATTAATCAATACAGCACCACTACTTACATCATACAGTCTTAATATTAACTTCATAATCGTCGTCTTACCGGCACCATTTTCCCCAACAAAAGCCACCTTCTCACCTGGAGCTATATAAAAGTTAAAATCCTTAAGAATTAATTCTCTTGTGCCCGGATATTTAAAACTAACATTTTTAAATTCAATTGATGGCGGACAGTCAATTATTTTTATTGCATTAGGTTTTGAATTAATTTTAGAGGGAATCGCCAGAAAATCTAAAATAGCTTTTATATACTTTGTCTGATCAAGTACATAATTAAAGTTAAACAAAGCAGTTCCTGAAGCATCCTTAAATGCAAACAAATTTGAAACAAAAAATGTCAAACTACCTAATGTAGTTATCCCTGCAAGTACTTTCAATGACTCACCATAAATGAAATATGTAGCCACGGCAATTGGAAATACAGAGGTAATAATTACTCCAATCATACGTTTATATTGAGCTTTCTTTTGTCTGCCATGTACTCGATTGATCAATGACATTAGCTTATCTTGGAAATAGCTATATAGATTCAGTAATTTAATTTCTTTAAAAAAAACAACAGATGTATTAATATACATTAATTGTCCATATTCTTTTCGTGTATCAGCATCAGAAGTCCAAATGTCCCATATTCCAGATCTAAGCTTTGAATCAACTATTAAACTAGGTATTAAAGACAATATTAACGCTACAGAAGCGATTGGATTTATATTAATAACTACCATAGCCAAAACAATTGCACTAAATATCTTTTCACAAAAACCTAATAAATCAGTAATCATATTAGAAGGTCTCCATTCATAACCATCTAGTGCATCTTTTTTTAAAGAAGTATATTTTGTATTTTCATAGAATTCTAAATCTAATTCTTTAAATTTGTTGGTTACCATTTTGGTAAAATAAGCCGTCATATCATACTTGTATAAAACCCATTGAATAGAGGCATTTAATTCACTAAATACCGCAACTGCGAAAAGCGTAACACCATATAATATTATATATTTCAAAATATTATTATTCACCGTTTGATCTGCAACAATCTGAACGATATTATCAATTATTAATGAAAACAGATAAGAGACAAGAATAGGTAACAATGATATAGCAATAGTTGATATAATCGCCCAGAAAAAATAGAACTTATTTGCTTTGAAGGCAATCTTAACTATTTTGAATATAATTTTAATACTCTCAACTAATGAGGGCTTTTTATTTATTTTCACTCGAACATAACACAAATTAAACTTTGAGGTCAACTTTGAACAATTTGACTTAAAAGACAATTGGAAAATCGGCCAATTATTGAACTGCTTGGAAAATTTTATACAGTTAATGTACCGATTATTATAACACAATATATCATTAAATGTCAAATTGAACACTCCTAAAAGATTTGATTCAATGATCTAAATTTGATATCATAGCTAATAATTATTAGCAGATCTAAAAAGATGAAATCTAATCTTAGTCAACTAAATGAACTAATTATTATCTCAGATAATGTTAGGTCAGCCTACAATATTGGAGCAATTTTCAGGACTCTTGATGGGTTAGGGAAGGGAGTAAGATTTTATATCACCGGAATCTCTCCAACACCAGATAATCCCAAAGTTCACAAAACAGCGTTAGACGCCGAGAAATCGGTACCCTGGAAATATTTTACTAAACTTTCTGAGGCTATTATTTCAGCAGAACAAGAAGGGTTTCACATCTTTGCATTAGAACAAAGTAATCAGAGCCAACTATACACACAAGTAAAATATCCTAATAAACTTGCACTTATAGTAGGGCATGAGCAATGGGGGGTAAATGAAGATATTGTTGAAAAATACAAATGTATTGAAATACCTATGCTTGGAATAAAAGAGTCTTTAAATGTTGAAGTTGCAACAGCAATAGTAAGTTATTTCATAGCTTATCAATGGCAAAACCAATAATCGTCATTTACGGAACAACAGGCACGGGAAAATCTTCATTAGCTATAAGTATGGCACGAGCGCTTGGAACTTCCATTATATCAGCGGATTCAAGAAAAATTTATAAAGAATTAACTATTGGAACTCACAAGGATGAATTAATTGAAGCTAAGACTAAATATAACATACCAGTTTACGGAATAGATCTTATCAATCCAGATGAATCGTTTAACGCATTTGACTTTATAGAACACACTAATCCTATATGTGATAAAATATTAAAAGAGGGTAAGATTCCTATTATTGTTGGGGGGACAGTAATGTATATTACCGCATTAATTAATAACTATACATTACGAAGCAGTAAACCTAACCCTAAACTAAGGGCTACTCTTGAAAACAAAACCCTTGAAGAATTACAAGCTAAAGTAAAAAAGATAAACATTAAAAGTTGGAATAATTTAAACGAAAGTGAACAGAAAAACAAAAGACGTTTAATACGATGGATTGAAATATTGTCTGAAGATCCAACAGTAGATCCAAAGCAAAAATTAAGGAACAATCCTAAATATAGAATTTTACCGATTAAATTAAATCGAAATATAGACGAATTGAGAAACTTACTTCCTCATAGAGTCGAAAGAATGATTAAACAGGGTTTAATAGAGGAAACACAAAAAGTTCTCAAAAAATATCATCCAGACTCACCAGGACTTAAAACAATGGGGTATCCAGAGATTATTAAATTTCTTGATAATCAAATAACACTTGAGGAAATGAAATTAGAAATTGTTAGAAGACATGTAAAATATGCAAAATACCAAATTAGGTGGATAAAAAAATACTTATAAGCAAGTTACAGGTGAACAAGTTGAATAACTAAACCATTTTTCGAAGTTTTTCACTTTTCACTTTTAAATTTTAGTTTAAAAGGATGACAACAATAATTGCTGGTAAATATAAAGGAAAAAGATTATATACTCCTAAAGATTCCAAAACAATTAGGACAGCTTCTAGCCGTTTTAAACAAGGCATGTTTGAAACTTTAAAATTTGCATTAATAAATGCTGATATATTAGATCTTTACGCTGGAATTGGAAGTTTGGGGTTAGAGGCATTGTCCAGAGGAGCAAAAAGTTGTGATTTTGTAGACCAGAATAAGGAATCTCATTCACTTCTTGAAAAAAACATAAAACTCTGTAATGCAGAATACAATTGTCAAATTTATACTAGTTCTGTTGAAGATTTTGTGCTTGCACAGAATACAACAGACATTAAATATGATATTATATTTATAGATCCACCTTACTCAGTAAGAGACAAAGATAAAATTGAAGACTTGCTTTACAACGCTTCATGCTTACTGAATGATAAGGGAATTTTAGTTTTCAAACATAGTCATTTCGTTACCCCACCAGAAAACTTAGTTGGAACGCACGGCATTTTAGAATTGGATATACAAAAAAAATATTCGATCTCAGTAGCATCAATATATTTTTTTACATCAAAAAATGACAATAAAACGAAATAGATTATCATTATTATTGATATTTAGTGTAATATTTTCCGTTATTTTTTTCACTTTTAGTAGCTCAATAATTTATGCACAAGAAGCAGAAACTCCCGAAAATCAAACTCCTGAAGAAAATCCATCCGAACCTCCCGACAATAGACTTCAACCTCCTCTTAAAATTTTATTAATCGGAGATTCTCTTATTAATGAGGGTTTCGGACCTCAATTTGAAAAGAAAATTAAAACATTTGAAGGCATAACAATTGTAAGAAAAGGAAGATATTCTACAGGATTAAACAGAATTGATTATTTCGATTGGTATGCATATACCCAACAATTAATTAATGCTGAAAAACCTGATATTCTCATAATAATGATTGGTGCAAATGATGGGCAGGGTATAGTAGATGATGATGGAAAAGTTTATGCTTTGAGTGACACAGAAAACTGGAATATGGCTTATACCAAAAGAGTTAATAGATTTCTCAATGAAAATAGAGGCTCTGTGAAATATATTTTTTGGGTTGGCCATCCAATCCCAAGAACTTCCGACTTTTATAACAAATTTATAAGAATGAATAGTATTTACTCATCTCAATGTTCACAATATTCTAATACTATTTATATTAATTCGTGGAATAGATTCGCAATAAATGGTAAATTCTCAGAATATGTAACTGACAATAATGGAGTATCTGGAATTGTTAAAGGTTCTGATGGGGTACATCTTACAAATCATGGTGGTAATATTTTAAGTGATTTAGTAATTGACTATCTTAACCAAAAAATAAATTTTGGTGAACCTAAAGCTATTGTCATTCAACCAACACCCAAACCCGTTGTAATAATTCCCAAAGCCCCTGTTTCAAAAGCTAAAATACCAGATATCTTTATTCAGGAGGGAAGCAACACAACAAATCTTTCTAATCTAACCCTTGAAAATTCTAAGGCTGTAAAAGACCTCACACTTGAAATACTTAATGTTGGATCAATACAATTTACAGAGGATATTGACCTATCTGCAAATGAATTAAAGGATTCTTTTTCTCAACTTGATAAATTTATAAAGATAAATCAAGGAGAGGTAGAGGTTGATACAGCACAATTACCCCAACTCAATAAACCAGCCAAAATTACAATTCATAATATAAATTTACTTGAAACTCCAGTTATCCTTAAAGATGGTAATTTGGATGAAGGAAATGTATCCAATATTATTTTAGAAAATCAAACGTTATCCTTTAATGTTACAGGATTTTCTAGATATACAATTAAACCCTCTATAGGACTTACTGCATTACCTATAACAAAAGACCAAGAGGTTACAACCATCAACGGCGTAACTTCTGATCCTAATTCTTTAATTATTGCAAAATTGCCACACAATATTGCAATAACCGTTGAAAAAATTGAAAGTGACGGAAGTTTTAGTGTAGAAGTTCCTATAATTGGTGATAAAACAACTTATAGTTTTGAAGTTACTTTCTTTAATGGACTAACCGAAACCCACACGATTGAAGTTATAAGACCTAATGGAAATAAGGATATTTTACCAATTTCTCAAAAAGGAAATTCACTCGTGTTATATATAGTTATTACAATAATTGCGTTATTATTAACTGCCACAACAATCATTTTAGTTAAAAAGTATAAAACTAAAAAAGCTCTTATAACTAATGAAACTTTTTAAAAAAATCTTGCTATTAATAATTCCTCTAACATCTATTTTTTTAATAGGACATTCAACTATTTTTCCAATTCATGCTGAACAATCTGAAATAACTGATGTATATATTGAAACAGATGGAAGACTTAAAACCCCTGTTAAAGTATTAATAATTGGAGATTCTCTAATAGAGTGGGGATTTGGAAGTCAGCTTGAAAACAAACTAAACCATATAGAAGGAGTTATTGCCACCAAAAGATTCAAAATTTCATCTGGACTAAATAGAAAAGATTATTTTAACTGGTTCACATATACTCAAGACATAATAAACGATGAAAACCCTGATGTATTAATAATTTACCTTGGTGCAAATGACGGTCAGAATATAATTGCCGAGGATGGTAGAGCTTATACCATGGAAAACAAAGAAAACTGGGATGCAGTATATAAAAAAAGGGTTAATGATTTCTTAACAAATTATCATTCTCAAGTAAAATATATATTTTGGGTTGGGCATCCAATACCAGAAACCCCTAGATTCTACAACTATTTTATTCGAATGAATCCAATCTATGAAGAACAATGTGCAATGTTTTCAAATTGTGTTTTTATTAATTCCTGGGACAGATTTGCCATAAATGGACAATTTGTTCAATTGCTTGCGGATAACAACGGAAATATAGATAAAGTTAAATCTAAAGATGGAGTACACTTAACATTACATGGTGGAACTATTCTTGCTGACCTTGTAATTGAATATATGAGTCAGAAAATAGCATTTGGAGAAATAAAACAAATAAATCAATATCCCTTAGAAATTATACCTGATCCAAACTCATTAGCTCCTATTTCATATAGCACTCTCCCTGACATTTTTTTATCAGATTCTAGCGAAACCACAACACTTTCAAATCTTACATTAACAAAGGCTAGCTCTGTAAGTGATTTCACAATAGAGATAAAAGAAAATGGTAAGATAAGATTTATTGAACCAGTTGATCTGTCTAACAGAGAATTACTGTATAGATTTAACAGGTTAGATCAATATGTAAAAATTGAGAACGGAAAAGTCAAAATTGATATAGAATTTCTACCACAATTGGACAAAAAAGCGATAGTTAAGCTTTATAACATCAAACTTCTTCAAAAACCTGAAATTATTAGTTCTGATGGATTATCAGTAATTGATCAAAACAAAATCTTGCTAAATGATAATGTTTTGACCTTTGAAACGGACGGTTTCTCTAGTTATATGGTTAAACCTCAGTTTAATTTTAAACTACCTCCCAAATCACATGAAAATGATTTTTTTACGCTAAGAGGACATACTTCTGATTTATCAGCTCAAATTAAAATTTATTCGGAAGAAGTGGAAATCAATACTGAAGTTACTATTGACAAACACGGCAATTTCTCAACTCAAATTCCACTCCAAAATAAAGAGAATAATTATCGTCTTGTTGTAACTTTTTTTAATAACCTACAAGAAGAAAGCACATTTACAATCAATAAGACTGGTATTCTACCACCAAACAATAACCTGAAAATTATATACGTAATTGCTATAATTTTCCCATTATTTACTATTTCATTTTTACTTATCTTAAAAAATTTTGAGAAGAACACTGATCAGAGGTTGAAGTAATAAATGATATGTAATAAATTAGTTAGTAAGTTCACTCGTTCGTTTGTTAATTACATCTTTTCTCACTTATGATTCTTGTATCAATTCTCAAACTGTGTTAAAATATCTCTCAAGGTTGAACAACAAGTTTATAGCAAGGTAATAACGGTCTATAAGCATGAGATTGTGTTCCCTATCTAAGTAAGTTATTAATTGAAAAAAATGGCCGCAGTTCCAAAAAGAAGAATCTCGACAGCCCGCAAAGGGAAAAGAAGAGAAGGTGACAAATTAACAAAAATCAATGTAGTAAAGTGCAAAAAATGCGGTGCACCACATAGATCACATAAAATTTGCCCTGAATGTGAAAAAAATTCAAAGTAGTATACCACCAAAACACTTATCAAAAAGAATCCAACGCATAATATGCATCGTAATGCTCTATATTACTTTTTTTAACGATAATACAAAAGCAAATTACAATAAACCAATTACCCCAGGGGAAGTTGCAGATATGCTTGGAGTAAATTCCTTTGATCCAGTAAAAATTTATAACGATTTTGATCAAATCATCAGTAATTTAACAATAATTGACAAACATATTTCTGAATTTAGCTCCAAGAGATCAATTGCAGAATTTGATAAAATATCTCTAAATATTTTAAGATATGCCACTTGGGAATCTGTTATTGCTAAAATAACCCCACCTAAAGTAGCAATATCAGAAGCCGTTGAAATATCGAAATATACCGTTTCAGATAACAATACTAAATTAATAAATGCCATAATTAATAAAATACATGAAAACTATTCGACCACAACTCAGTAATGAGCAAATAAAAAAAATTGAGAACTTATTAAACTATGAGTTCACTGATAAAAAATTACTTACAAGAGCTCTAACACATAGATCATTTAGTTCTAAAACTGAAAACTCAAACGAAAGAATAGAATTTCTTGGCGATGCAGTACTTGAGTTAATTATTTCTGATTTTATATATTCGAATTTTACAAAATTTCCTGAAGGTAGATTAACTCAATTAAGATCAGTAATGGTAAGAACGGAAACATTAGCTCAAACGATCACAGGCTTGAATATACCACAATTCATTTTGATGAGTAAAAGTGAAAGAGAAACTGGAGGAGAAAAAAAAGAAAAAATTCTTGCTAATATTTTTGAATCATTAGTTGGAGCAATTTACAAAGATTCAGGATACGAAAAAGCAAAAAAGTTTGTAACTAACACAATAATAAAACAAACCGAAAAACTTGTATCCTTAATCGAGGAAGTAGACCCCAAAACCAAACTTCAGGAAATTATCCAATCAAACGAAAAAGTAACTCCAGAATATGTTATTTACAAAGAAATTGGCCCTGCACACGATAAAATTTTTTATGCAAAAGTATTATGCAATGACAAAGTACTTGCCAAAGGAAAAGGACATTCAAAACAAAAGGCAGAAGAAGATAGTGCTAGGAATGCACTAAACAACTTTCCCAGGAATTAGTGAATTATATCTTTACAAAAAGATTATTATTGTGTACAATACTTAAACTGCTTAGATATAATAATTAATATAAAAACCGACGAACGATATGTTAAAAATAAGATTGGCCAAAAGAGGCAAAAGGCATTATTCTACCTACAGAATAGTTGTTGCAGAAAGTAAATCTCCAAGAGATGGAAAACATGTTGATGACATAGGTTTTTATAATCCAATGAAAAAACCAATGGAACTGTCGATCAATATGGAAAAACTTGATAAATGGATAACCAAGGGAGCACAACCAACACTCAGAGTAACGCAACTAATAAAATATGCTAAAAAACCAGAATCAATCAAAAAATTAGATTCTAAAAGAGATGAGTTCAGAAAGCAAAGAGTACACAAGAAAAAGGCAAAAGAGGAAACGACAGAAACATCAACCAATTCAGCAGAAGTAGAAGCTGAAGTTAAATAACCTTATTTTTAATCCAAATTCAATGAAGGAATTACTAGATTTTATAGTAAAAAACATAGTTAGAAATCCAGACAGTGTTGAGATTGTCCAAGAGGCTGGAGAACAACCAGATACAGAGGTCTATATAATAAAAGTTAAGGAAGAAGACAAAGGAATTTTGATAGGAAAGGCAGGAAGAACTATTAATGCTATTAGAGATATTGCCAAAATTAAAGGCATTAGAGACGAAAAAAGAGTTGTCGTTCGTGTAGAATAAAAAATATAGACCAATAAAAGAAAACTTTATTTTAAAGATTCAGAGATGGAAAAGAGTACGGTGGCTGTTATGTTTGGCGGTCTATCATCAGAAAAAGAAGTTTCACTTGCTACTGGTAGATACGTTTATTCTATTATCGATCGTAACAGGTATGAAGTGATTCCTGTTTATATGTCCTCATCTTCTGGGAAATTATATATAATTCCAGACAAGCTAGTAATTCAAAATAAAACGGAAGACATTGAAAAAAGGCTTTCGGAGGCAGAGTACATTAAACTAGAAAATCTAAAATCAAAATGTGATGTAGTTTTTATAGCTTTGTTAGGGAAATACGGAGAGGATGGTGTTATACAGGGAATACTAGAGTTGTTGAATATACCTTATACCGGATCAGGAATCCTTCCTTCTGCTGTTGCAATGAATAAGAAAGTCACTAAGAATCTCTTAAGATCTATGAGTATCACCGTTGCAAAAGACTTTATAGTCACCTATGATAATTGGCAAAACAGTTCTGATCAAATAGTTAATGAGATTCAGTCATCAATTGGATTTCCCGTTGTAGTAAAACCAACAAGAGAAGGCTCAAGTGTAGGCGTATCATTTACAAATGATATTGAATCACTAAAAAAAGGTATCAACTCAGCATTTGAATGGGACAAAGAAATTATTGTAGAAGAGTATATAAAAGGGCAAGAATTTATGTGCATTGTTATCGGAAATAAAGATCCAGTAGCAATGATTCCAACTGAAGCAGAATTTACTGGAGAAATCTTTACCTATGATGGAAAGTATATGCCTGGTAGAGCAAGATATCACACACCTCCAAGAAATTGCCCACAAGAAAAAATTCAGGAAATAAGAGAAATTGCTGTGAAAGCTTATGAAGCAATTGGCGTTAAGGGTTTTGGAAGAGTAGATGGTTTTATAACAAATGACAAAATAATAATTGGAGAGGTTCATACTGGAACAATAATGGTTCCATCATCATATGTATTCCAACAAGCTTCTAGAGCTGATTTTGGAGTTGGAAAATTAAAAGGTGGAATAAATGGTAAAAACAAGGGAATAAAAGGTGGTACAGGTTTTTCACCAAGAGCTTTAGTTACCACTTTTATTGATTTAGCTATTGACGCACATAATAATAAAAAGGGTACACTGATTTAACAATCATAATTATGAAATTATCTGAAAAAATAAAAAACGGAGAAAAAATTAAAGTTGGTGTATTTTTAGGAGGTTTTTCTTCAGAAAGGGAAATTTCTCTAGAAAGTGGAAGACATATTTACAATAGCCTTGATACAGATAAATACGATATTATCCCCATTTTTATAACATCATCCCTTGAATTTTGGATTATCACAGAGGCTCAATTATGGATGAATAGCACAGCAGATATTCAAAATGAACTTAATGATAACTGTGAAAGAATATTTTATGAGGAACTTTCAGGAAAGATCGACTTCGCTTTTCTAGGGGTTCATGGAAAATATGTTGAAGATGGTGCATTGCAAGGTCTTTTAGAGTTACTAAATATTCCCTATAATGGTCCTGGAATCTTAGGTTCCGCATTAGGAATGGATAAGCTTTATCAGAGAAAAATTCTCAAATCCCAAGGGTTTTATGTTCCAAATTTTGTATCAATTAGAATTAAAAACTGGGAACAATCTCCTGAAGAATGCATAGAAAAGGTTGAATCCTCAATATCTTATCCTGTTGTTGTAAAACCAACAAGGGAAGGGTGTAGTACTGCAGTTACAAAAGTACAAAATAAAGAAGATTTAAAAAAAGCCATAGAAAATGCACTGAAATGGGATAATACCATTATTTGTGAAGAGTTTATTGATGCAATGGAAATTACATGCACAATAATTGGGAATAAAGATCCAGTTGCTCTTCCTCCTACAGAGACCCCCAAGAAAAATAATATCTTAACTGTTGAAGAAAAATTCTTACCTGGAAATGCTTCAATGATAACTCCACCTACAGGAATGACAGAAGAAATAGTAAAAAAGGTTGAAGAAGAATTTGTGCGTGCATATAAAGTGTTAAATCTATCGGTATATTCAAGAATTGATGCATTCTGGAAAGATGACAAATTGATAATATTAGAACCAAACACATTACCTGGAGTTACACCATCTACAATGGTTTTTCATCAAGCAGCAGAAGCAGGAATGAATCCAACTCAATTTTTTGACAAAATTATTGAATTATCAATAGAAGCTTTCGAAAATAAAATCGGTCCAAGACCATGATCTACGTTCATGATGATATACAAATTCAATATGATTTGTTTGGAAGTGGATCCAAACCTCTTATAATATTGCATGGATGGGGTGGGCCAGAAGTTTGGTATCAATTTATTGATAAATTAATTCTAAATAATTTTCAAATTTTTCTATTACATCTACCTCCATTTGGACAAAGTCAACGACCGGAAGACCCACCAACAATTAAATGGTACGCTAATTTAGTAAACAACTTCATAAAATACCTCGAACTTAAAGATGTTACTATTTTAGGTCACTCAATGGGAGGTCAAATAGCTTTATATACTGAAGCAAAATACCAAATAGCTCAAAATCTAATCCTCATTGGAAGTTCTGGAATTAAAAGATTTTATTTGATTCCTCATATCAAAAATAAAATTGTTAAATTTTCAAAAAAAGCTGCTAATATCTTAGGAATTTCAACCGAAAAGCTCTCAAAAAACAAACTGTTTCTAAAACTCCTCTCATCACAAGATTTTCAAGATTCCGATGTTTATCAACGTGAAGTATTGAAAAAGATGGTGAATACAGATATTAGACCATACCTCAATCAAATAAAAGCTCATACGCTGTGCATTTGGGGAGAGGATGATGATGCCTCACCGATTATAAATGGAATTGATATTTACAGAAATATTAAAAGATTTCGAAAGGATCTCAATCAAAAGGTAGTTCTCAAATTAATATCACGTGCTGGTCATTTCCCTTTTATGGATTACCCCGAAGTCGTTAATTCCTTAATATTATCATTCATTAGACCATGAGTATTATTAAATTAACATTTTTTTATAATTTTCTTTATATCTTTCAATCAGAGGGATATGTAATTAAAAGATTACTTAATAATGTTATTAAAAACCCATTTCCCATCAAAGTTGAAAAGGTTAAAACACTTCAATGGACACATAAAGCAAAATGGATTTGTATTTCTTCTCTGATAATTTTTTTATTGCCACTTATCTTGTTAATTTTACTAAAGGCACCACTATTAATTATTCTAATTTATATTTCGATCTTTATTTTTCTTCCCTGGATTTTTTTAATATTAGGAATCTTCACAATTTTCCCTCTGGAAAAATACAATAAATCTAAAGTAATAAAGATCAGTCAAGATAAAATAAATAAGTTAAAAGCAAACAAATTAAAGGTAATTGGGATAACAGGAAGCTATGGGAAAACCAGCACCAAATCTTTTACTAATCAGCTTTTGGCTTATAAGTATAAAAGCTATGCTACTCCGAAAAGTTACAATACCCTTTGGGGTATTGCTCAACCTGTGCAAAAGAAAGCAATTTTTAACACTGTACAAGATACTCTCCAATATCTCGAAAACGATACTGAATATTTTCTCGTAGAGATGGGGGCGTATTTTTATGGCGAAATTACAACATTATGTACGGCTTTTCCACCAGACATTGCTATTTTAACTGGAATTTCTTCAGTTCACCTTGAAAGATTTAAGTCAATTGAAAATATTATTAAAGCAAAAAGTGAACTTTTACATGGACTTAAAGCTAATGGTACTGCGATAATTAATGCCGACAATCGATATGCTAGAAAGATAATCCTTAATCCACCACGTAAAGATATCAAAATAATATCCTACGGAACCTGGAAAGACAGTACTTACAGACTTGAAATTTCACAAATGACTAAAGACGGGACGGATTTCATCATACACCATGATAACTCAATGAATAAGATGCACACACCAATCATTGGAGTAGGGAATATTGTAAATTTAACAGGAGCCATTGCAACAGCACACTCCCAAGCTGTAACGTGGGAAGATATTTCAAAAGCAGTAATAACATTAAGCCCAGCAGAAAGCAGAATGGAGATAACTGATAACGGTACGGGATTGTTATTGATAAATAATGGTTATAGTAGTAATGTTCCTAGCTTTAAGCAATCTCTTGAAACCCTTTCATTATTCGATTCAACCTACAAGATTTTAGTAACTCCTGGTATTTTTGAGTTAGGTGAAAAAACTTATGAGATACATAAAAAGCTTGGAAAGAAAATTACTGATAATATTAATCTAGTAATTCTTGTAAAAAACAAAAAAACTAATGATCAAATAAGAGGATTAAAAGATGGAATGGCTGAAGGCAATTACCCAGAAAATCAAATTGTAGAAGTAGATAGAATAGAGCAGTTTTATGAACAAGTTTCCCAGAGAGGATTGTTACCTTCGGTGGTTTTGTTTGAAAATGATGTACCTGATGTATATAATGTGTAATATTAATTAATAATTAATAGTTAATAGAGAATAATTAAGATATGATTTAATCTTGAAAAAGTGATGTTACAGTATGGAATAATGTCAACAACACTTAGTATAGTAATCACAATACTTTTTGCGTTTCTTGTATCTTTTATGATAGCACCAGTTGTTATAAGACTTCTATATTTTCTGAAAATTAGACAACAAGGGAAGCAAGAAGTAGATTCTTATATTAAGGATAGATCCATCAGTAAAGGTACTCCAATTATGGGAGGTATAATAATAATTATATCTTTTCTAGTTACTTATTATTGGGTAGGGTTAAATAGAACATTAGGGTATATCCTTCCTGTTGTGATTGTGGTTTCAACTTCAATAGGATTTTTAACGGATTATTTAGATTTATTTGGCAAAAAAGAGAGTATTTATGGAAGAGTAAAATCCTCATATAATAAACTAATTTATCATAACTTCACAACTTGGCGATTATATAGAATATTTACTACACCTATAAGAATAATTGCGAATCCCATAAATTCAGTAGCTAGTTTTAACACAGGTATTAGTCCAGCATTAAAACTAGGACTAATGACAATCGTAACTACAGTTTTTTCTTACCTTATTTTTAAGTACTCTGGAAATACAAAGGTAATTATCCCATTTGTAACATCTCTTGAACTTGGTAAATGGATAATTCCTTTCAATTCCTTACTAATGTTGGGATTCTCAAATGCATTTTGTTGGGCAGATGGACTTGATGGGATGAGTGCAGGAAATCATTTTATAATATTTATCTTTTCAGGAATAATCGCATATTTAATAGGAAATACAGAAATAGCACTGTTAAGTTTCGCCATCGCTGGCGCAGAGCTAACATTTTATTATTTTAATATTCCACCAGCACGTGTTGAAATGAGTGATATAGGCACAATACCACTTGGAATTTTATTCGGTTATGTATTTATATCGTTAAACCAGCATCTTTTATCAGTAATTGTAGGAATATTCTTTGTAATTGAAGTACTGTCAAGTGTTATTCAACCCCTTTGGTTAAAACTATTTAAACGACAGCTTTTCCAAATGGCACCAATCCATCATCACTTTGAAATGCTAGGATGGAGTAAAGAAAAAATTGTTATGAGATCATACTTTTTATCAATTATTGCTGGACTTATTGGATTATTGGTTGTACTTTTATAAAGAGTTAGTAAGGCAGTAAACAGTAGGCAGTAATCAATGATTGGTTATTAGTGATCAGTGACAGGTGATCTGTGACTAGTGATTAGATATTCATTCTTGTTTCTGATAACAAGTCACTTATATCCCTTATCATTCCCGCCTGCCTGTCCTTGTCTACATGGTCGGGCGGGCAGGTCTCACATATCATTTAAGATGCACTCGTTCGTTCATAATTATTCCCACTTGAATGTTTTAACCACACCGATATAAACAACTATTCCCCAAACAAGTAAACCCAAAAGTTCCGGAAATAAAACTTCATTAAAGGAAACCCCTTCAAAGGCAATCATTTTAAATGAATTATTAAGAAATGTCATAGGTAAATTATTAGCAATTGGTTGAAGAAATTTTGGAAAAAAATCAATTGAGAAAAAAGCTCCAGACAAAAATAGTTGAGGCATTAATACTAGATTTGCGATAGGGGATATTGAGTCTTCTGTTTTACTAATACATGAAACAAGAAAACCAAAACCCAAAAATACAATTGAACCAACAATTGCTAAGGCAAGTATCTGAATTACCGTTATTACACCATAAGCAAGGTAAAATCCAAACATATAGTGTCCCAAAACAACTATCAATAATGTCTGTAATACCGAAATTATAAGTCTTCCAATTACTTCAGCACCTACAATACTCCATTTAGAAATAGGTGTAGCAAAAATACGCTTAATTATTAAATTTTTCCTCATTGAAAAAAACGAAAATGATAGTCCAAAAATGGCATTGGAAAAAAGTGCAAAAGCCAACTGTCCTGGAAGTATAAAATCGATCTGTTCATATTTTCTGCCCTCAACATAGGTTTCATCTACAACAACAAGTTTCATTTCATCAGAAATTGTAGGATTGTTAATATCTTGTACAACTTTATTTAAAATTGTTGATATTGTACTTGCATATTCAGGAGAAGCCAGTGAACTATCAATCTCAAGCTCAAATCTTTCCATAACTTGGTTTTGCGACAAACCAATATCTTCAACTTTCTTAATAGTAATTGCAGTAGAAATTTGACCTTTCTTAAGTTGATCATCAATTTCTTCATCAGTCAATTCAATTAAATCAATTACATCAATTTCTTTAATAACTTCATACAAGATACCCTCTTTCAAAGAATCATTTCTCAATGCCACGGAGTATTTAATATCTCCTTGTCCTAAAATTCCAAAAATTACAATAAAAATAAAAGGAAAGAAAAAATTGAAAAATAGAGATGTTGGATTTCTAAGAGATGTAATTATTGTTGCCCTTGTAAGCGCAATCAACCCCCTAAAATTACTATATTTTTTAATTACAATATCATTCTTCATCATTGTATTGTTGTATTGTTGTATTGTTGTATTATTGTATTCACTGTACATTTTTTACTTTTAGTTTGTAAACTACTCTCTAAGTCCTTTCCCTGTCATACTCAAGAAAACATCCTCTAGATTCGCTTCTTTCTTTGGTCTTGGCTTCTTAAATCCATTTGCTAATAGTTTATCAATAAGCTCACACGGAGGGGCAATATCTAATATCTTTCCTTCATCAATTATCGCAACCCGGTCACAAAGATATTCTGCCTCATCCATGAAATGAGTAGTAATTACAATTGTAGTTCCATCATTTCTGATTTGTTCAATTAATTCCCATAACTTATGTCTTGCTTGAGGATCAAGTCCTGTAGAAGGCTCATCCAAAAAGATAATGTCAGGAGAATGAACTAGGGTAGTAGCTATTGAAAATCTCTGTCTTTGACCACCAGAAAGTTGTGTAACTTTTGCCCTTGCTCTATCTTTTAATTGAACTTTATCTAAAAGCGTTAATGCATCAATTTTTACGTTATATAAATCCGCAAAAATATTAATAATTTCACGTAAGTTCAGTTCAGTAAAATAACCTGCAGATTGAAGTTGAACTCCGATAATTTCTTTAATTTTTTGAGAATGCTTTTTAATTGACATACCTTTTACGGTTACATCACCAGATGTCATAGGTTTGAGAGTTTCCATTATCTCCAATGTAGTCGTCTTACCCGCACCATTGGGCCCTAATAGCCCGAAAATCTCATTTTCATATACATCAAAGGAGATTTTATTAACAGCAAGTACATCAGGGTATTTTTTTACCAAATCCTTAACCTGTATTATACTTTTCACAGAATACTCAATGAATTAAGCTAGTTTTCACAGATATTACTTATTTTTCACATATAACTTTCTCTTTCGACATATAGATCTCGAAAGAAAGCAAATACGATAAATTATGCTATAATTAATAACAAAATGATTATATCACAAACCTTAATGAATAAAAATCATGATAGTAAAAGTTAAAACCAAAGCATCTTTAAATAAGGTAGTAGAAGAGAATGGGACAATAATTGTTTTTACAACTGCATCTCCACACAAAGGGGAAGCCAATCAAAAAGTGATTGAACTTCTAGCAAAATACCTAAAGATCAGTAAATCCAGGCTAAAATTAATTAAAGGAGCAAAATCTAAAATTAAAACGATTGAAATAGTCAATAACTAACCATTATTAGTTTTAATAAATAAGTACACAGTAGGCGGTATGCAGGGTTATGAGTTTTGAGTTCTGAATTCTGAATTGTCGAAGGATAAAATAATTTAAAACTCCCGCCTGCCAGTCATGTTCAAAAGGTCGGCCGGGCAGGTATCACCTATCATTTAATTTCGTTCGTTCATTCGTTCGTTAGTTAGTTAGTTCGTTCATTTTTCACTTGTTCGTTAGCTTCAACGCCTCTCCAGTATATGACTCTTTAATTTTCATTAAGTCTTGTGGAGTTCCTTCACCGACGATTGTTCCACCTTTATCTCCACCCTCGGGACCAAGATCTATTATCCAGTCAGACTGAGCAATAAATGTTAAGTCATGTTCAACTGCTAATACTGTATTCTCATTATCAACAATTTTATTTAACAATAATAAAAGCTTTTCAATATCAGCCATATGTAAACCAGCTGTTGGCTCATCCAAAACATAGATATTTCCACTCTTCTGAAGTTGTTTAGCCAACTTCAATCTTTGTGCCTCACCTCCTTAAGAAAGTATCATGACTTTGACCTAATTCGATATATGAAAGCCCAACTGCTCTTAACATATTTAGTTGTTGCTTAATTGCTTTATCATCAAAGAAATTATACACCTCTCCAACTGTCATATTTAAAATATCAACCATATTTTTCCCACTAATAGTATATTTCAATACATCTTCCTTATATCTTCTGCCTAGACAAGTCTCACACTTTACCCTTACATCTCCCATAAAATGCATATCTATTTTTCGATAACCTAATCCTTTACACTCAGGACACGCACCTTTTCCATTAAATGAAAATAACTGCAAAGACACATTATTTTCTTCAGCCATCATTTTTCTAATCTTGTCAAAAACTCCAATATAAGTTACACGGTTGCCTCTTGCCATTCCTTGCGTAGGGGATTGATCCACGACAATAACTTTATCTCGATATTGCCTTGCAAACCCATCAATTAAAAGTGAGCTCTTCCCAGATCCTGATACTCCAGTAAAAGAACATAAAATCCAAATCGGAATATCAACTGAAACATTTTTAAGATTATTTATTGATAAATTTGAAATCTTCAAAGATCCTTTTGGTTTCCTAAATTCTGTTTTAATTGTACTTTTCCGTTTTATATACTCTAAGGTTATTGAGTCAGTACATTTCAATAATCCATCATAATTCCCATTAAAAATAACATTCCCTCCTAATTTGCCAGCACCTTTTCCAATTTCTATAATATTATCCGCTTGTTCCATTAATTTTTTATCATGGGTAATAAGGACTACAGTATTATCCTGATTCTTAATTGCTTTAATCAGATCTGTTATATATTCTCTATCTTTACTATGAAGAGTTGCCGTAGACTCATCAATTATGTAAACCATTTCTATTGGACTATTTCCCAATTCACGCGCCAATTTCAATCGTTGTGCTTCACCCCCAGATAATGTATCTAATCCTCGATTCAACGATAAATACCCAAGTTTCACTTTATCGAGATAGTTTAAACTATTTTTTATTCGAGATAAAAGATCATCAGCTCCATTTATTTTTATATCGTCAATTTCATTTATTAATTTATTTATCTCTAAGGTAGAGTAGTATCCTATATTTTTACCTTTAATTAGTGAACTCAATGCCATTTTATTTAATCTACTTCCATCACATTCGGAGCATTTTCTTTCAATTACATAAGGCTTATCAGATATTTCTTTGCTTTTAGACAAACCTCTTAAGTCACCCATCCTACTTATTAGTCGAGTAATAATTCCTTCATGACTAAAAGTTTGTATAAACCCTTGATCCTTATTACTTAACTCAACTCTCGGAGTATAAAGGAGAAAATATAATTCATCCTGATCATATTCACTAATTTTTTTTGACATATCTAACCTACCTGAATTCTTGATAATATTATATAAACGATTTCCAGGCTTATATGTACCATACTTTACAGCACCCTCACATAATGATTTTGAATAATCAATTATTTCTTCAGGGGCAACAGTAAATTCAATCCCAAGACCTTTACATTTTTTACAAGCTCCTTTAGGATTATTAAATGAAAAATGTCCAGCACTTAATCCATTTACAGAACCAAATCTTGAAAAAAGTAATCTAAAATAAGTATATAATTCTGTTGCAGTTCCGACAGTAGAACGTGGACTACCTCTTAATTTTCTTTGATCAATCGAGATAGTAGGGGACAAATTCAAAATTTCATCAACATCTGGACGTTGTGTTTTTTTTAATAATCGCACTGCAAATGTACTAATAGATTCTAAAAACTGTCTTTGTCCTTCACTAAACAAAACATTATAGGCAAGTGATGACTTCCCAGAGCCTGAAACACCAACAATACTAGTAATCTGATTACGAGGAATAGTAACAGATATATTTTTTAGGTTATTTTCCCTCGCTCCTTTAATAATTATGCTTTTATTTTCCAATATAATATCTTTCAAATAATTCAATAAGTCAATTATAGCATTGTTATTTTTTCTACATAATTCATATACTATTACATTCGTTTCTTTGGTGAAAACAGTTTGTATAAATATGAGTTAGGTATCATAGAAAAATTCACTTACTCAAATGCTCTTATGGAAACCCTCCGACAAGATTATGAGAAAAGCATAACTTCCGACCCAGCTACCACCAAACTTATTGTAGAACAGGACTTCATTGAGGCAACTAATATTGAATCCGGAACCAAATTCAGGGTTCAAAGTATAACACTTTCCCGAACAACTCCTAATAAACCATTTGTTTATTATAGACTTTCAGACCTCTCTTGAACAAATAAGGTCGAAATCATGATAAGAAATAACGCAGGTCTGAAGGAGATTGCGTTACCAAAAGGAATGACAGATAGAATAGGGGAACATCTACGAGATGAAAAAAACTAAAAGACGATGATTTCAACTGTTGTGATTTCATTCATTATGTAAATGGCATCCCCTGTAAACCTGGCGTTTTCAAACCTGAAGTGTGGATTATAAATAGTTTAAAGTCCGAAGATGATCTCAAACCTGGAGATACAATTTTCATTTCGCGCGTGAATACCCCATACCAAGGAATTACTCACTTTGCTATATACATAGGTTATGGACTATACCTATCGAAATTTGGAAATTTGGGTCGCTTAATTGTCACTAGTTTAAACGAAATGAAGAAAGGGTTTGGTGGTAATTTTGTTTTTAGTGCAATTCCAGTAAGGACACAAAATCAGATATATAATTCAGTAGTCACTAACGTTGCTTCACCTATATTATGAACTTAATCTGATAAAACAAAAGGATGATACATTGCAACATTACATATTCCCCAAAATTAGAAAACTTAAATTTAGATTCAACATTGTTATGAAAAAAGTAGGAATAATTGGAGGTCTTGGGCCAGAGACAACTGCGGAATTTTATCTGGACGTAGTTTTTTCGTGTCAAAAGAAGGACCAAATACATAGACCTTCGATAATAATTGCTAGTGTTCCCTTGCCATACAAAATTGAAAAAGAAGCTATCGCTAAAAACATAGGATTTGAAAGAATACCACCTTTTTTAATTGAAGAAGCAAAGAGGCTAGAAAGGGCAGGTGCTGATTTTATTGTTATGCCATGTAATTCTTTACATGTTTTTATCAAAGAAATCAGGAATGCTGTTGATATTCCAGTTTTGAGTATTGTCGATGAAACTGTAAAATTTCTTAAGAAAAATAATTTTAAAAAGGTAGGTATTGTTTCTACTTCGGCAACGATTAAGAATAAATTATATGAGAACGCCTTCTCTGAGAACCAAATTGGTTACGAAACTCTAGATGATTTTCAACAAGCAAAAATGGGAAAATTTATTCTTAATCTTGTTACTGGAATGCAGAATAACAAAGATAGGGAAGAACTTATACAAATTATTTCTGACTTTGAAAAGAAAAATGTTGATTGTGTCGTTTTAGCTTATACTGACTTACAATTATTAATTCCTAAACATCCAACTTTAAAGATATTCGATACAATGAAGATATTTGCTAATGCAACAGTTGAAGAATTATTTAAATGAACTAATAACATCAGCACTGGCGTTAATAGGCAATCAAGACAGTTATTTAATAAATGCAGGACTATCAATTCTTGCACTACAGAAGATAATAGAAGAATTCAGAAGACAGAATAGAGCGGATGAATTAAATGCAAATTTTTTAAGATTTATTCCAACAGAAGAAAAACTTGTATTATTGGGTGAACAAGATCCCGAATTCTACAACTTTATTAGATCAGTTGAAGGATTACTTCGTTTAGATCCAGATGGTGAATGGCAAGGCATGCTCACCGAAACACATCAACAGAAAATAAAAACAGCTTGTGAAGCTGACGATTTGGAGGGAACAAAAATTCGTAAACATTTTAGACCAGATCTTGAATAGTAAAGATAATACTATTTGAACTCTTCAATTTCGAAAACAATAATCTTTTAAAGAATATATTTTACCGCTGATAATAAATATCTAGCATATCAGTCTTTTTACTATCTGTGGGAACATACACTTGAAAAGAGGCATCGTAATATGTAGGCATTACAATTGTGTTAAGATATTTTCCCTCATTAAAAACATGAGTCAATATCATTCCTTGCTTTGTACCAATCCACTCCTCTTGATCAAAAAAGAAATTACCTAATCCATAAAAAATCATGCCACCTTCATATGACTCTACTATCTGTGGATGATGAGCCTGAGCACCATCGACAATATCTGCACCATATTCTACAGCTTTCCTAAAATATTCTTTTTGATTTGGGTTATTAATTGGTTGATAACAAGCACTATTTGCAGATTCACTATCACTATATGCCCAGCATTCCTGAAATTGAAATTCTACTATAACTACATCCGCATTCTGTTTTGCTTCTGCAATATCTTTTTTCATTTTGTCTTCAGAGTATGGATTCGCTCCCGCAGTTGTTGCTCCAGCAAGAGCATGAGTGTAACCATAATACCAGTCATAGAAATTATAACCAATAAATGCGACTTTAGTTCCTTTTTCTTCAATATACAAAATTTTACTGGCATCCTCAATATTTTTACCACCACCAAAATATTTCATTCCAGCTTCCTCATACATTTCTATACTGTAAGTATTCCATTTGTTACCTTTATCGTTATTATGATTGCCCGTTAAACCTACAATATCAATCCCCAAATAAGTCATTGATTCAAAATATTCTGGTTTTGAGCAAAAGTTGACACCACTTGCACCCGCATTACACCCTGGCATAAACGAGACTTCATTACTTGTATGAACAATGTCAGATTTATCTAAATATTCTTTAATCAGCAAAGCTGGATATTTGTTATCACCAACAGAATCAATTTTCCTCGCCATTCCTCTTACCATTGCAGTAACTCCAGTTTGGGACAAAGTTAAAAATTCAGGATTGTCGTTATTTAAAATTGAAACAAAATTCTGCATTCTATAGGAATGTTCATCATCATAAACACAAAAATAAACATCACGATACATATCATACCCTTCATCAATAAACGGATATTCACCGTCAATTGGTACGACTCGATATTGAGGACGTAAATCAACAGCATCAACAATACCTACCAGTGTTTTATCCTTATCTAAATAACTATACACATCATCAACACTATTTAATTTGTTTCCACCAAAAGTACTTGTTCCTTCACCAGAATAAACATAACTATATACGTTGTTATCACTATCAATGTTATCAACCTTACTTTTATTATTTACAACAGCAACAGTTGGAACACTTTGAACAAGTATGCATTTATTATCATCATTATTGGTTGTCGTAACTTCTGCAACCTCCTTCATTCTTGAATTTGAAGTTGGAATAAAACCAGCATTTGCAAGCAGGGACTCGTATTGAGAATAGTTGCTATATACAAATGGAAGCGAAATTTGTTGAAATTCAACTTTAGAAACAGGTTTTGCAGATAATGCCTTAAAAAACAAAAAAAATATTAACAAAGAAAATAAAACTTTAAATAGACTTGTATTACCTGCATTATTATTTTTCTCTCTTCTATTTTTAAAATTTGGTGAAGCTAAACGTCTGCCATAATATATGTTATCCATAAGCGTTATCTTACTCTTGTCTGAATTTCTTTGTTAATATCTTCAACACTAACTGATGGTAACGGGCTCATTTCCGCAAAAGCTGGTTCCACATCTACTGTATATCCAACAAGTATGAAACTAATAACCCAGACATTATCCTCATACAAATCAGGATTGAGGTACCAGTCTAAAGGTTGAACTTCATATTGATTTTCATCGTCTACTAATTTTCTTCGCTCTTTAGATATTGAAAAGTCGCTTACACTAATCAACATTCCTTTCCCAGTCAGATCGTCCAAAAAGCCTGCTATTGACTCAACATTTCCCCGATAACTAAATGGCCCCATAATCACAGACATGTTTTCAGGAGCTTGAAAAGATTCCATTCCACTAACATCATTAACATTTTGAATTGATGGCACACTTGTACTATTTTCTAATGTTAAGCTAATTGGTTCAAGGTTGTAATCACTAGCTACTTCTCTTACGTACAAAGCTAGTTCACTTACTTCAAGTGAGGATGGAATTAGTTTACTAAGATCTTCAATAACTTGAGTTTGTGTAGTTGAATTTAATCCTTGCATTGTTTGCCATTTGGTACTAAGTATGGCGTTTTCAGATTTCAAAACTTCAAGTTGGTTTCTACTTTCAAATATTGTTTCAACGTAAGGATACAAAAAAGCTCCGATTACAACTACTAAAGCAATAACCATTATTGGCACAAGAAAATCTATAAGGGACATTCCTTTAGGAGCACCTGATGCTAAAGCTTCCCAAATACTTCTATTTCTTTTTTTGTCACCAGACGCTTTTTCAACACTTGAACCTACCGTGGCCATAAATGTTTATTCAATATTATTTAAACTAAAAACTATTTTCAGTAAATTCACCTTTTATCGAAAAACGATAGGGGATAAACCCATATTCCGCCTCAAAGTCAATCTGTTCTTCTCCTTCATCTGAATCTTCGTCCAACAAAGAAAGGTTAACTATTGAACAACTTTTAATATTATCATTATCCAACAAGGATTGACTTAGTGACTTTACATAACTATCCGAAATACATTCTCCCGAAAAACTAAAAGTATTGTCATTTTCAAATGAAAAAGAAGGCACATCACATTCTGAGGGAATCATATCTACCATAAAAAGTAGTTTTTTCTGGAAGTCCGTTACCGTAAGATCCTTAACCTGAGAATAAGCATTCCATCTTTCAAATATTTGTCTCTGTTTTGTTTCTACTAAACTTTGACTTTCCTTTTTTCTAATTTCAATTAAAAAACTATCTTTCTGGTCTTGTACCTTTTTTAATTCGGACTTGTAGTACAAATTAACAACCAAAATCACTAAGCCTATAAATACGAAGACAAATATACCCAACACACTTGAAACGTCAATACTTTCTTTAGTCTTTATAACTTTAACCTCTTCTTCAGTTCTAGAGATCATCAGGTTTATAGACTTTGGTAGCTCCATATCCAAAATTATGAGTTAAAATTATTAACTTTAGGTTAAATCTCCAAATTTAACCTTTATCATTTAGACATCCTAAAACGATCTCAATGCTAAGCCAACACAAACAGCATATGCAGATTTGCTCTTATCAAGCACTGCCATATCTGATTCTTTTACCGAAATATTACTCCATGGATTAGTCAATGTTACATTTAGTCCTAATTCCGTTGTCATATATACAACTAAGTTAGGTAACAATGAACCATCTCCAACCAGATAAACATCCTTAGGTGCACTAAATCCTGTCTGAGATTTATAAAACTCAATACCTCTTACAACTTCACCAACAATTATTTTAGCAATAGGTTCAAGACTCTTATATATTTTTCCTTCTAACTGCGTCTCATCAAGTCCATACTTAATTTTATATTGCTCTGCCTGATTATATTCTAAAGAAAAATCATTCATAATAGCGTGAGTAAAAGCATCAGAACCAGTTGAAATACTCTGAGAGAAAAGAAGGTTTCCATCTCTTACAATACTCATGTCCGTTGTCTGTGATCCAAAATCTAAAACGACAACTCCCTCAGCTTGTCCCAACTGCTTTACAAGCCTTGCTATTGCCACTCCTTCAGTTTCCATTGCTACGGGATCTAGACCAGCTTTTTGAAGTATCTTAGTATATGTTGAAATCATCTTTTTAGTGGCTGCAACTCTTAAAACCATATATTCTTCGGTCTCTTTTTTTTCACCTAAAAGCATCCACGAAATCTCCATCTCTTCAATTGGAACAGGCAACGATTGTTTTGTGTCCCAATAAACCGCATCATTCAATTCTTTAGGTTTTATACCTTTAAATGTTGAAACTCTAGTTGATACAACTGATTCTGGAATTGCAGAAACTACTGCTTTAGTCTTAATATTTGCCTCTTTCACAAGATTTCTAACTACAGAAGCAAGTCTATCAATATGAATATCTGTTTCCGTATTTAAAACACCAAATGGAGTAGGTGCACTTCCAAAATTAATTAACTCGGGTTTAGGAGAATCAATACCCTTTAAATATACAGCTTTAATGGAGTGATTTCCAAAGTCAATACCGAACTTATCAGGAAGTTTTTCAGCCATTGGGACAGATTCTCAAATTAATTCAATACTACTAAACAAATAATATAGTTTTTTTTTAAAAAAGTCAAACCATTATTAAATGATAAGTGACAAATGATAGGTGATATGATTTAATATTCAATTCGAACTAAAAAGACTTATCATTCTATCATTTCTAATCTATCATTTATTAAGAGGATGATACTTTCTGTGGCTTTTCTCAGCATATCGGTCAGAAGCATGTACATATTTTGTAGTAGTATTCAAACTTTCATGCCCCAGTAAAACCTGAATTGCTGTTGGCGAAGCACCATTTTCGGCCAAGTAAGTTGCAAAGCCATGTCTTAAACTATGTGGAGTAGTTGGGACAACAATTCCCAAACTTCTTCTATAAAAGGATAATTTTTCTTGAATATAGTTTGTTGATAACCTCACTCCCTTAATTCCATCACGTCCCCCTCGAGTAGGAATAAATAGCGAAGCTTCATCGTCTTTTCTTAGATCAAGATATTCATTTATATATTGTATTGCTCTTTCAGTTAAATATACAAATCTGCCTTTTTTACCTTTACCAATAATGTAAATTTTACCTTCTTTATTTAACTGATCTCTATTTAACTTTACAATTTCAGAGATACGCATTCCTGTCGAAAATAGTAATTCAAGTAAGGCACGATTTCTTTTGGCGATAAATTCATCTTTTTCTAGTTCCGTTGGAGACTCAATTAATCTGAGTAATTCATCAAATTCAGCAACTTGAGAAACTTTTCTTTCAGTTTTTATCATTTTGATTGCATCCGGTGGAATTGGAACATCATAGTCAAAATCAATTAGATATTTCAAATAAGATCTAATTGCTGATAGGAACCTATTAACACTTCTTGCTTGAAGTCCAATAGCTGGAGTCTCCCCATATCCGTACCTTCCACGGTAAGTTTCTTTTTCAATCGTTTGTGTATTTTTTATTAAGAATTCAAGCACACCTTCTTTTGAAGATGCATATTCTTTGGGAACATTTTGTAACATTTTTAACCATCGCGAATATTCTTTGGTTTGGAGTGAGTTTTTATATAAGGTAATACTTTGTTTACTTATTTTTTCAAATTTTAATCCTTCTATCTCAAGAAACACTGCAAATATGGATAAATCTCTGTTATAGTTTTTAACAGTCTTCTCACTAAAATTATTAGCTTGTAACTCCATTAAAAATTCACTCTGTTTGGGTAAATAGAAAAAATTTAAGCAATTCACCATAACTATTATCTATTAACTATTAACTATAATAAGTATATCACATGTTGTTAGTTGAGATATGCCAAATGTCTAATTTTTCCCTTTTTTCTTTTGTTCTTCCCAAAACTCATTAGGTCCCCAAGATTTAACCAAATCTTTAGTTACTGGAGTTGCAATTTGCCAATTAAGCAAGAAAATTGATTTCAAACTTTTAGCTAATGCATAGCTTCTAATTTTTAACCCCCACATTTCATCATTATTTACACATGCCATCCAGACGTGATCTCCCTTTATTACTAAACGTAAAAATAACTCAAAAAACGAACCTTCTATATATCTAAATTCAACTTTCTCTAAATATCTAGGATCCCGTTCCGTTTGATAGGTTAATACATGCTTTGTCCAACTATTTAAAGGAAATAATTCGTAGTCAATTGATTTATTTTCCGAATGAATTTTACTGTACTTTGATAAATCTCTATTTAGATTCTTCTGACCAAATATATCTGTAGGAACCATATGATCCCAAGCATATTTATCAAGATCAACCGAGTCATATTCATCATCATGAGAATATATTTTCTTTACACCATCAATTCCAGGATAAAATTCAAAATCTGAATTTGTTTTATTTTCATGGAAAATACCTTTTAACTGAGGGAGAATATCAACTATATCCACTTCAAGTTTTGTTAATCGACTTCTTTGATTTCGGATATATTTTCTTAAAAAGGAAGGATTCCTGCCTGAAATTAGGGTCTGCTGTTTTAACATACCATCACTTGAATGCATCTTTATCAATCCTTTAAGAGCTAAACTCATTGCAATGCTATAAATAGTACTTCTGGGTATACCTGTAAGTGATGAAATATCAGTTGGTGTAAGATTTTTCTTATTAACCGTTGCCATATAAACAATTATTTCATTTTCTGCTAATCCGACCTCCCTTAATACTCTTTTTACATTGTCCATAAATACATTTAACAAATTATATGCGCGTCGACATGGTTCAACACTTTTGACACTTGTTATTGTAACACATTATAATCCTAAAATAAATCGTAAACGGGGGCGTAGTTTAAGTAAAATATTTCTTTATTGAAAAGATGTAGGGTACAAATCCCTCCGCCTCCACCAAATAATTATATGTTTAAATAAATGAACTTAAATAAATATCTGCAAAAGATAGTTAAGTTAGAAAATAAATACAACTTAACTGAATATGACAAAAAACAATAAAATATGAAGGAATTGAAAAATTTATTCTTAATAAATTAAGTTCAACACAATATAAAGCTTCAGCAATTCCTTCTGATTTATTAAAAAAAGTAAAGCAATCCATTTTATTTTCAGTAGAGAATCACAAACCCATTCATATATCTATACCATTTGGAGGCTATAAAAAATGGCAACTTCCAACATATCCGTATCCCGATTGGTCAGAAGTATTCGCAATGATTCAAATATACAACTATATATTTCCAATAAGCAAAGCCTATACAAAAGGAGTTACTATCGATTTTTGGTCTGACGAAATATTTATAAGCAAAATGAATAATCTTCCTCAAGAAAATATAGATTTATATAACCAAAATTTTGAAAAAATATTAACATTTCTGAATCAATATACAGTAAAAAATATAAAGTTTAAATTTTCTCGAATTAGAGATTTTATTTCTCAGGAAGAAATACTAAAAAGGTTTCAAAGGACAATCAATAAGCTAGAACAAGAGTGGAACAACATGCCCAAAAATATATCCCACAAGCTTAACTTACAACCAATTTAAAAATCTCAATCTTTCCCAAGTTAAAGTTAATGTTTTTCCTGGTGAATTCCGCGGTTTAGATAAAACATATAAAATTACTTCAAAGTAAAATCATCCATTGTTTAATATTGTCTTTGAAATTTATATTCTTCAAACGAATGAAAACAAATATAACTTCAAATATCAAAATACTCTACTACATTTCTTTCCTAAATGATCTTTTTTTTTATTATTCCAATATGGTTTCTTTTTTACCTTAAATTTATTACAATTTCTCAAATTGCACTTCTAACAATTATCCGCCAATTTTCAACATTATTTCTTGAATTACCAACAGGCGCACTTGCAGATATATGGGGCAAAAGGCGTACATTGATACTATCATATTCCTTGTACGCAATATCACTAATTGCAACTCCTTTTGGAGCGACATTTGGATATTTTGTAATTTTTGAAATTGTAAGAGGAGTTGCCAAAGCTTTATTATCAGGAGCATTTGAAGCTTTAGCTTATGACTCACTAAAAGACATTAACGAAGAAGGATATTATCCTACGCTAATTGGAAGAATTAATACTATTTCGTGGATAGCACTTATCCTTGCTGGATTGGGTGGGGGAGTATTATTTGATATAGATTTTCGATTACCATATATAATTACAGGTATTTTACACATTGTATGCTTAATTATGTTAATACTATACATAAAAGAACCATTAATTGATACAGAAAAATATTCAGCAAGAAAGTACTTCAGGCAAACATATCAAGGTATAAGTGAATTATTTAAAAATTACAAAACATCAATTATTGTCCCTCATACTTGCAATAATTTCTCTGGGATATTACTTAGCTTCAGAGTTAATTGGCCCTGCTCAAGTAGAAGCATTTGATTTTGATGGAACTAAAATTGGAATTGTATTTTCAACAGGATATCTTTTATCTGCCATATTATCCTACGTATTTCCACAAATCTATAAAAATTTCAGTAAAAAAATTGTTCTCACAATAGTAGTCCTATTATTAACTTTATCTTTTGTTGGTATAAAATTTGTTCCAGTCATTATTGGTTCTGTTTTCATAATATTTCGAATTGCTTCCTCTTCAATATTTAATAACCTAAGAAGTGTATATTTAAATAGTATTGTTAGTTCAAAGAATAGAGCAACAGCATTATCAACTTTTGGGTTTTTGTATATGGGAGCATATACATTCATAGCTTATTTTGCAGGGAAATATATTGAAGGTTATTCCATAAGTAGTTTTACACTAATTTATGGGATACTTTCAATTATTGCGGTGATATTACTAAGGTTATTGTTACCGTTAAGGTGGATAAATACTGATTTCAAATCTAAATAATAACCTTATCCAATTTAGTATTATTATCTTCTAGTTCGCAAATCAACCGTTAGTGATACATTATCAAGATCTAAACGTCTAAATTCATAACTCCCATTTGTTAAATCCACATCTCCAGTAATCCTTATTTCCTGTATAGTAAACCCTCAAATATATATTTAATTAACTCCAAAGAAACTTTTTCTACAGAATCATCTTTTTCAGAACCATCTTCTACACTTAACCTCACCTCATAACGATAATCAACTGGTGTAAAAACTCTATAAGTTAAACATGTTATCTCAGATCCAGATTCTTCATGTTTAGGAAAGGTTTTGTCAACAAAAGTACCATCCAGTCTAAATAATGACATTTGATATAAATCAGAACATGAAGGACTGGACGAGATTACTTTATCAGAGCAATACCAAAATAGCACAATTTCATCACCAACACGTTTAATTCTAAGTCTATCATACATGGATTCTACATGTACTCTTGAAGTGTCTCCGGAAAAACTATCTGATAAAACTCTTTCAAATAAGGGATTGAATTGACCAACAATCAACGGATACCACAATACACCTGACATTCTTTTAATCGCTTCTTTAGCAAATCCTAATGCTTTTATCATTTTTTCACGTCTCTTAAGAGCTACAGAAAACCTCCCATCATTAACTTCTAAAGCATCAATCTTTGGAAAAACTTCATTATTTGCAACAGTTATTGGTATAGTAATTAATCCAAAACCATTCTCATTTCTTTGAGCCATATAAACCGGAGCTTCAAGATTTCCAGGTATTTGCTTATTATCATTGATAGAACAAACAATTACATGAGTAAGATTCTTTTGACTTAGTGATAATGAATTTTCATCAAAATCATTACTAGTCCTGTCATATTTTCTGATCCTTAATTGGTTTTCACTCCCATCTATTACTACAATACAACTATCCTTTATGAAAACCAACTGACTAACTTCATCTTGAGTTTCTAGATTATTAACCGTATGTAAAATATTCAAATTTGTGTTTACATACTGTTCAATTCCCCTCATCCCCAAAATAAAATAATCATAATAACCTCTGGGAATCGCGATTGGTGTTCCAAAGCTATCAATGGCATCTATTCCAGTTCTTAGGGTATCCTCGGTTAAGTTTAACTCTACAGACGTAGCCATAATAAAATTTATAAATTTATACACGCTCGTATTATGCATCAATCTAAAGATAATTTTCAACAATTTATAATTCAAGTTTATTATTAAAATTTGTACACTATATAACACCTATAACTTATTAATAAGGTTCTCATTCCACAAATATGATAAAATAGACCCATACATTCACAAAAAATTATATGGAACCCCAAAATATTAACCCAAAAACTGAAACAATTGTTAAATTTATATTAAAAATTATAATAATTTTCATCCCTTTATCATTCTTTACCCCAGTGTTTAGACTAAATCCTCTTCGTGATTTTTTCACAGCAAATAACTGGAAAATACTGTACTCCATCGGATTAATATGTTCTATTCTGTCACCAATCATAATGAGTTTTGCAATATGGCAAAATATCAAACAAAAAAATAAGAAAATTGTTATGAAAAAAAACCTTTCAGAATTTACAATAATCTTGGTCATTTGGATATATTACATACTTATGCTTATTTATCCCTCTTATAATGATCTCAAAAAAGGACTTATTCAGACTTCTGGTATATGCTATGTTGAAAAAATATATAATTTACACTACTTTGATCGAGTATTGGTAATAAATGATGACGGTAAAAAGCTAAATATTTCATCACGAGATTATAATGAATTGAAAGGAATGGAAATTGGAACTGACAAGTATTTATGTAAAAATAGAGTAATAGTACTTTACACCCCATACTCCAAACAAGTAATTAGTATACAAAATCATGAACAAAATCAATAACCCAATAATTGCTCTTGCTCCAATGGATGGAGTTACAGATTATCCATATCGTGCAATGGTAGAAAAATATAGCCCAATCGTAAATATGTTTTTCACAGAATTTGTCCCAGTACAAGGTTTTTTTAGTAGGCCAAAGTTATTTATTCCTAAATTATTATTTAAAAGATCAAATAACAAAAATATTCTTCAGGTATTTGGAAAAGCAACACAACACGAATACTTTAGAAAGATCACTCACATAGCAAAGTACGCAGGGTTTGATGGAATAGACTTGAATATCGGATGTCCCGATAGAGCAGTTGTAAAAAGTGGTGCAGGATGTGCATTAATTAATGACGAACTTTCTGTTAAGCAAATAATAGATTCAATTAAGTTAGCGAACAAAGAACCCATTTTAATTGATGATAAAATAAAAGAATTGATTGATTTTTGGAGGAACAAGAAAGAGCTACTAAATGAACCCAAGAACAGGCTAACAATAAGCATAAAAACTCGTA
>DAOOWV010000010.1:0-35950 GCA_035371485.1 Candidatus Dojkabacteria bacterium | reverse complement strand
AGCAGATTCGAGTAATTCCTGCAGAAAAACAACAGGAGTATTTATCTCAGGAAAGCTCCCAGAAAAAGACAATAGCCATAAAATGGTTGCAATCTGTACGTTAAACAATAAAATAGCATCAAACGAAGTTGAAGCAAGAAAAATGAACTTAGTAAAAGATGTATATGTTATTGATTTACCTCTTGCAAATACTCTACAAACAGCAACTTGGGAAAAATGGCTAGTTGAAAACAAAGGAACCATTGCATCACTTAACGAAATTGGCGTTGATGATTTCATATATAAATTTCAACTTCCCGAAGCAGATGTTTGCCCACTTGGACTTGGTGCAAATAATGAACCAATAGTTGCAATTGCCTCTCCAACTGACCAAATGAAATTTGTTATTGGTGAATCATTAACAGTTTCATACTCAGTAAATTCGCTAGAGCCAATTATTGCTGTTGATGTACTTATTGATAATAATCCCGTGCCAGGAAGTTCAGTAGCAGGTAATCCAGGTTCAGTTACTTTTAACATTCCTTCCACATTGTCTACAGGAAATCATTCTCTTTCAGTCGTAGTAACTGATAACGGCCTTAGAAAAGGAAGTGCCTCTGTTTCAATTCAAACAATAAAAACCTATGATGTATCGCTTAGTATTACCGAACCAACTAGCGGAACAACATTTACAAGTTCTGGAACTGAATATGTAGAAATTACAGTTGGAGGTGCAGATAGATCAAAAGTTAGTTCAATAGAGCTTGTAATTACAAATCAAGGGGGAACAATAGTACAAACAATGAATTGCACGAAAGACTCTAACGAGAAATGGAAAACTACACTAGACATTAATGAATTAAGTAATGGAAATTACTCATTAAAAGCTATCGCCAAAACCGATATCAAAAACTATACAAGTAGTTCAATTTCTATCAAAGTTGCTAAATAAAGGTAAATGAAATTGGAGAATATTGCATGATTTGCATAAAAAATGCTAAAATATATAGCATTCTACCTATTTCTATACTAAATTATTGATCACAAAAATGTTATCCTCTCTTGAAATTCGAAAAATATTTACCTCTTTTTGGACTTCTGAACCTAAAAACCATTTTCAAATTCCAAATACATCTCTTGTTCCAAATGTTGACTCAACACTACTTTTTGTTAATTCAGGGATGTTTCCAATAGCACCATATTTATCGGGACAACCACATCCTCAAGGAAGACGTTTATGTAATATTCAACGTTGTATTCGTACAAACTATGACGAAATGATAGAAATCGGAGATAGAAGACATACCTCTGTATTTGAAATGATGGGAAACTGGTCTCTTGGGGATTATTTCAAAAAAGAACAAATTGAGTGGGTCATGGAATTATATATCAAATATCTGAAATTTGACCCAGAAAGAATGTATATTTCAGTATGGGGAGGAAACGAGCAAATTCCAAGAGATGATGAAGCAATCGAATTATGGAAAGCACAATTTAAAAAATATGGTGTTGTTGCACAATATTCAGATGACATTCATGCGGTTCCTGAAATACAAGGCACTGCCAACAAAAACAATCGATTATTCCCCTACACTGCTGTAGGAAAAGGATGGTGGGAAAGAGCACACGCTCCAAACGAATTAGGTGGAACAACATCAGAGATGTTTTATGATTTAAGAGATATTGAAAAAATACAAACTGAATACCATATAAATGATGATTCTGGAAGATTCATAGAATTCTCTAACAATGTATTTATGGAATACCGATTGGACAATGACTTACGTTGGCAAAAGCTTAAAAATAAAAACATAGACTTTGGTGCCGGATTTGAACGTACAGTTATGATTGCACAAAATGTAATTGATATTTTTGAAACTGACATGTTTCAGGGACTTATTGATAAGATTTCACAATTAAGTGGAAAACAATACAAAACAAATAAAAAGGACAACGAATTTACGTCCTCTTTTAGAATTTTGTCTGATCACGCACGTGCTTCAACTTTCATACTCGCTGATGGAGTAATTCCTTCAAATAAAGAACAAGGCTATATTTTAAGAAGATATATCCGAAGAATGGTTCGATTCGCAAACAAGTTGGGAATTACTTCTCCGTGTACTTCACAGCTTGCCGAAACAGTAATCAATATAATGAAAAAAGCTTATCCACACCTTGAAAATAACCCTTCAATAACAAATAAGAATAATATAATGGAGGAACTTGAAAAAGAAGAATTTAAATTTCAAAAAACACTCAATAAGGGAATAACTCAAATTCGCAAAATCAGAGAGTTTAGTGATTCTATTGATGGAAAAACTGCTTTTAATCTTTATGAAACATATGGATTTCCAATTGAAATGACACTTGATGAATTTAATCTTGATGTTGATCAGGCTGTAAAAGTTATTTCTGAATTCAATGAAACTGAAAAAGCACACAGAGAAAAGTCGAAGGCAGGAGCTGACAAAAAATTTAAAGGTGGATTAGCCGACACAACAGAAGAAATTACCAAACTTCATACTCTTCATCACCTGCTTCTTGCAACATTAAAAAAAACAATTGATCCAAGCATTGTCCAAAAAGGAAGTAACATTACTGCCGAAAGATTAAGGTTAGATTTTAATTTTGATCGAAAGCTTACCGAAGACGAAGTTAATAAGATTGAAGAAATAGTCAATAACGTTATAAAACAAAATCTTTTGGTAACAAGACATGAAATGCCAAAAGTTGAAGCTGAAAAATTAGGAGCAGAAATGGAGTTTGGACAGAAATATCCTGAAATTGTATCAGTATATATTGTAAGTAAAAATAAAGACATTACTGATAATCGTTTTTCCGCAGAATTTTGTGGCGGACCCCACGTAGAGAATACAGGGAAAATTGGGGAAAATGGAAAAATTTTCAAAATTTTCAAACAAGAGAATATTGGGAATGGTTTAAGAAGAATTAAAGCAGGACTTGTTTAAATAAGTGATAGGAGATAGATGATAAGGGATATATGTGAAATTTACGCAGCTGACAGTATTAATACCGTCAGGCAGGGACAGGCGGAAGTGATAAGTGATAGGTGATAAAAAAGAAACAACAAATTTATTCGAGGCTAGTAATTCAATCTGTACATTTTCTTCCATTTAACTTCTGAAATTCATACAATATTCAATCCATCCATCATTTTTTTCTCTCACTAGATTAACTATAAATTTTTTGTTAACGATATCTGCGATTACCACAGCGTCAGTATAATAATTATACAAATCAGAACAAGTTTTGCTCTTATGCTCTGAACATAGATCCTTTAAATCTTTAACACTCATTGAACTCTTCAAATTATTAATTGCATAATTATAACGATTAAATGAATCAATTTCTCTCTTGCTCCTATGTGGAAAAACTCGATACTTTTCAACAGCTTCATATTTCTTTAGTCTCCCAAGATAATGGTTCGTGTGAACAAACGGAGTCTCTGGGAATTTAATATCAAATTCAGCTTCAGTACTTTCAATATTCATGAGTCTCCCCTCTTTACTTACAAAATTGTAATTATATTCCCCAAGCATTTTGTATTTACTTATAAATTCGGTTCTTTTTTGAACATCTCCGAAATCATCTGCATCTGTTAAATATCTAGCCACAATATCTTTTAAAATACCGTGCTTATTTCCAATATTTGAATATAGAGAATTAACTGCATATACAAAGCCATTTTCACTATAACCAATGGCATCACCACCTATAAATCCGTAATAAAATACTTCAAACTTGGTTATTCCTTTAATATTTGTTTTAATTAGGCATACTTCAGTTGATGTCTTAAGTGCTCCATCTTCACAATGAGCCAATAATTCCCCTTTATTTGTGACTAAAGTTGTACATTTTTCATTATTAGTTTCCAAATCATTCGAATTGATTATATTGTTATTGAAAAAAAGTGCCCAAAAGTGCCTAATATCTATCCCTGCCCCAGAGGAATATCCTTCAAATTGCGAATAGTATTGAGGAAAGATTTCTCTAATAAGATCAATGGATTGTTCGTCATAAGGAACTTCTACTCCTATCTCTTTAAGTCTATCAAACGATATTTTAATTATTCGTTTCAAGTCCTCCCTAAATGTTTTTCCCATTTGATAGCCAAGATCGTAGTAATCAGAGGATGCAAATTCATAATAAAACTTATGTGACAAATTAACAAACTATTAAATAAGTTAATATTAATAATATTCCGATATTACCAGACTTGTTAATAATTTATCCACTCTTTTTCTTTCTTATTTTGGGAACGCAACTCCTTTAATTGTTTTTCCATTTCCGAAGTGATACTTTTTATTGCATCAATCACAGATCCCTCAAATGTACCTCCACCTGAGTTACGATGACCACCATAATTTTCAAAACTCATTAACTCCGCTTCCTTCCCTATTTTCTTAACCCACAAATAAAATGCTATTGCTGAACCTAAACTGTCTCCATCCATTGGTGTAGATGGAATTATTAGTACCTTTTCTACATCATTAATAGCATCAAACAGTTTTTTACTTTGTTTCATTAAGATATGGATTTACATTATCTTTTACCAAATGAATTATAGCACACTATTGAAATTATAAATTCTTAATTAAAAAGAAAGCAGAGATCGGCGATTTTAAACCTAAAATTCAGAAACAAACAAAAATCCAAAAATTTAAAATTCAACACTTAAAATTCCCAATTTCTAAGATCGTTTCACCCTCAAAAAAGCAGGTTTATCTAAGTCGTCTAAATCATCTCCAGAAGAAGGCTGTGATGACGAAATACTTAATGTTGGTGATGAAACAGATGATTGCTGTTTTGGAACAACATTCGTTTGAATTTGATTTACTGAGCTGTTACCTAATGTGTTTTTATCTGCATCAAAACCCGTAGCCAAAGCTATAACTTGTAACTCATCTCCCATCTCTTCATCTATCGAAGAACCAAAGATAAAGTCAACATTAGGATCACAGGCATTTTGTATTTTTTCTGATACTATATCGACCTCATGCATTGTCATATTGCTTCCACCAATAATATTCAGAAGAACACCTTTAGCACCATTTATTGACATCTCCAATAATGGGCTAGATATTGCTTGATTTGCAGCAGTTTCAGCTCTGTTCTCACCTGAAGCTGAACCAACACCCATGTGAGCGGAACCACTGTTAGCCATAATTGATTTTACGTCAGCAAAGTCAACATTAACATAACCTGTTTGAGTAACAAGACTTGAAATTGCACGAACAGCTTGAATAAGCACCTCATCACCTTTTCGCATAGCCTCAAGAAACGACATATTTTTATCAACAATTTCTAAAATTCTTTGATTAGGTACAACAATTAAGGTATCAACATTATCTTTTAATCTTTCAATTCCCTCTAATGCTGTATCCATTTTTCTCTTACCTTCAAATCTGAATGGCTTAGTAACAACAGCAACAGTCAAAGCTCCAAGTTCTTTACAGATTCTTCCAATAACTGGAGCTGCCCCAGTTCCCGTTCCTCCACCCATTCCGGCAGTAATAAAAACCATATCCGAACCTGCCAATACTTCTTGTAATTGGTCAATACTTTCCTCTGCAGCCTTTTCACCAATTTCCCAATTTCCGCCAGCACCTAAGCCTTTGGTGATAGTATCTCCTAATGCAATAGTAACTGGAGCAAGAGAATTATGTAAAGCTTGCACATCAGTATTAACTGCTAAAAACTCGACTCCTTCAATATTATATTGGGAAATCATTGTATTTATTGCATTACCACCACAACCACCTACTCCGATAGCCTTTATCCTCGCTACTGGTTGTGTACTAGGAGTAACTAACATATTTATAAATTCTAAAATAAACTAATTTGATTTGGGAAAAAATTTGGTTATAAATTCTTTTACTTTATCAATAACGGGAGAAGCTGGGTTCCTTCCTCTACTTCCACCCACATCAACATCTTCAACAACAGCATATTTGATCAAACCTTGTACAACGGAAAATTCGGTATCATTTATTTCATCCGTCATACCATGAAGTCCACTTGGCTTTCCAATTCTACAAGTTACTCCAAAAGTTTTCTTCACAACATCAGTGATTCCATAGGTTTTTGCACCACCACCGGTAACGATCACTCCAGCAGGAATAGCAAGTGGTACTCCAGATTTTTCAATCTGAGCCTTAACCATAGAAATAATCTCTTGCATTCTTGCATTAATTATATCTATACAAAAAGATTTAGATACTTCTTCAACAGTTGAAATTCCAATCGAAGAAACTGCCAAACTATCATTGCTCTTCTTCTTATTAACTTTACTCGTTTTTTTGTCTTCACCACTACTCCTTTCCAAAGCTGTACGTTTATCATTTTCTAAGTCATCAGAAGCCATTTCATCTTCTTTATTTTTTAACAATTCTCCTAAAGATCTCTTTAGTCTTTCGGCCTCTTCAAATGAAATTTGTAATCCAGCTGCCAAATCACTAGTAACATGCATACCTCCAAAAGGTACGACACCACTATATGACACAGCACCTTCAAGATATAATGAAATACTAACAGTTCCAGCACCAATATCTAAAAGTAACACTCCTAGTTCTTTTTCAGTTTCAGTAACCACAGAAAGTGAAGAAGCTAAACCAGAAAATACTATTCCATCTATACCTAATCCAGTATGCTGAACAGCTCTAATTAGATTTTGAACTACAGTCGTTGGAGAAATAACAATATGTGTGTCAACTTCTAATCTATTACCAGACATTCCAAGAGGATATTTAATTCCACCCTGAGAATCTACTATAAATTCACGTGAAATAACATGAACTATTTCTTTATCCTGAGCTAAAGGAATAGTTTTTGCACTCTCAATAGCTCTTAAAACATCTTCGGGACCGATATCTTGCCTCGAAATTGCAACAACTCCTTTATTATTCAAACTTTGGATATCTTTACCATTAACGGAAACATAAACACTAGGAATTGTAATACCAGCCATTCTTTCAGCAGCGGTTAATGAACTGGAGATTGAATTGACAGCATCATCAATATTTATAATAACCCCCTTCTTAACTCCAACGCTTGGCTGAGAACAAACACCAATTACATGAGGGATTTTATCCTCAGTATCGACGGCTACAACAACTGTAGATATTTTAAAAGATCCTACGTCAATAGCCGAAATAATTCTTTTACTCATTTAAAGGTTCGTACCAAATAATTATTTATTCTAACAATGGAAAAGGCAGTATCTTTCCACTACTAGAATCTTACTTATACATAATAGACGTTTTAAAAATAAATGTCAAATTACTTATCTCTAATCGCCTACTTTTATCTTCAAGCACTTTCTTCTAAAGTTGAGAATTATCAACTTTAAACTCTTCTCTTATTTTAAATTCAGCTTTTTTGCCAGGATTCCACCTTGATGTTGGTGAAATCTTACCCACTATTCTAGAATAAATTTTACACGGATCACCGCATTTGGAACACGTTTCATGTTCACCTGATATATATCCATGCTTCTCACAAATTGAAAAGGTAGGAGTTAGAGTAAAATATGGCAACTTATAATTTTCTGCTATTTTTTTAACCAATTGCTTAGCCTGTTCCCCATTATTTAATCTCTCTCCCAAAAAAGCATGAAATACTGTCCCACCAGTATATTTTGTTTGTAAATGATCTTGTAAATCCAATGCTGAAAAAACATCGCCCTTATAATCTACTGGTAACTGCGTAGAGTTAGTATAAAAAGGTTCTGCTCCTTTTATTACTTTTGATTCATTTGCAACAATTATATCTGGATATTTCTTTTTATCCATCTTTGCTAAACGATAACACGCTCCCTCAGCTGGAGATGCCTCTAGGTTATATAAAATATCAGATTCTTCTTGGTATTCTAATAGTTTTTTATTCATAAAATCTAAAACTTCGCCAGCGAATTTATTACCTTCTTCTGTTGTAATATCCTTATCCATAAAGTTTAAACAAGATTCGTTCATACCTATTAATCCAATTGTTGAAAAATGATTACTCCAATATTTCCCAGATTTTTCCTTAACAGAACGCAGGTAGAATTTACAATATGGATACAAACCGTTCTCTGTCATGTTTTCAATAAATTTCCTTCTTGAAATTAATACATCTTTTGATATATCCATAAGACGAGACAAGGCATTAAAATATTCTTCCTTATTACCCTTATACTTATAGCCTAATCTAGGCAAGTTTATCGTTACATAACCAATACTTCCAGTTAAAGGATTTGCACCAAAATAACCTCCTCCTCTTTTTTGCAACTGTCTTTTATCAATTCTTAACCTGCAACACATTGATCTTGCATCATCAGGATTCATATCACTATTTATAAAGTTGGCAAAAAATGGAATTCCATATTTAGCTGTCATCTCCCACAATCCGTCAAGGTTTTTATTATTCCAGTTAAAATTTTTGGTAATATTGTAAGTTGGAATTGGCCAAGTAAAAACTCGACCTTTTGCATCACCTTCCACATAAATCTCCGTTAACGCTTTATTAAACATATCCATCTCTTCTTGGAAATCTCCATATTTCTCTTTTTGATTTTCACCACCAATTACAATAGGAGTTTCCTTCAAATATTCAGGGCATTCAAGATCAAGAGTTATATTAGAAAAAACAGCTTGTCCACCCATTTTGGTTGGAACATTCATGTTATAAACAAATTCTTGTAAGGTCTGTTTTACCTCCTTATAATTCAGTCCATCATGTCTAATAAATGGAGCAAGATATGTATCAAAACTTGAGATAGCAACTGCTCCATCAGGAGTTTCCTGAGTTAACGTAAAAAGAAAATTTACTAGCTGACCCAACGCAGATCTTAAGTGTTTTGCCGGTCTTGAGCTCACATTCCCAGGTACACCGCCAAATCCTACTACCAATATGTCATATAGATCCCACCCAACGCAGTATGAACTTAATGAGCTACTTTTATGAATATGAAAATCTCCTTCTTCGTGACAATCACGCATTTCCCGTGTATAAACCTCGTTAAACCAGAATTGCTCTGAGGCATAATTAGTAATCATTTTATACATCCCTTGTAATGAGTAATCAATTTGATCATCAGCATGTATTTTCCAATCAGATTTTTGTATATAACCATTTATAACAGATGAGACGTCCATTAAATTATTAATATTACGCATTCTGTTATGCAGATCTCTATAGAGAATATATGCCTTAGCAACATCAGGAAACTTGTGAAGCATTAATTGCCTCTCAACAATATCTTGGATATCTTCAATTGATGGAACTGCATCAATTGAAAAATAATTCTTCTGAAGTTCTGCATCAACAAACTCAGTAATTTTACCTGCTTTTTTCTTATCATCTATCCCAACTGAACGCATAGCCTTAAAAATAGCAGTCTCTATTTTAGCTGGGTTATATAACACTAAACTTCCATCTCTTTTTTTTACTTGCATCAGTATATAATTAATAATTAAGAATATAGAATACAATAATAGTGATTAGTTATTAGATTTATTTTGGTTTTTCATTTCTGATAATAAGTCACTACTCTCAGATCAATACTTTTACACTTCACTCATTCATTTCAACCAAAAGTTGACCAGCCTTACATTTTAAAAATATAGGAGGGCTGGCGTTCGCTTGTTCACTTGTTCATTCTTTCACTTGTTCACTCGTTCGTTTATAATCTGGTCTTTCACGAAACTCTTCTTTTTTTCCATTATGCCAACCCTGAACAGCACTATAATAACCAACAACCCTACTATAAGTTAAAGTTGGCTTATCACATTTTTCTCCATTATCATTAATAATATTACATTTTGGTACTTTTCCAGAAAGATAGCCATGCTCTGGACAAATTGAGAATGTAGGAGTAATTGAAAAATAAGGAATTCTATAATTACTAGCAATTTTCTTTACTAATTCCTTGCATTCAACCCAACTATGTAACCTTTCTCCTAAAAATACATGAAAAACTGTCCCACCTGTATATGTTGATTGAAGCTTCTCCTGCAAATTTAAGGCTTCAAAAATATCGTCAGTTACTCCAACCGGTAATTGCGTACTATTTGTATAGTAACAGTCTTTATTTCCTGACGTTTTAATACCTGGAAAACGCTTTTTGTCTTTTAATGCCAAATAGTAAGAAGCACTTTCAGCAGGAGTAGCTTCCAAGTTATAAAGATGACCTGTTGTTTCCTGATATTTAATCAGCCCCTTCTTCATAAATTCCAGAACTTCAACACCAAATTCAATTCCCTTAGGCGAAGCAATCGTTTCACCCTCTAGATTTAATATTGCTTCATTCATTCCTATGAGCCCAATTGTTGAGAAATGTTTATTAAAATTACCCAAATACTCTTTTGTATATGGTATTAGCCCTTTTTCAAGGAACTGGTTTACAATCACTCTCTTGCTCTCCAAAACATCTCTACACAAATCCATTCTTTCACCCAAAATTTCTAAAAATTTTTTTCTTGAACCTTTAGCTTGATAACCAATCGCAGGTAGATTCACATCAACAACTCCTATAGAACCTGTTGATGCCCCATTACCCCAAAGTCCACCTGTTTTTCGTTTCAGTTCCTTCATATCCATTTGCAATCTACAACACATAGCCCTTACGTCCCCTGGATTAAGATCAGAATTTATAAAGTTTTGAAAATAAGGAGTTCCATATTTTGCTGTCATTTCAAATAAAAGTTGTGCATTTTCACCCTCCCAATTAAAATCTTTAGTCAGGTTATAAGTTGGTATTGGAAAAGCAAAAGGATGACCGAAAGCATCACCATCTCTTAATACTTCCAATAACCCCTTATTAAACATATCCATTTCTTCCTGAAACTCACCATAAGTTTCATTCTGTGTCTTACCTCCAATAATTACTGGCGTATTTTTCAAATCTTCAGGTACTGACCAGTCTAAGGTAATGTTTGAGAATGGAACTTGTCCACCATATCGTGCAGAAAGGTTGAGATTAAACATAAAACCCTGAATATAATTTTTTACTTTTGAATATTCCAGTTTGTCGTATCGTATAAAGGGAGCCATATAAGTATCAAGAGAATTTACAGCCTGAGCACCAGACCATTCATTACATAAAGTTAAAATATACCTTGAGACATGATCAAGGGCAGTAGTAAAGTGACTTGCAGGCCTAGTACTTATTTTCCCAGGAACACCTGATATCCCCTTGAGTAAAATTTGCTGAATATCCCAACCAGCACAATAAGCTATTATGTGTTTTCCCAAATCATGAATATATATATCTCCCTCACGATGCGCAATCGCACATTTTTCTGGTATTAAACAATTTAACGCATAATCTTTTATAATCTCCTCGGTAATGTAATTACTAAAACCCATATAGGAATAACTTACGTTTGCATCTTGATAAACCTGCCAATCAAGTTTTTTCAAATAACCCTCAGCTACATGTCGGCTAGAAATACTATAAACCCTATCTCTTATTGTCTTAAATAAAGGAGATTCATATATACCCATCTCAAAAACACTATTATGTTATATAAACTTAACAACATGACAAACGAAGGGTTTTGGCACCCAATTAACAAGACTTAATTACACTCACCACAAAGCATTACAACTAAACCCTTTAATAGCAACAAAAAAACTTCTTTTACAAGCAAGTGGGTTCATACTAACATTTCAATTTACAAAAGTCAATATCCCCAAAAACACCACAATACTATATACCAAACATAATTTGCATTATAATTTAAAAAGAATTATACTCTCTACATCTTGATTTATCACTTCAAAAAAAATGAAAGTAAAAAAAATCATTAACCCATACTGTCTTTTGGTAGTTATACTTATAGCAATTGTTGCAGGTATTATTCTTTTATTAGGTTATTTCGGATTAATTCCTTCAGTATCCAAAATGTTAAAAACTGATCGTCCTAGAGATTTAGGAATTTCTGTAACAGACGAAGCAAGAAAATACAACCTTGAAGTTATTGGCGAGTGGAACAAATATACAACTGAAGGTAAGGATACAGAAGTACAATATTTGGGAGAGGTTCAAAGAGATATCACTCTTACAAGTGAACAATTGACAACGCTTGCAAATGAGGTAGATTGGAAATATGATCCAATTTCAGATTTACAGATAAGACTTGGTGAAGATGGAACAATAGAGGGATCAGGATTACTTCATGTAGACAAAATTAAAGATTTTATTGTAAAAAATGGAGTATCTACAGAAGAAGTTGATAAAGTAATAAAAAAATTTGGGTTGGATGGAAAAACATTTCCTTTTTATGTTCAACTTTCGCTATCTGCAAATGAAAACGAGATAACTTGGGAAGCTCAAAAGGTTGAAATAGGAAGGTTAAACATTACGATTAGCTCTATTGAACCTTATAAGGATTCACTCGACAGCTTGATTCAAAACAGACTTGAACAAATTCCTAATCTTTATATTAATAAAATAGAAATAAAGGATGGAAAGGTAAACTTTGTAGGTAAAACTCCAGAATATCAGATGGTACACAAGGATTAATTATTGGTAGATAGTAGATAGTAGACAGTAGGCGGTAGACAGTATGTAATTGTACCGTATACTATTTACCGCATACAGTGTACTGCTCACCACATACCAAAGAACAATGAAACAAATAATAATTCATATAACACTTCCAGACAAATTTCCTACTGGTGGTCCCCGTACTCTCTTTGACCTAGTTTCAAATCTTGATAAAAACAGGTACCGATCAATTGTAATATATCCCTCAGGTAAATTTTCAGATCAGTTATCAAACTATTGCCAAGTTAGTAATCACTCAATAAAAAAATATCCTAATATTAAAAACTTGTGTTATCTTATAAAATTATTGAAACAAAACTCTAAAGCAATAATCCACTTTCATCATTCAAACACCCTTTGGCTTGCATCAATAATTAAGGTTATTAAAAGAAACAAAATTATTTATACTGAGCACGTACTCACAAAAGACTACAATCCACCAAATAAAATGTCATACTTGATATATACTATTAAATATGCCATTAACATCAAGGCTGTTGATAAAATTATTTGTGTTTCTAAGGCAGTAAAAAGTTACATTGAAAAAAGATTCCACATTAAAAATACTAAACTAGCGATAATCCACAATGGAATTATTATCCCTAAATTAACATTTTCAAAAAAAACAAATCAAGACTCAACATTCAATATTACATGTGTAGGAGCGTTAAATTGGGTGAAAAACTACTCTGATTTAGTTGAAATAATAAATCTACTTGTTAACAAATACAGCACAACAAATATACAACTAACAATTTTCGGAGATGGGCCTCAGAGAAAAAATATTGAGTCAAAAATTCAAGAATATAATTTACACAATAACATTCTATTAAAAGGACATGTGTCTCTCGAAGAAATTCATGAAAATCTTAAATTTTGTGATTTATATTTACAAACTTCTATAAGCGAAAGTTTTGGACTGGGAATTCTTGATGCATTGTCATATGGAATTCCAGTTTTGGCATATGATGTTGGAGCTATTAATGAACTAGTAACAGAAAAATGTGGAATACTTATTCCGTTTTACCCAGAAAGTCAAAAAAGAATAGACGAATTCGCATTAGCTATAAAAACTATCTTACAAGATAATAAATTAAGAGCCAATTTCAGTAGGGCTTGCATTGAAAAAAGCAATGATTACGCTTTTGAAAAAATAATACCCCAATATATAGAGCTGATAAACAATATATTAATACCTATTAGCAAGTAATAATATTTTGAAAAATATTAAATTGATCTATCATGTACCTTACTACCCCAATTGATATCAAAAGAAGAATGGCTCCAAAAGCACATTAACTTTTTAATAAATATACTCTAAAAACTGATCCATTTCCTAATTCGCTCTCTATCTCATATCGACCTCCCATTGCTTTTATTAATCCAAATGTTACATATAAACCTAATCCTGTACCTCCTGGCCTTACTACGCTTGTCTTTAAACCACTACTCTGATCATTTATATATTGATTCGCTCTATAAAACTTCTTACCTAAATTCTTAAGATCGTCCTTGCTCATCCCCTCTCCTGTATCCCTTATCTCAAACATTACTTCTTTCTCCTCTTCCATTATCCGTATACTTACACTTCCACTCATCGTATACTTAACTGCATTGCTTACCAAATTATCTACAACCTGCTGAAGATGCAACGTATCTGCCTTAACTTCACATTTCCTTCGTCTGTCATGTATTATCTCAAACTTTAATCCTTTATTCTCAGCATCTTTCCTAAATGCTAACTCTGTATTTTCTACCACTTTTGTCAAATCCACTGTCGTCATATTTACCTGTAACCTATTTGCATCCAACTTGGTTGCTGACAACAAAGTCTCAACTAAGCCTAATTCTCGCCTCATTGCTCCTCTTATGTGATTAAATTGCTTTTCTACCATCTCATCCCAAACTGGTTTACCTTCTCTTTCTATACTCGATTTCTTCGATAATTCCAAAAGTTCCGTCGCATTCTTGATTATCGTCAATGGTGTTCTTAACTCATGGCCCATGATGTCAAGCATATCTCTTTCTCTGTCTCGCATCTGTTGCATGTGTTCCATCTTCAGGCGTATCTCTTTTGTCTGTTCTGATACTTTATTCTGCAAATTCTCATTCAGTTCTCTAATCATTCTTTCATTATCTACTCGAAGAAAAATCGGCTCTAGTATTGATACTGCTTGTATAATTGCATCAATTTCTACACTAGTAAAAGCCCTGCGTTTGTCATTATTATAAAGAATTAAATAAATGTATTGTGATAACTTTGCTACACAGATGATTTTTTTATCCGAAAAATATGTTTTTAATTTTCCACTATTCATCTCCTGGTAAAAACAAATTCCACTTACTTGCTCTATTTTAGAAATATCAACAGATGGAACCTTTGTATTTCGAAAAGAAAATTGATCATAAAACTCAACATAAATATCAGCTAAATTTTCCTCTATTATCTCAGAAAGACTTTGTGTTAATGTTTCATAAGTAATCTTTTCCCTTATTTTCTTAGAAACAGATCTTGTCAGATTCTCGATTAATGAAATCTCAGCATTCAATAATGTGCCATACCTATTTTGCAAAAAAAATGAAAGTTTCTCAACAATCGAGGCAACAAGTATAGAAGTAATAAAATCAAAAAAAAGAGCTTGAAAGTCAAAAATATTTAAATTCCAAAAATAATATTTGATATATCTTACAGCAAGTACAATACCCCAAAAAATTACACCAAGGCTAAATGTTGCCAAGACTTTTGTAAAAACAAATTGAATGGAAAAAAGTCTGTATTTTACAATAGAAATCATAGTTAATGAAGTAAAGAAAAATGAAAAAACAATACCCCAGTTGTTTAATGAGTAAATCCCTAAAATTGGTAATAGCAAATTTGTTAACAAAGTAGGAAAAATAAAAAGGCATAATCCAGATAAAAAATATATCAATTGTTGTCTCTCCAATAAAACACTTTTTCTAAGTCCACAAATCAAATTATAAAAAAGAATTGTAAGTTCAAAAATGATTACCCCGACAACGATTATAAAGTACTTACCCAAACCGACTTCTATTCCTCCAGTATACCCCAATGTGGCGACATATCCAATAATATACCTCGAACTCCATAACAATATCAAAAAAGTAAAAAACAGTAAATATCTCAAATACGTAATCTTTTTATTCGCCTCAGAAGTATATTTGTAAGAATAAGATGTAATAAAAAAACTCCTGCTATTGATGAAGTAAAAAGAACTCGTTCCCAAAACATATTGGTATAATAATTCAAAAGAATTGTAGAAAAACCCCCAATGGACACACCAAAGGTTGCATGTGCAAATTTTAAATTATAATTATCTTTATTAGATTTGGTTAAAACAAGAAAACCCACCAAAAGATTAGCAAGGCTCGCAATAACAATAAATAAGTCAAAAACATTCATTTATACAACTTAATAACAAATAAGTTTGCTTGGCCAGCATATGGGGGAACCCATTCAAGAATATTATGGCCCAAATCACACAAAAGTTTTTTATACTCTTTCATATCTAGTCGAATGTATGTACGATCAATTTTCTTATTCCAAGATAGAACCCAAAGTAATCGAGAACAAAGTAAAATACTCTTAAAAATTAAAGACAACAAACCAAACTGTCTTCTTATAATACTCCAATAATTATATTTTCCAACTGGAACAGGATCAGAGAAAACAATTATGCCGTTCTTTTTTAATCCTCTCTGCATATCCAATAATAACTTTCTTTTATCATTTATTGTATACAAAACATTGTTCATAACTATTATATCAGCTTCTGGGAACATTGTTGTATCTACATCCAAAATATTATGCTTAAGAATGCGAATGTTTGTTATTTGTTGCTTTTTAACTTTTTTATCCAATATCTTCAACATTTCATCACTATTGTCTATTGCAAAAATTACCGCATTGGGAAAGTTTGAAGCCAATAAAACCGTTAAACTTCCTGTTCCACACCCAAGGTCAATAATCGTTCTCAAATTTTTGCCATCACCATATTTCTTTATCTTTTTAATAAATAATTCAATTAATTCATTATATGCAACAAGAACATTCAATACATCATAATTGATAGCATATTTATTCCAAAGTTTATTTGTATTTATGTTTTGTTGCCTTTTCATCAAATGGTGCAAATTCAATTATACAGGCAATATCACTTGCATATGGCTGATGATATGCAAATTTATATCCTTTATCATTTTCTAAAAGAAAATTAACAATCCGAGTTCTAAACATATTCTTAAGTTTATCTGATGCTATAACGTCATCTTTTAATTCAATTTGAACTTTATAATTTTGAAACAGCATTTCATCCTCTACCACGAAAACCCTAAATTTCCCAGTATGATATTTCGATAATTCTCCATGCTGAAGCACCTCTTTGAAGGAACTTAAATATATATTTGCACCATTTAGAATTATCGTATCATCAGATCTTCCGTAAACAACAACAAAAGGAAGCCTAAAAACTTGCCTATTTCTAAAAACAGAATTCCAATCAATATTAGTTTTTTTCATAACCATTTTTAAATCGTCATACGTAAAAATTTTAATGGAATCTTTTAAATTATATCTTACAAGTGGAACCTGCTTATCCATTGTTAGTACAAAATCACCATTAACCTCCTCAATATACGCACCTATAGGATTATATTGAAAAATATGTAAAGGCATATCTTCTCTTCCCAATAAATTTTTACGAAATCGGATATTTTCATACAATAAATCTTTTAAAATTAAACAACTTAACTGTTCTGCGCCAAAACCGATTCCAATATCCGCAGCTCCAAAGGCAGAATAAATATAGCGATCTTTCTTATTTTTTTCCCGAACTATCTTTTCAATATATTTACACCACTCATATGTCACACCTTCAGCACCTACAATAATTATTATTTTTCCCCTCAACTCATCTTCTACATCTTCAATCATTTTTTCAAGTAGCACCTTTATTGTCAATGGATAAGACATTATTATTACCTAATCATATTCTTTCCAATATTTTTTTATTATTGATAAACCCTCATCTATTTCGATACCACATGCAAAATAAGTAAATTTTCGATTACTCATAGAAATACGATTTAAGGCATTAAGTGTTTGTTGTCCTGTAATCCAGCTACTTAGAGAAAATATAGAAATAACTAGTGTTCTTTTTTTGTTAATTTGAAAAAGGTTTTTAAAATTGAATTCGACATATGCAAAAAAGTTCGCAACTTCCTTTATAGACTGGCTCCAAAATATCGGTTCGCCTGAAAATCCTGAACTTCTATATAAAAACTCGGAACATTGTTATAAGAAATATCTAACAAATTGTTTTTCTTAATATAATTATCCTTAATCAGTTATCAGTACTTTATTAAAATCTGTTTTGATGGGAAAAGAAACCCCGTTATCATTTAAAAATTTTGCATATCCTGGAAGATTTATAGCCCTTTTAAACGTACGTTCTGCTCCCAATCTACTTACTAATAGAAAAAACTACTCGGAACAAATGAAAAGACAAAACGTGCAAGTTTATAGTGTTTTAACAACCAAACTATCATAACCTTTACAAGATATTACATGCAAATACTGAAGTTATAATATCACATATTCCTTCCTAATGTCAAATTCCTAATGTCAAACAAATTTTACAGAATAGATAATCCAGTCCCCACACAAATTCCCACTTCAATAATAACTAAAACCCATGCCATTCCTAATGCTCCATAAGCTCCTCCAAGAACAAAAGCTAAAATAATACATAAAATTACAGCTGAAAATGATAAAAGGAAATATTGTTTTTCCTTATTCTTTGCAATTAAAATATATCCAAACAAATGATGTAAAAACATTGCCGGAAAAGATAATGCAACCACCCTTAAAACAGGTATCGAATCCTTAAACGCATATCCTCCCATAAAATCTATTACAAAAGGTGCAACAATGTATGTAAAAATTGAACCCATAACAGCAACTCCCAAAAGTATTATGGCACTTTTAACAACAATCCCCTTCAACTTAGCATGATTTTTAATATAACGCGTAATCTCTGAATAAATAGGGATCATTATCACATTGGGAATAACAAGTACTATAGAAAATATTTTTTGAGGAGGTGCAAAAATTCCGACTTCATATGGAGTTTGAACAATATCCAACACAACCTTATTAACCTCTCCAAGCAAATAATTAGAAATCATTAACAAAGCCGTAAATATAGTTGCAGTAAAAAGGAATTGCATGATTTTCTTATTCGGTTTACTAAAAACAGGAATTTTCTTTCTATACATTACAATCGTTAAAACCAAAGCAATAATCGATGAAAAGAGAATACCAAACATAAACGCCCAAATTGTTGTTTTACCTATGTAAAATATGAGTGCAAAACAAATTAACTTAACAAGTGCAGAAACTGCCTCAGAGATAGCCTTGTACTGATTTTCATGCCTAACCTGTTGAAGAATATCGATTGTCGACTTTGTGGAGAGCAAGATAACATTTATAATTGCCAAAGCAATATATGAAATAAGTGTAATTGGCTGATACTCTGTTTTACCTAAAATTGCAGGATACAAAATATGAATACCATATGCAATCAAGAGCAAAGTTGGTGTAGAAATAAAGAATACAATAATTTTTAAAAACCAAATATTCCAAATTATTTCAGACTCAGTTTTTACATTATTAATTATATATTTCACCCCATTAACATTTAACCCAAAATCCGTAATATTTTGAGCTACTAACAAATAAAATGAAATAATGCTAAAAGTCCCATATTCTGCTGGAGAAAGATTCCTGTTTACATATGTAATTGCAAAAAAGGTAAACAGAAATACGAAAAAATTTGAAATTAATAAAATAATAATATTCTGACCTATATTAGAACGAAAAGATTCGAAAATTTTCTTATTTGTCATCTTTTTTACCCTTAAGATAGAATATACCGGCAATAATACCTCCTACAAAAGTTCCAATTATTACAATCATCGCCCCACAAGAAACAAATTCATTCATTGTTATCTAAATAATAGTTTATTTTTCCTCTATCTTAAATTTACCAAATTTTATTAGTTTTATACTATTGTAGTTTTCTACATCCTCAAATCCAAATTTCCAGATTGAATAAGTATTTTCTTCATCTTCTCTATCAAAAAACAAAGTAACTACTTTTTTATTAGTATGCTCTTGCCATTGCCTAAAAGGATAATACAATTGACGAATAATAGTATCTCTCGTTTTGAAATTTTTTGCTTCAACAAGTACTATCTGAACTCTACCCTCATAACCTGCATCTACTTCTGTTTGCACACTTTCAACTTCAATTAAATGTTTTCCAACATAAAATTTAAATTTAGGTGTATATTTTCTCCCACGTATTGTCAGCACCAACGAAGGATCATCCATAAATGTTCTGATTAAACTTGAAGCATATGCATAATCTAGATGTTGCATTTCTGAATTGCCAATCTGAACTGTATCTAAGATAAAATCAAGTTTTGATGAATATAATGTTTCACTATCGACAATCTCTGGAATATCAATATATCCTTCACCTTTAATAATATTATAAAAACCGTTTTTAACTGGTAGAAGAAATAAATTATTTTCTATAAAAACCTGGGGTCCATTTCTACGACTATCCTGCTTACATAAAATACGAACCTCTTTTTGAGCAGTATCTCTAAAATCCTGGCATGCCCTTTTAATTTGTTCGGCAGATATTGAGTATGGTGATTCATCAAAATTATGATTCATTATTCCATAATCGTCAAATATCTTCTGCCATGAAACACTATTAGCCATAATTTTTATTCAAAATTTAAGTTTATTTTCAATATTACGTTCCAATTCTTCAAAACGTTTTACAGATAAATCTAAAAATTCTTTTTCTGTGTCAATTCCTATAAATTTTCTTCCATATAAATATGCTGCTAAACCTGTTGTAGAACTCCCAGTAAATGGATCCAAAATTGTATCTCCCTCACTCGTACTTGCAAGAACAATTCTTTTTAATAGGTCAATTGGTTTTTGAGTAGGATGTTTTCCAAATTTTTTCTCGATCGGTTTAGGGGTCCCCATCGACCAGACAGATCTCATCTGTAAACCAGGTTTCTTTATTTGATCCTCAGGCCAATCTCCATATTTCATTCGTTCGTAATTAAATGTATGTCTAGATTTCTTATTTTTTCTGGCCCAGATAAGAGTTTCATGACTTGCAGTAAAAAATCTACAACTTAAATTTGGTGCTGCATTCGGCTTAAACCAAGCTATATCATTTAAAAAATGAAACCCATTAAGCTCCAAGGCAAAACCACACTGATATATTGAATGATATGTACCACTAATCCATATAGTACCATTAGGCTTCAAAACTCTTTTACATGCCTTTATCCACTCCATATGAAACTCGAAATTCTTCTTAGTTCCATTACTCATATCCCAATTTCCTTTTTTTACACTTACCATTTTTCCATTTTGACATGTAAATGAACCACTAGATAAAAAATATGGGGGATCCGCAAAAACCATATCAATGGATTCTTCAGACAGAGAATTTAATACATCTAAACAATCTCCATTGTATAATGTGAATCTATCTTTGTGATAATATAGTTTATTCATACAAAATTAAAAATAATTAATACCATTCTGAATAACTCCGCACTCCTAACTCAAAACGCCGCACTTCGTACACAAAATCATGTATAATAAGAACAATAACATTGTATCATATATTTATGAAAACATGAAAATCGCAGGATTACAAAAAGTATCTCTAATTGATTATCCCCAAAAGATTGCTTGTACTATTTTTACACAGGGATGTAATTTTAGATGCCCATATTGCCATAACCCAGAATTGTTATCTACAAATTCTGACAAACCTTATATTGATGAAGCTATCTTTTTTGATTTTCTGACCCAAAGAAAAGGAAAAATAGACGGAGTATGTATTACTGGAGGGGAACCAACTCTTCAAAAAGATTTAATTGATTTTATAAGTAAAATTGTAGACCTTGGATTTATTGTAAAATTAGACAGCAACGGCACAGATCCTACAATGCTAAAACAATTAATAAATCTAGAATTATTAGACTACATTGCTATGGATATCAAATCTCCAAAAGCTAAATATGATAAAATTAGTCAAACACACAATCTCCTTCCTGTTATTTCTAACAGTATAAAAATAATTATGGAAAGTGGTGTTGACTACGAATTTAGAACAACAGCTCCAAAAGAAATCCTGAGTATTGATGATTTAAAACAAATTTCTAAAGAGTTAGTTGGTGTAAAAAGATGGATAATACAAAACTTCCAACCTTTCAAAACAAAGGGATATAAGTCTCCACAATTTTCGACCTATTCTACTCAAGATTTAGAAGAAGTCGTACAATTTGCTAAAGAATTTGTAAAAGAGGTACAAATTAGATGAAAAGAAATAAAAAAATCAAAAGAAACAACATTTTTCTTCAAATAAAAAACAAGTTAACTCTTAAAAAAATTTCTAAATCCGTAAAAGATCCATTAGTAATTCAAAAATACAAACAAAGAAGTAATGAAACTTTCATTTTTTCACAAAAAAGAAAAATAGCATTATTGTTTCAAGCATTTAGACACAATATAAAAGTCATATGGATTATTGGCGCATTTACAGTTATAAGTATAATATTTGCCCAACATATGAATTTTTTTAGTTACGTTTTCAAAAGTAGCCCTAAAAGTACTGAATCCGTTTATGGATTATCATTGGAATTACCTGCATACCCAAATTCCTCCTTTGCCTTTCCACATTACAAAAATAGCAAGGAAGTTGAACAATTAAAAAATTATGATATGTCTTGCTATACCCTTCCTGTTGGTCACGATTTTGATAAGGCAATTGAATTCTATAAAAGTGAACTTGGAAAAAGAGGATGGAAATTCATTGGCGAAAGCACGATTTCGGATACAACCAAAGAACCTGGAATTTACTTTATTTCTGAGAATGAAAATATTGGAATAAGGATTTATAGTGTTGCAAGTGATATTTGGTACGAAATAATAAGTGTTGATGAAGCAAATCAGATGCTTGCAGATAGAATGACTCAAAAACAAAAGCTAATTTATACAATTCAGTCTCTCCACGGCGAAGAACTCCCAGATAAATACAAGTTCTCTCTAAGTTACTCATACGAATATAGAATACAAAATAAAAAATCAAAAGATTTTCCAAGTGATGGCTTTTCAATAGAAAAGAACGATAATAAAATCTTAGTAATTCCTTATAGATGGAGAGCTGCTATAACACCTGAAGATGCACTTGACGAATATGTTTCAATATTGTTAGAAAATAATTTTGCAGGGTCAGATACAATAAGGTTATTTCCTTCTAGTCCAACAGAGCATAATGAAATAGAGTTTATCATTCAATTAATAATGGTTGATGATAAAAGTTTTAGGGTAGCGTGTTTAGTTGAGCCAACCGAGAAAATTATATATATAATTGATGGTAGCGAAAGTAATGATATCTTATTTGACTACCTAATTGAAAACATTAAATTAAGATAGAATCATTAAATGATAGGTGATATATGTTAAATTTTAGATGATTTATTATTATGATAGTTTTAGGAATTGAAACAAGCTGTGATGACACATCAATAGCAATTGTAAAAAATGGAACCGAAGTTTATAGCTCAGTTGTAAGTTCACAAGTTAAAATACACGCTCCACACGGTGGAACAGTTCCAGAGTTGGGAGCCAGAAAACACGTTGAGAACATTGTAGAGGTATACAAAAAAGCATTAGATATTGCTGGAATATTGCCAGATGATATTGATCGAATTGCTGTAACAAACACACCAGGACTAAAACCTGCTTTAAATGTTGGAGTAGCATTTGCTCTAGGACTATCAAAACAACTTAAAAAGGAAATTGTATATGTTAATCACGTGTTTGCTCACGGTTATTCACTAATGCTTCATGAAGAAGGACATACAATTCCTAGTTATCCAATCATATTATTAATAGTATCTGGTGGACATACTCAGTTAGTAATTGCAGAATCACCATTAAAACATAAAATAATTGGAGAAACTATTGATGATGCAGCTGGAGAATGTTTTGACAAAGTAGCAAGAATGTTAAATTTACCATACCCCGGAGGACCAGTAATTGATAAAATCTCAATTCAGGGAGATGAAACTGCTATTAAATTCCCGAGACCCCTTATAAAAGAAGATAACTACAACTTTAGTTTCTCTGGGTTAAAAACAGCAGTGAAATATTACATCAGAGATAAAAAACTTCAACCAACTATTGAAGAAACTAATGAATATGAAGAAGAAGTTGCACGTTTTCATACTATAGATATTGCCTCATCATTTCAAGAAGCCGTCGTTGATGTACTTGTAGAGAAAACTATAAAACTCGCAAAAGAAAAGGCAATTCCTAGAATTGGAGTTGTAGGAGGAGTATCAGCAAATTCAAGACTTCGTCAGAAAATGATGCAAAGTGGTGCAGAACAAGAAATTGGTGTATTCTTCCCTCCAATGAAATATTGTACCGACAATGCAGCAATGGTCGCAGGAATTGGAAACTTTATTTAATACAAAAATGAAGGATAAATAATACAATAATGTTTTTCAATAACATAAACCCACCATTGTATTATTAACTAGCAATCATTCATATCTCAATGCTTTTACGGGGTCTAACCTACCAGCTCTATAAGCTGGATATAATCCAGCCAATATTCCTAATAATACGCTACTTAAAACAATAATTCCAACTGTTTGAGCTTCAACAATAAAAAATTTATTTAGAAGAAAACCTTGTTCTTGTAATATCTCAACAATATACGGATCAGCAAACTTTGTACCAGCTAAAACTACAGCCACACCCATTATTCCGCCGATAAGCCCAATTGTCCCCGCCTGGATTAAAAAAATTATTAAGACTTGAATGTTTGAAGCACCTATTGCTTTTATTATACCGATTTCTTTGGTTTGTTCATAAATACTCATTACCATTGTATTTATAATCCCAATACCAGCAACAACAGAAGAAACTATTCCAAACATAATCAACGCAAATGTTATTGCGTCTGTAATAATTTTAATAAATGAAAGAAAATCATCAGATGCAAATGCTGTTAAACCAATTTCATCCTCAATAAATTTCTTTAAATCGTTTACTTTGCCTTCTTTGGCGGTAACCATTAATTGTTGATACCCAATCTCTTTAACAAGTTCATCCGATGTTGCAAAACCTCCTAAATCAGCAAGTATAGCTTTGGACTGTTCAATTGACATAATAAGACTATTTCTATCTTGTCCAGTATCAACTATCCCAACTACATTTAAAACATATTCTTTTCCAACCACTGTTTTTGATGGATTTGACATAATAGAGCTACGTGATGGCTTTAAAATTATTTTTAAATCTGACAAATTCTCAGTATCTAATTTGTAGTAATCAACTACTGTTTTACCAATAAATACCTCTCCCATTTCCAATTCTTTGTCCTTATCTTTAGTAATCTCAATATAATCAACAAATAAACTATCAGATCCTTTCGTATCATATCCAATTATATTACCATTTGGATATGGATTCTCATTTGTTTCAACATAAATATCAAGAGACAGTATCAGCATTATTGGAGACACTTTTTCAGTATATTCATAATTTCTTATCTTATTAACCACATCATCATCGATTACTTCTACTTTTGGGGCATTTTCATTACTAGTTACTTCTTCTTTATTTTCTTCATCAGACGGTAAAAATTGTGAAAATTGACCATCTTTCATAACAGTAATATCATTAGGCTTAAATCTTGAGGTAAATTCATAAACTAAAGTATTCTCTAGCCCTTTCATTCCAAAAATTATGAAACTTAGGAGAATAACTGAAATAGTAATTCCTAAACTAGTAAGGAAAGTTCTTAGTTTTCTTCTAAAGACAATGTCATATGCATACTTTACAATTTTCATACTATTTTTCCATCTCTTAACATTATTTTTTTACCTATTGATTTTGCCACATCAACGTCATGTGTAACGACAATCAAAGTTGTACCTTCTTCTTTATTGAGCTCCTTCAATAAATCAATAATTTCTAGCCCTGTTTTTGAATCAAGATTACCAGTGGGTTCATCTGCTAATAAAAGTTGCGGTTTTGCAACCAATGCTCTCGCAATAGCTACTCTTTGTGCTTGACCGCCAGAAAGTTCACTAGGTTTGTGCTTCCTTCTATCAGTAAGACCAACTTTTCTAAGTAAATAATCGATTCTCCCTTCAATTTCATTTTTCGAAAGTTGTTTTCCAAAATAGATTGGAAGCAAAATATTTTCTTCAACGGTTAGTTTGGGGATAAGATAAAACTGCTGAAAAATAGTACCAACAACATTTCTCCTATAAATATCAGAGTTATATTCCTTTATATTTTTGTCCCCTACAATTATTTCTCCTTCATAATCCGAATCAAGTCCACCTAAAATGTTAAGAAATGTTGATTTACCTGAACCTGAAGATCCTACTAAAGCGATAGCTTCTGAATCCGCTATTGAAAAAGAAACATCACGCAGTGCGTGAACATCATTGTCTTTACCCATTTTGTAAGTCTTAGAAAGGTTCTTAATCGATACCATCGTTTCTTTTTTAAAAATAACAGATACAAGTATATCACATAAATAACTAAATAACAAATATCACATCGCAATTAATATAATAGCAGAAGGTTTACTCATTAACCATAATCTACTTTTTAAACTTCTTAAGAGACTTCAAAATATCAATCTTACCTCCATACTGTAAAGCACCAACTTTAAATAAAACTGATGCAAATTCATAAGAAAGATAATTGAAGAGAAGTAATAATACGATTGACAATACGTTTTGCCATAATGGAACAGCATTCAACGCATTTCTTATTATCATAACCATTGAGCTTAAAAGAGGAATTAAACCAGTTATTGTAGCAATACTTCCCGAAGGATCTGCAATAATTATTGATATAAAGTAAATTGGTAAAATAGTTAAAAACATGAAAAACCCAAAAAACGATTGGGCCTCTTTCTGGGTTGGCATAATAACACCAACAGCAACAGTAACACTTGATAAAAAGCTAAAGCCCAAAACTGTATACATGCTGTAGATGAAAATATCTTTAACAGATATTGAAATGGCATCCCAAGGAATGTCAATTTTACTCGTAGATACCGACAAAACAGCTATCGATAATCCGGATAATACAAATAATTGAGTAAAAGCTATCAAAACTTGACTAACTATTTTTCCAATAACTAAATCACGAGGTCTAACAATTGTCATTATAATCTCTATCATCCTGTTTTCTTTTTCTTCACTAATACCGGTAAGCAAATAACTTAACGCAAAAGCCATTAAAACAAAATAAATAACAATAAAAAAACCAGGAAGAATTAAATCCGTCAGTACTGTGTCTGTAAGCTCTCCATTTTCATCATATGCCAACACACTATAATTATAACTTCTCTGTAGAAGTGAAACTTTTTCAGAATTTCCAATTTCAGAAATAATACTTCCTTTTAAAATTGCTTCGGCGACTGAATTAAATTTGCTTCTAGAAAAAATACCGTTATCGGAAGACCATATCTTTATTTCTCCTTTGTTAACGATATCTTGTTCATAAAGAATAAGTGCATCAATTTTCTTTTCTTTGACTTGTTCAATATATTCATTCTGCTCGTCAATTGATACTTTAGATATTTTTTCACTGAGCATAACATCGGATATAACATTTGCTTGATCAATAATAACTATGTGTCCAACCTCATTAAGATCATATTGAAACATTTTCTCTGCTTCAATAGATGAATATCCGGATATAAAAGATATAAAGCCAATCAAAATCGGAACAATAATTGTTGAAAGCCAAAAACTTTTTTTACGGACTATCTTTATATATTCACGTTTAATAATTATCAAAATTTTGTTTATGCTTTCATTTTTCAGATTCATTGGAGTTTTGTATTGTTATAAAAATATCGTGTAGTGATTTTCCTTTGTAATTTCTTTTAACTTCATCGATTTTCCCCTCTACCCCCACCTTACCATCCTTGATTATTAATATTTTTTGTGCTATCTCTTCAGCTTCAACCATTTGATGTGTGCTAAAAAGTATTGTGCTTCCGGCATCATTTAACTCTTTGATATAATTGATCATTAAATCTTGATTTAGTGGATCTAATCCTTTGGTTGGTTCATCTAATATTACTATTTGGGGCCTGTTAATTACAGTGATTCCCAGTTGTATCTTTTGTTGTTGTCCAGACGAGAGTTTTTTAATCTCAAGTTGAGCTTTATCAGCAAGTCCTACTCTTTCAAGGTATTTTTCGGCACTTTCCTTGGCATCAAAATACTTCATTCCTTTCATTTGCCCAATATAAACCATAGTTTCCAATACACGCGAATCTAAATAAAGCCCTCTTTCTTCAGGTAAATACCCAATTTTATCTGACATATTGTATGAATATTGTTTTCCTTGAATCAATGCGGTACCAGAGTCAGCGCTTAATAGTCCAAGAAGTATTCTAATTGCAGTTGTTTTACCAGAGCCATTCGGCCCAAGAAATGCATAAATATCACCTTTTTCAACAGTAAAAGTAAGTCCTTTAAGAACTTTTGTCTTGTCAAATTGTTTAGTTATATTATTAAATTCAATCACTATAAAAGGTTGAGTTCAATCTATTTTGACATACAGATTGTATCACTTATAAAACTTTATTTAAATAATAGAAACTAAAATGAAACTTCTGTATTCATTTTTTCTTCACCGTTCATTCTCATGTCATGCTCTTTTATAAACCTACCAATTGATTCCCGATATTCATTATGTTTTTCAACTCCAACCTCATCCTTTTCCGAAAAACGATGATCATATAACCCATTATTTCTACATATTTATAACCCATTAGAACTAAAGCAACTCCTCTATTTCTTAAAGGTTGTAACCTTTTTGCTAATTCATGCCCACTACCAGGAGAACCTCTAACTATTTCAGACCTGATAAAAATTATATCGCAGTCAATAACTCCATTCAAAAGTTCATTAACATATTCTTCCAAATTATCAACGTTCAGAACACTATCATTTATTCCTCTGTCCCTATTCGCAATTTTACATCCATAAATAACGTTTAATATTGAACTTGTTGCTCTATATCTATCAACACTATTTTCAACCACAAGTACTTTTACCACTTAATTAACTATGAGATTATTATTGATTTATTATATCACAAAACCCTACGGTTTTCCATATTATGCGTGTTTTTCGCTCATGTTTTCCCATTCAGTTTGAGGGAAAAGTTCACTATATAATTTTTGAAAAGTTTCTCTGAACTCTCCAATTTCTTCTTTATTTGGCAAAGCACCATCATATAGATCCCTGTCATAACTATCTCGTGTAGAGATACTAATCACCTTAAGCCCTTTTTTTCGTATCGACCCCGATTTGCATAGGAAATTACTAGTAAAAAGGTCACCAGTAATAGGAGGAACTAAAGATGATGGTGGCCTATCTCCTAAATCATAATCCATTAAGACAATGTCAAATTCTTTCTTTCCAGCGTGAATTTCTCTTATTATTCTGCTTGTTGCCATAACATAGGATTCTTTTCCCTCAGGTTCAACACTAACCACTTCATGGCCTAACCCTGCTAGGCATTCAGTTATTCCTCTACGATATAAAGTAACATCTTCAACAATCAAAATTCTTGCCATAAACTTAACATTAAATTATTTTCACAGTATTATGCAAGAATTCATTGTGAATTTATGTATTTATTAATTAAATAATTAAAAACACACAAAAATCATTGTTATTTCAATTAATTAAGACACATTACTTTTGTCAGATATTTCCGACAAAGACAAGTTAATCAATAAAACCTAATTTTTGATCATTCAGAATACAAATAGAAAAGTAATATCCAGTATGCTAAAATAGGTCATCATACAAATAAAGTAATTATATAACTTTACATAAATATTAATGAACGAAACTGTAATAACTGTCATAGTGGTAGTATTATTAATAATTATAATGTCCTTTTTTTCATTAAAAAATAAGAATGATAGTTGGACAGGAACACTTATAAAGAAAAAAACTATTGAAGATGAGGAATCTATGAAAACAACATATAAACTTACGTTTAAAACAGATGATGGAAAAACAAAAAAAATAACAGTTAATAAGACAGAGCCAGAAGTCTTTTTTGAAAATTCTAGATATAAAAAAGAAAAAGGCGAATATATTCCTAAACTAATCAATTAGAATTATTCTAACCTATCATTTATCATTGAATAAAGCTTTTCATAAATCCTAACCATTGCCAACGTATCTAATTCACAATATTTTAATAAATCATTTTTAAATTTGTTAGTTTGTTCCTCTGTTAGTCTTTTATCATATACCATCTTATTCCAGCTTGTCATAGCAGTTGCTCCCTCTGCTATTTCCATGTCTTTGTATGACAAATCTGGAGCCATTGTCGGAAGCACCTGTTTGATTGAACAACTACCTTTAGTTAAAGAATCTAAGTAGTATTGTTTTTTAAAAATATTCATTAAGTCATAAATTCTATAAACAATATTTTTACAAAAATCTTTAAATTCTGGATAAAGCTCACCCATTTCTTTCGTTCTCAAAGTTTCAAACGGTTTATACCAAACAATTATTGAACCACTTTCTCCTATATTTTTTCTTAATGAAGCAATCAAATTAGGGATCGGATCAACTTTATTAGTTTCAATAAATTCGTAATGCTTATACTCAGATGTCGGAGTCGCTTTTACATGTAAAGAATATTGAAAGGTAATGTGTTGATAAGGTTTATAATTATTATATAATGGAATAGCAGGATTAAATGTTTCATAATCGAGAAAATATAATGGGAAATTCAGTTTATTTAATTCGTTCTGAATTTTAGTATTGTTTATATAAATTTTTTGAGATTGCGCAACTTCTATCTGAAATCTTTGCTTTGTAGATAAAATGAAATCATTAGGAACATCATAAATACTTTTCACACCCATTTTTTCAAGTTTTCTTATTTTACTTTCTGTACCTGTTAAATTATTAATATCATAAATAGAATAATTAGGTAAATTGGGATGGCATATTGATAGGCAGGGACAATCCTTAGGTCTTATACAATTCAAAACCTCAGTAAAGTTCTCGGTTTGAGCAACAAATAAAGCCTCATTTCTTAGCTCCCATACTTTATCCTTTAATAAATCCACATCTTCATTCACATTTTCTACTTCGAACAATTTATCAAGCTCAATCTCACCTTTGCGAACATATTTATTGTTCAAATGAATAATATATTTATCACCAATTTCGTATTTTTCCTTAAAAACCAAATATTGAAAAGTAATATCATATATATGTGTGCTATCAATTTTTAAGGATGATTTGATTTCATACATGTCCCATTTTTTAGTTCTGGGATTACGAATTAATACGTCAATACGAGCTTGAAACGATCCATCTATGTGTGTAGGTTGCAAAATTACATCATCTATTGAAATACCATATTTGGGCATTAAGATTTTATGTATATATTTTTCTGCAAGTATTTCAACATCATCGCCTTGTTTAACAAGGTGTCGAAGAAATGCACTAATCTCCAGAGATGTTAATTTATTATGTTTTATTGCCCAAAGGTGACGTGGTGCATCAAGATAGGCTATAAAATCAGTTTTAGAAATAATCATAACAAAAGAGTAAAGTAAGTTTATTCATATTTTATTACATTTCAGCATAAAAGGAAAAATAAAGGAGATGGGAGAAGTAATCTATTGTGGAATTAACTGATTATGTTTATATTTCGACATCTCCACAACTTAGTAATTTTAAAGCTTAACAGTTTTAAAAAAGCTGAAATTATGATATATTAAGCAGGTAAAATTAAATTTAATAAACAATAGTTGAGTATTCTTTTTTCATTTATTGCAACAATAATTATCAGCATTATATCAATAGTTTGTATATTGTTCATTCCCCATAAATCATCAATCTCAAAATTTAATATCTTACTTGTAAGTATCGGGGCCGGCTCATTATTAGGTGCCTCATTTACTCATATGATACCTGAAGCTATTGAAACAACAACCAATATTCACAAAACATTACTATCTGTGCTAATTGGAATGATTTCGTTCTTTATTTTGGAGAAATTTATCTCCTGGAGACATTGTCACGTACCCAGCTCAGATACACACCCACATAAACTTGCATATACCAACATTATTGGAGACGCATTCCATAATTTTCTCGATGGAGTAGCTATAACATCTGCGTTCATGCAAGATACATCTCTTGGAATCGCAACATCAATTGCAATAATTATACATGAAATACCTCAGGAAATAAGTGATTTCGGAGTTTTATTATTCAGCAAAGTTCCCAGAAAAAAAGCAATATTCTTTAATTTTTTCACTTCACTATCAGCAATTGCTGGAGTAATTTTTCTGATGCTTCTTAAAAATACATTTCAAGACTACATGCCATATTTGATTGCTTTTTCCGCAGGTGGATTTATATATATTGCTACTGCTGACATGATTCCAGAATTACACAAAGAAACCTCAAAAAAAATATCATTAATTCAATTATCAGGTATAATAGTAGGTATTATTATTAATATACTGCTTTCTCATCATGCATGAAATACAAATTTATATTTTGACTTCGCTTCTTAAAAACAATAGCTCCACATTTACAAGCATGAAACCCCCAGACATTGAAAATGACCAATATAATTATCACCTCAAATACCTAATTTCCCAAGAGTTTATTGTTAAAAACAATAGAAATTATCAACTTACAATGAAAGGTAAAAAGTTTATTTCCAATCTCGATGTATTTGGAAAAATGCAACAATTTTTCAAAGTGTCTGTAGCTCTATTTGTAGTAAGGAATAATCCTGATAACCCAAGCGAAAAACAAATGCTTGTGCAAAAAAGACTACGACATCCATTTTATGGAGATATTCATGGATTTGCTGGAAAAATAAGATTAGGGGAAACAGTTGTTGAATGCACAAAAAGAAAACTAGCTGAAGAATGCGGACTTATTGGAGATTTTAAATTCGTTGGAGTTCACCGCAAAATGAAAATTTTTAATAATAAATTAGTTGAAGATGCACTTTATCATCAGTGTTACTGTGAAAATGCTACTGGAACATTAGATTATAAAAACGACTTTGGAGAACATTATTGGTTGAAAATACAAGAAGCAAGGAAAGCACTATAAAATAATATTGATAGTTGTAAGGATTCACTGATTGTTTTTGACAGAATGGTTGCTGGCAATTTAGAAATGTTTTATATAGAAAGCAAGGTTGATGTAATAGATTATTAATACAATAGTGAAGAATACAATAATATTATTTGTTTGTCCTTTTTGATATTTTTATTGACGAGATCAAAGGTCTAATAATTTCATCATTTAACTTCTCGAGTAATTTGATATCTTTGATAGTAGGATTATACCTCTCAATCAACTCTAACCAATAACCTGTCTCAACAGCTTCCTTTAATGAAATATGTAGTTTATGTGTAAAGTCTTTTTTACTCTCAGAATAATTAGCCACAAATACATTAGCTCCTATACTCGTCGAACTTCTCAAAAACTGTTTAGATAAAACATATTCTTTCTTCATAATCAAATTTTTATAAAGGTCTAATGACCTTGACGCAAATAATTTTACTTTTTCCTTTAAAATATTTCCTTGCATAGATAACAAATCAATTTATATATTACTATATTAATACCTTATACTCTTCCAATACAATATAAATTTATAAACATTATGTCATTTTTACCAAAATGATATCCAAACAACAATTCCACCCCATCATTGTTGTATTATTGTATTATTGTATTGTAGTATTATTGTATTATTAATTATTGTATTATACAGGTTAATTCCTCCTCACTTGTTTTACCCACATCTCAAAGGTTATAATGTGAATATATAATATTTATTACTCACAAAATGAAAACAGAATTTGAATGTCGAATTCCAAAGATTGATAAGACCCTAACAAGAAAAAATTAAAAGATATCGGAGCAAAACTAATAAAAAATGAATTTCTACAAAAAAGATATATTTTAGATAACCAATTTTTAAGATCCAAAGGTGAGCAATGGATAAGATTAAGAGATGAAGGTGACAAAATTACAATGACATATAAAACAATTGATAGATTAACCGTTGATGGTGCAAAAGAAATTGAGGTAGCAATTGATAATTTAGAAAACACAAAAGATCTTTTAATAAAGACTGGCTTAAAGGGAGTAACATTTCAAGAAAACTATAGAGAAATATGGGAAGTTAAAAAATGTACACTTACTATTGATTCATGGCCAATGATAGATCCAATCCTCGAAATTGAAAGTGATAATGAAGAAAATGTTTGGATAGTATTAACATTAATGGGCTACGACAAGAAGGATTGCATGTTTGGGAATATAAGAGATGTGTATAAAACCTATGGAATTGAACTTCATGAAATAGAAACGTTGTCTTTTAATTCAAACGTTTCTTAACAAAATAAAAAATAAGTACAGTAGTATTAAGTAGTAATAAAATAGCGAATAATGAAATTAGGTTCCCTCTCGTTTGATCTCATATGAAACCCTGATATATCGTTTCTCACTTATTACGTATCATTTATTTAGTATTTCATAGGATCACTGGTGTTCTCCATTATATATGGTTTGTAATTTTCCTTGTCTTTAAGAAATTTCTTAATATGAGGTAACCCATTTTCAAATCCCTCCCTAAAAATCTTATCAAGTCCTAATATTTTATCAATATCATACCAAAAATATTCACCTTCGATGCTCTTCAATTCTGGTTCACCATCAAATTCTTCAACTACTATTACAAAAAATATACCATCGCATACTTTCTCCTTATTTTCATTTAGAAAAAATTCTCTCACTACACCAACTATACTCCATTTTTCCGGAACAATACCTACTTCCTCCATCAATTCACGTTTGAGATTATCCTCAATTGATTCCCCCCATTTAACCTTACAAGTTACAGCACCAATATAGCCATAATGTGGATGCTTAAGCCTTTTATGAAGTAGTTGTTGATAAATTTTTCCTTTTTTACGGATAATATCTATAAATATTCCAATTTTAAATTTCCCCTGCATTTGACCATCTTCTTCCATATATCCAACGATTTTCCTACCTTCTTCTGTTAAAACATACAAATTATTTTCTTTAATAATCTGTTTCTTGGAGAGCAAGAATCTGAGATGATAATTGAATAAATCATGATTATCTGTAACTTCATGTAATTGCGAATATCTAAGACCATTGGAGAACATTAACTTATTTAGTATCGCTCTTTGCAGTTCTGTTTCGATAAGTTGATTATTCATTTAAAATTTATCAAGTTATCTAATATTACTACATTCTAACTTTATATTATCTTCAAAACAAGTTAGTGACCACTAACCTACTTCAAAAATATAAATATTATATTACCCCCACATTTAAAGATACTCTACGTGTAAACTTGTACAAACATCTGCACTTTAAATATAGTTAACCAATATTATCTACATTTTACACATCAAAGTTACACATGTCAAACACTCACGCGAAATACCTATTCTGAAACAGTTTTTCACCAACACATGTTTACACGCAGAAGATATTAATCAGTAAGGTTAACTAAACTTAACAACCTAATTCAATTGTGCTCGGCAAGTCGATAAAAAGTATTGACATGACTAATTTACAATATTATAAGTCATTGACTCTGGGTCAAATCAAAAGGTATACTGCACACAAGATAAGTTATTAACATTAATAAACATGCCCATCAATGCCCCACTATTAATAGTTTTGTCAACGATATTGGCATATTTTCTAAAAGTAATAGCAGGATTTGGTGCATCCCTGATATTAGTCCCCATTCTTTCCTCTAGTTTAGACATGAAGACTGCTACTATTTTGGCATGCCTCGGAGATATTTTTTCTAGTGGAATAATATTTAAAAAGTTTATTAAACAAGTTAAATGGAGGGTCGTATTTAAGGTAGGAATCGGATTATTTATTGGAACTTTTATTGGTGTTTCATTGTTCACTCGCATAGATGCTGAAATTTTAAAGAAAATGTTTGGACTATTTATCCTAATTTACGTTGCTTTACAAGTATTTGACAGCTTGGTATTAAAAAAGAGCAGACGGATCCCACTTACAACGGCCCCCATTTGGGGATTATTTGCAGGAATAACTGGAGGTGTGTTTAACATAAATGGACCATTACTCGTAATTTTTATGAACAACTCATTAAAAAACAAAAATGAAATTAGAGCTAATTTAATGGCTCTGTTTTTTATAGACAGCATT
>DAOOWV010000009.1:0-39095 GCA_035371485.1 Candidatus Dojkabacteria bacterium | reverse complement strand
ACTCTAAAAGGAAAATTTATTGAGGAAATAAGTTTTTTTGATACTGTTTCAGGACAAATAAAGAAAGATTATTATTCACTAACAAGTGTTATCATTAAGGATGGAAAAAAGGTTCTATCCGTAGCCATATATCCTGCTAAGCATTATGTATTTAATAGTGAAAAAGTTGCTGATATTACCAATACTATTCTTTTAGATATGTCAAAACAGGTTGAAAAGCTTAAAAGTGAGTCAAAGTTTATCGAAGCTCATCGACTTAAGCAAAAAGTGGAATATGACGTTGAAATGATTAAAGAGATTGGATATTGTAAAGGAATTGAGAATTATTCGATTTATTTTGATGAAAGGGATTTTGGAGATCCCCCTTACTCATTACTTGATTACTTTGGAGACGATTATTTAATGGTTGTTGATGAGTCACACATTACTGTTCCGCAAATTGGGGGAATGTATAATGGAGACAGAGCAAGAAAAGAGACCCTGGTTGAATACGGATTTAGACTTCCATCTGCACTTGATAATAGACCTTTACGATTTAATGAATTTAGAAGAAGACAGAAATCTACAATATATATGTCTGCAACTCCAGGTGATTATGAATTGTCATTAATAGATAAAAATGATATTGCCGAACAGTTGATTAGACCTACAGGTTTGGTTGATCCATTAGTTTATGTTAAACCAGCAAAAAATCAAGTTTTAGACTTGATTGATGAAATCGTTGGTGTCGTAGAAAAAGGAGAGCGAGTATTAGTTACCACTCTGACCAAAAAGATGGCTGAAGAATTAACTGATTATTTGAACGAAAGGATTTACGAAGAGAATATTGTTGAAGTTTCAAAATTAGGACGTAAAATAGAGGTTGCTTATCTACATGCAGACATTGATACATTGGAAAGAACAGATATTCTTGATGATTTAAGAAGAGGTAAATATGATGTACTTGTTGGAATTAATCTTTTGAGAGAAGGATTAGATCTGCCTGAAGTTTCATTAGTTGCAATTTTAGATGCAGATAAGGAGGGATTTTTAAGGTCAAAAACAAGTCTTATCCAAACGATGGGAAGGGCTGCGAGACATATTGAAGGAAGGGTAATTATGTACGCAGATCATATTACCAAAAGTATGAAAGAAGCACTTGATGAAGTAGAGCGAAGAAGGAAAATTCAAATTGATTATAATCTAAAAAACAATATTACCCCAACTGGTATTAAAAAAGGTATTAGAGAACGTATTCTTCCTAAAGTTGAAGATAGAGAACGTATGAGTTCTTTTAGTGTACCCGAACTTGTAACTAAAGATATAGATATTATGGTTTCAACTTTTAGAGTATCAGATAAAAAATCTCAAAGAGAAACTGTTCGTCTTTTGAAAATGGAAATGAAAAATGCTGCTAGTTTATTGGATTTTGAACGTGCAATTGAATTACGTGATATTTTAAAAAAACTGAATAAAAAACAATGAAAGACAGTATTATTATTAAAGGTGCCCGTGAAAACAATCTTAAAAATGTCAATCTTACTATTCCTAAAAATAAACTTGTTGTTTTCTCTGGTATATCTGGGTCTGGAAAGTCTTCAATGGCGATGGATACAATTTATGCAGAGGGACAAAGAAGATATGTTGAATCACTTTCTTCATATGCAAGGCAATTTTTAGGAAATATAAAGAAACCTGATGTGGATAGTATCGAGGGATTATCACCATCTATTGCTATTTATCAAAAAACTGTATCTCATAATCCTAGGTCTACAGTTGGTACCATTACTGAAATTTACGATTATTTGAGATTGTTGTTTTCCAGGATTGGTATTGCACATTGTCCTTCATGTGGAGATGAACTTAAACCTCAATCAATTGATGAAATAGTTGATTCTCTTGTTAGTGGGATAAAAAATTATATAGGAAAGGATGGTAACAAAGTTGTTAACCTTTCAGTATGGGGAATTCCCGTATCTGATAAAAAAGGTGAATATGATTCTCTTTTTAAAATATTGAAGAAACAAGGGTGGGGGACAATAATAATTGACAATCATTTTTTCGAATTATCCGAAAAACTTCCCCCTTTGGAAAAATATAAGAAACACACCATTGAAGTAAGAATGGACTTTCTACAAGTTTCCCTTTTTGATATGAATGAAGGACTTAAGGAATTTAGAACTAGGTTATTTTCTGCAGTTGAGCAAGCACTAAAAATTGAACCATCTTTTGTTAGGATAAGAGCTCCTGAAGTTTTGCACGACAAAAATGATACCCCAGTGGGTATATCAAGTACTGGTATTTACGAAGATTTTAGTACTTCAAAAACTTGTAGGAAATGCGGTATATCACTTCCTGATTTTGAGCCCAAACATTTTTCTTTTAACTCCCCACATGGTGCTTGCCCTGTTTGTAATGGATTGGGAAATATAAGAAAAGTTGATCCAGGAAAAGTAATTGACCCCTCATTGTCTTTGTTGGAGGGTGGGATAATTCCTTATGCTAAGACTATGAGTTCTGATGGTTGGAATAAAATGATTATCACAGAAGTTTGTAGAAAACATGGGATTCCGTTATCTTTTGCGATTTCAAAAATTCCTAAAGAATATCTAGATCTTCTTTTATATGGAACTGGAAATGAATTATATACTATTAAATATTATTCAAAATACGGTGGAACAAGGACAGCTACTGATATTAAATTTGAAGGAATAATACCTAATCTTGAGAGAAGGTATATTGAGACTAATTCTGAATATATTAGAAATGAAATCTCAAAGTATATGACTTCGGTTTCATGTACTGAATGCGGTGGAACAAGACTTAAAGCGGAAACTAGGGCAGTGACGGTTGATGGTTTGAATATTTCAGAAATAACTGACATGTCCATAAGAGATTTTGCTCTGAGAATTGATTCATTAATAAAAAGTCTTGATAGATCAGATAAGGTTATTGCTGAGGTTATTTTACGTGAAATAAAGTATAGAACATTGTTTTTAATGGAAGTCGGTCTTGAATATTTAACAGTTAGTAGATCTGCAGATACTTTGTCTGGGGGCGAATCTCAAAGAATAAGGTTAGCAAGTCAAATAGGTACTGGATTAACTGGAGTGATTTATGTGCTTGATGAACCTTCGATAGGGTTGCACTCGAGAGATCAAAATCGATTAATTGGTACTTTGAAGCGTTTAAGAGACCTTGGTAATAGTGTTATAGTAGTGGAACATGACAAAGATACGATGTTGAATGCTGACATGATTGTTGATTTTGGTGTAGGAGCTGGTGAAAGAGGTGGTGAGGTCATTGCTCAAGGAAATTATACAGATCTGATGAATAATAAGTCGTCAGTTTCTGGTCCATATTTGGGTGCAGGTAGTGTTGTATACAAAAACGTTAATTCCGTTTTAAATAAGAGGTTTGATGGGTATACTGGATTTGAACATGGTAGTGGTGATGTCATAACAATTGATAATATTTCTACTAATAATTTAAAAAATGTTAATTTATCGATAAAACTTGGGCGGTTTGTATGTGTGACTGGTGTGTCTGGTTCAGGTAAGTCGTCGCTAATAACAGAGACTTTATATCCTGTATTACAAAGGAAATTAGGTTATGTTGACTATGACTCTTCACCAGTTTATGGTGCTGTAAACGGGTATGAAAAAATTGATAGAGTTGTATTCGTTGATCAGTCACCCATAGGGCGTACTCCAAGAAGTAATCCTGCTACTTACACCAAGGTCTTTGATCCAATTCGTGAGATATTTGCATTGACAAAACAAGCAAAAATCAAGGGTTATAACAAAAGTAAGTTTAGTTTTAATTTAAAAGGTGGGAGATGTGAGTCCTGTAAAGGTGAAGGGAAGATAAAAATTGAAATGCAATTTATGCCTGACATTTACGTTGATTGTGATGTTTGTAATGGAAACAGATACGTAACGGAGGTACTGGATATAATGTTCAAGGGAAAAAACATAGTTGATGTCCTAAACATGTCGGTTGAAGAGGCCTATAGTTTTTTCAATTTTCATCCTGTAATTAAAGAAAAGTTGTCGTTGATGATTGAAGTGGGTCTTGGATATATGAAGTTGGGGCAACCGGCACCGCTACTTTCAGGTGGAGAAGCTCAGCGAGTTAAATTGGCTTCAGAATTAGATCGAAAATCATATGGTAGAACAATGTATATTCTAGATGAACCAACTACTGGTTTACACTTTATGGATATGGAAAAGCTTTTGGTTGTAATAAAAGGGCTTGTCCACCGTGGAGATACTGTTGTTGCAATCGAACACAACCTTGATTTTATATCAATGGCTGACTGGATAATAGATGTTGGTCCCGAAGGTGGAGATAAAGGAGGTAATATTATTTTTGAAGGTACTGTCGATGAAATTATTGAAAATGATAAAAGTTGGACTGGTAAATTTCTTCGACGTGTTGTAAAGGAAAGATAGTAATATAAAATCATTAGAAAGAACTTGATAAAAGATGGTCTTGTTAAAAGAGGGGTAGGAGGATCTTATTCAGTCATTCCTGGAGTTCTTTTAGGCTTTGGAATCTCCTTGGTAGTGCTTTGGTATACAAACGTTATTTTGTTAAGAAAAAGGTACGTTAGGGAGCCAATAGATTTGTATGTGAGCCAGATGTCGATCGGTGATGATGGTGTCTCGCCTGAATCTATCATTTTTTTATCGAAATTTTCATATAGTTTTTGTTTGGGAGTAAGTCCGACTGTTGATGGCGAATGTGATTCTATTCTGTACCCTGAAAATGTTACGGAAGTTGCGGAGTGGAAACCTTATGTTTTACGTACAGTAAAAAAGAATACCAAGAGTGCAAGTACTGCCCCTTCTGTAGAAAGTCTAGGATGGTGGAGTTATCCAAGTGAAATCGTGGAAATAACTGCAGATCCAAATAATTTGCTGGTTTTGGTCAATAAGAAATATAAGTTATCGTCAACGTATGTACCCACAGGGTTAATTAATCTGGGAGAATCAGGTGTCCGCAACAGTGGACATTATCTTGGTAGGGCTGTAATACTTGAGGATTTAAAAAGGATGGGACTTGATGCGAAAGCTGGGGGTATTGATTTGGCTATAAGTAATTCTTATCGCTCGTATAGCACCCAGCAGTCTGTTTATAATAATTGGCTTAAAAGGTACAACTACAACTATAGTTTTGTTGATACTTTTTCTGCAAGGGCAGGGCATAGTCAACACCAACTTGGAACAACCATCGACTTTACAACCAGTGAAAGTAATGATCAAATTGGAAATGTGTTTAATTCAACAAAGGCATGTGCTTGGCTTGCTGAAAATGGGTGGAAGTATGGCTTTGTATTATCTTATCCAAGTGGAGCGGAAGCCGTTACGGGTTATAAATATGAAGGATGGCATTATAGATATATTGGGGTGGAAAATGCATTAGCCCTAAGGAACAGTGGCTTGGTTTTAGATGAATTTCTTGCTCTTCAGCCTGTAAATAATTGATACTCTTATAGTATTATTAACAAAATCCCCAAAAGATTTAATAGGTATATATGTATTTTCTCTTTTATCTTTCCTGATTTATTGTGTATAACATCAAATATTGAAAGTAAGTTTCCTCTACTCATTTGAATTGCTGTAATATAGGCAAGGTTTCCTTGTTGAATTGCTAGTGAGATAGTCAGAAAGGCTATGAAACATAGCAATCCATTCAGAAAAAGTAATGGTAGTATTTTTTTAAAAAAATATTTGCGTGGTATTTGTTCATTGTGAGAACGGTTATCCTTAATGAATAATATTAATGAACCAATGGTTACTCCAAATAATAAAGAAAAGGTAAAGGAGGTGGGGGTAGTAGTTAACATAGCGAATTTTCCAAAGGTAGCATAAAGGGAGTAGAGTAATGGTGGGATGAATACACCTAAATTAAATCTTTGAGAGTCGGATTTTTTATGGTATGGGTTGTTAATAAGAATACTTGTGATTATTAGAAGTGAAGCAATGAACGTAATGAAAATTGACATTATTGGCATTCCTATGTAGATAATCGAGATAAAGGTAGTGAATACAATTCTTGAGCCGTATGAGAGTGCGACATTATTTAATGTTGTTTTCTTCATTTGGTTTAACAGTATATATGTTGCCAGCACATTGCTAGAAATACTTAGTAGGGTCCAATAATTTATTGATAAATTAATTTGTTCATTATTTAAGAAAAAGTATGCAATAGTGATAGGGAGAGTTATTAAATTTGAAAAGAATAGAATGGTTGAACTTTTCAGTGATTTAGCTAGTTTAAAATTAATAATGTCAACAAATGAAGCTACGATTACATTTACGATACTATATATAAACCACATTTTGTGCTTGGGTGTTAATTTTATTTGATAACAACGGGGTGATTATAATACAAAAGCCCACAAAGGTTCAAGTCTATATGGGACTTTATTTCATATTGTTTCTTACAGCATATCGAATTTGGAAAATTGCTACGTCAGATTGCCTAACTATTGATATTTTAACTTCGCTTTGCTTGTTAAAATATCTAAAGTCATGCCAGAGGCAGATTGATCTCCTTATAAGTAATTGGGGTAATCAAAGCGGGTAACGGGAATCGAACCCGTATCTCTTCCTTGGAAGGGAAGCATAATGAATCCTTTATACTATACCCGCATTTTTAATCAACAGCTGACATATTTTAGCATATTCATGATACTTGCACAACTAAACCTTTGTGTGATAAACTACTCTACGTGTTATCAATGGTTGAAAGAGCTATTGGGGGCACAGATAAAAAACAAATTGGAGGTATTTATTATGTTGAGTAAAATTTCTAAAAAAGCCAGTACGTTTGAGGAATTTCTTTCAGATTCCAATCGTCTGGTTATTCCCAAAAAAGGGGATATTATATCAGGTACTGTCGCCGGATATGAAGGTGGTGTAGTATTAGTAGATGTAGGATGGAAATCTGAGGGAGTAGTTGCCGGAAGAGAATTAAAAAGTGAAGTGGTCAACTACAAAGAGTTAAAAGTTGGTGATTCTGTCCTAGTTTATGTTGTAAATCCAGAAGATGAAGAAGGAATGTTGGTTTTGTCGTTGAGACGAACTGATCAAGCAAGAAAATGGCTTGAACTACAGAGCGCTCGTGATGAAGGAAAACCAGTTGAAGTTGAAATTGTCGAGTCAAATAGTGGTGGGTTGATTTGTGAAATACTTGGAGGTATTAGAGGATTTATTCCTACTTCACAAGTGGATGCAACAAGAATATACCGAGATGGTAAAAAATTAGATGGTGCAGATATTAGTGACAGAGTTCAAGGAAGTCTTGCAGGTATTGTTGGTGACAAGATGCTTGTAAAAATAATAGAATTAGATAGAGAAAAAGGGAGAGTAATTTTGTCTGAAAAGATGGTTACTCAAGAGCGTGATGCCCAAAAGAGAGAGAAAACATTATCAAAATTGAAGATTGGAGATAAAGTAATCGGAGAGGTAAGTGGTATTACTCCTTTTGGAATTTTTGTAAATGCTGGTGGAGTTGAAGGATTGGTACATTTGTCTGAATTATCATGGGATAAAGTTGAGAATACTGGTTCTTTATATGCTATTGGAGAAAAAATTGAAGTATTGGTAATTGATATCGCTGATGGTGGAAAAAGGGTGGCTTATAGCGTTAAGAGATTACAAAAAGATCCATGGCAACAGGCAATTTCTAAATATAAAGTTGGAGATATTGTACAGGGTACTGTCCAGAAGGTTGTTGACTACGGTTTCTTTGTAAGAATTGGTGAAGGTCTAAACGGATTGGTTCATATCTCTGAAGTATCATATGACTTAGTAAAAGACATTAATAATTTTGTAAAAGTTGGACAAACTGTACAAGTTAAAATCCTTTCAGTTTCATCAACCGAAAGACACTTAAGATTAAGTCTGAAGAGAACTGATGATAAAAAGAAAGAATAGTCCTAGTCCATTATTTTCATCGAGACTTAGCCGTAATGCGTTGTATAGCATTTATTTTGCTGGGCTAATCGGATTAAATGATGGTAAAAAAACAATTACAGTAGATCATCTCATTTTAGGTATTCTTATTAATCCTAATAGTGTAGTTTCCAAGATGCTAGATGCAGTTGGCATTGATAGAAGGACCTTTATTACTGAATATATAAGTGAGGAGGTAGTGGCAAAAATAGTTACTACTGAGGTGTCAGACACAAAAGTTAGAATTTCAGTTGAAAAGTTAAATCTTGATAAAGATTTGATTTTATTATTGATTGAGGCATTTAAGATTGCAAGAGATCTGAATCATGTATATGTGGGAACTGAACATCTATTGATGGCAAGTTTTAAATTTAGTTCAAGTCTCAAAACCAAACTAGATTCACTGGGAATAACAGAGAAAAGTATCAAAAGAATTGTTTTTGACTTTGTTTCATATCCCCAAGGAATTTTGACAGGAGATGGTCGAGGTGAGCACAGATTACCTGATGTATTGAGCCATTTTGGAGAGGATTTGGTAAGTAGAGCTGAAAAAGGTAAATTAGATCCTTTAATTGGTCGTGAAATTGAAATTGAAAATTTAATAAACATTCTATCGCGACGTAAAAAAAATAACCCTTTAATTGTTGGTGAGCCAGGTGTTGGTAAAACAACTCTAGTTGAAGGTTTAGCACAAAGAATATCTCAAAATATGGTTCCTGATTCATTGATGGGTAGTAGGGTTATTCAGATTAATGTTAATAAAATTGTTGCAGGAAGCAATATGAGAGGGGATGTTGAAGGTAAAATGACTGCAATTATAAGTGCTGCTAAGGAAAATCCTTCAATAATTTTATTTTTCGACGATATTCATACTTTACTTTCCTCTGGCCCTAGTTCTGCAGGGGGTGTTGATATTGCAGGAATTCTTAAGCCTGAATTAACAAGTGGAAAAATAAGAGTTATTGGTATTACTACAACAAGTGGTTATAAAACAATTTTTGAAGATGATGCTGCCTTTAATAGAAGATTTCAACCTGTTTTGGTTGAGGAACCATCTTTAACTCAATCGATAAAGATTCTGGATAAATTGTCGAAAATATTGGAGTCTTATCATGGTGTAAAGATTAATAAAGATGCAATTGAGCTGGCCGTTACACTTTCGGATCGTTATGTAAGTGATAGAAATTTGCCAGACAAAGCTATAGATCTTTTGGATGAGGCTTGTGCTTTAGTTAGAATAAAGACTGAATACAAAACAAATTTAGGTAAGATTGAAGATGAGTTCAGACAAATTCAAGATGAAAAAGAAAAGGCAATTTTGAGAGGTGATATGCAAGTAGCTCAAAATTTCAGAGTAATGGAAGAAACCTTGGGTGAAAAAATAATGCAGGTTAAAAATGAAAGAGGTAAGAAATTAATTAAAGAGAAGGTGGTTACTGAAGATTCTGTTAAGAAGGTAATTTCTGAATGGACAGGTATTCCTGTTTCAACCTTGACCACTGAGGAATCATCTGCACTTAAAAATCTTTCTAAAAATTTAAGCAGTAGGGTTGTTGGACAACCTGATGCGGTTGAAAAAGTTGCTGACGCAATTAAGCGTGGTCGAACTGGTATTTCTGATATAACAAGACCATGGGCATCTTTCTTATTTTTGGGTCCTACAGGTGTTGGTAAAACGGAATTGGCAAGAGTTTTAGCTAGAGAATTATTTGGGGATGAGGACAAGTTGATACAAATAGATATGAGTGAGCTTATGGAAATGCATAGTGTTAGTAAATTAATAGGTTCACCGCCTGGTTATGTTGGTTATAGGGAAGGTGGGCAGCTTACAGAAAAGGTCAGACAGAATCCTTATTCTGTAGTACTATTTGATGAAATTGAAAAGGCTCATGGTGATGTATTAAATATTCTTTTACAAATTCTAGAATATGGTCATCTTACAGATGGTAAGGGTAATAAAGTTAGTTTTAAGAATACAGTTATTATTTTAACTTCCAACGTTGGCGTTGATGAACTAAAGGTAGGAGGAACCGTAGGGTTTAAAGCTATTGAGAGTAGGGGATTTGAATGGGACTATGATGTTGTACAGGAGAAGTTACTTCAAGAATTAAAAGAGTATTTACGTCCCGAGCTTTTAAATCGATTGGATGACGTTGTTGTGTTTAGGCCTTTGACAAGAAAAGAGGTATCCAAAATTGTAAATATCATGATTGACGAGTTTAATAAAAGAATTATTCATCAAAATATCCAAGTGGTTGTTGATTCAAAAGTTAAAAATTTATTATTAAAAGAAGGCTTTGATCAAGAATATGGAGCACGACCTTTAAGAAGAGCAATTCAGCAATATTTGGAAACAGTAGTTGCTGATTATATAATAGAAAAAGGGTTAAAAAGACAAATTGTAACTATTAAGTTAACTGTTGAAAAAGGGAAAGTTATAATTAAGGGTTAACCGTTATTGTAAAGGAAAAGTGTGAAATCGTGGGCTAAATAATCGTTTATTATCTCAACTTTTGGGGATATTTTCTTAGCCCATTCTAATAATTCTTGTGGATCCCATGTGTTGTATACACTGTTGTCAATATGTTTTCCCCTTAATAAAAAATTTGCACCGAAAGCAATTCTTGAATAACTGCATAGATGTTTTATGGTTTGTTTATATCTTTTTTCTGATTGTTCAATCTTATATGAAAAAACACCCGAGGTTAGTATATAATCATATTTTTGAGTTAAATTGGTGCTATCTCCTAGAATAAAGTTTACCTCAGGAAACCGAATTCTATCCTTTATAATATATTCTTCAATAAAATCCATACCTGTATAAATGATTTTGGGGTAGATGCTTTTGAGATATGGATAAAATTCAGCTAGTCCACATCCAAAATCCAGAACTGATTTATTATTTAAGTTTCCAATACCTGATAAAACTTTGAATCTGACCTGTTGGTTATATGTTGATGACCAACCAACTTTTTCGGCAGAAGTTTTACCAGTAACAATTGCAGTTTTGTACCATCTTTCTACGTTGATTTTATCTATATTCTGATAGTCCATGTTTAATTATTATTTTCTTTTATTATCATGTCGATAGTTATAGCTACTGATAATATTACAATTTTATCTTCATTTTCACTTACACTTGGATCAATTTCAACTTTATATTTGTCAGCAGTTGTAAAAACTTCTCTTAATGCTCCTGCCCATTTTTTATTTACAGAACCAATTTGTTGTTCATTTGAGTTGTAAATTTTAAAATCCCATCCTGTTAAATTTCCTTCAATTTTACCTAACTTTTTTCCATCTTCATCCTCTAAATCAAATCTGGTTCCGAGTAGCTTCAATTTTCCTTGAAATCGGCCAATTAATTTATCGTTACTGTTCAATACGTCTACCTTCGACATAAATAATGTAAAGCCCCTTTTGATTGTTGCCAAAACCTTTTGGTCGGTATCTTGAATTTCCAACTCAAATGGTAACATTGCTTTCGACATAAATAGTCTTGCAATTTTTGCTCCAGTTGATAATTTCTGACATACATATCCGACCAATTCCCCATTTTCATTCATTAATTGGTATTTATTTTCGAAACGCAATATTGACATCTCTTCATTTACAATTATTGTGTTAAGTTCAAATAATTTTGGAAAATCTGACATCTTTAAAAAAGTAAAATTAATTTAATTAATTTATTCTATCATTATTAACTTTCTTTGTTAAGTATGGTTTTTAATTTATTGGATTGAATTTTACTATATGTTTCAATTGTATAATTGTCATAATGGTAGGAATCAGGTGAGTTTTTTTTAAGAATATTTATTTGAAGTATTTTTGCAATGAGGTTAGTTGGAATTAAAATGGGATAAAGTAATATTGTTGTGGTTCTCTTTAGGATAAATAATAAATCGACAGAAAGTGATTGCTTGCTAAGGTTAGAGTAGTATTTTGTTACCCATTTATTTGAATCTAACATTTGGTTTTTGAGTTTTTTACCCCAAATTGGTGAAATAGAAATTATTTGTAACGCTGTATATATATCCTTTTCATTAATTTGTAATCTCTGTAATGACTGATATTTATTAATACAAAGCTTATTTTCAAGTTTCTTGTTTTTTAGTATGTGGGTTCTTCTTTTCCCAATGATTGTATAAAAAATAAAATCGATTAATCTTGTTAACCACAGAGATTGTTGATCACAAAGTATAAAAATATCGATGTCATCTTCTTTGTTTGGGGTTTTCATTGCTACTGAACCTGAAATTCCAATCATGTAGACAAAAGGAAGAAGATAGAGTGTGAATAAATAATTTTTAGCTAATTTGGTTTTGTATTGTGTTTCAAAGCAATAGCTTTTATTTAGTCGATATGCTTGGAACTTTTTAATATCTTTACTAAAAATATAGTCTTTAAATAATTTATATTCTTTGGGAATGTTGTCTTTATTGAAGCCAAGCTCCAAGAATAATGAATAGGGGAATGGCTTTCCGTAGAAATCTGAAATCTGTAAATATTTTTTTAATAACGATTTTTTATTCATAACCTTAATTTTAACACATTAGTAATAAACAAACTTAAAATTAATATTTTCCTTCAATGAAAGAGTTCTTTTGTGATTGAAATCTATTTGCAAAGTTGCTTACATATTCTATTAAATTGGGCTTAATTTTTGTAAAAAGAACAGGATGTTATATTTTCGAATAGTTTTTTGCAAAAAATGGCTACAGTTTTAAAGGTAACATATTAATAATATCAAAGAGCATACTCTTTGATTAAATAATTTTATCTTATTATTAATGAGTGATTTTATAAAGGAGCCAACTCCACTTTGGTTGTCTGCCAAAGGTTTTGTTGTTGGTTTGTATGGTATAACAAACGATGGCTTTTTTGATAGTGAGCCTGTGTTGAGAACGCAGTTAAGAACTCTCTCGTTATCAATTTTAACATGTGTTTCAGATGTTGTTAATTCGTTGGGAAAAGAATATTCAATAATTGCATTGAAGCGTGCAGAATCAAGTGTTAATAGATTTTGGGGATTATTGCAAATTTCATTTGAACTGAGCGCTTTGAAGGAAAAACAGTACAAAGATGTAAATTCTCAAATAGAAGATATTAAGACTCAGATAGGAAAATTAAGCGTTACTTATTATAAAAAGAAAAGGAATGGCAGTAAATAAAATAAACTACATTATGTGTGATTAGGGATTTAATATCTTTTTCAGATTTGTCTGATTTGGATAGGTTATTCTTAAGACTTCGGGGAATTAAAGGAATAGGAAATGTTAAACTATGGAATATTACTAATGCACTATTTGAATATACTAATAATTGGGTTGAGTATAGAAAAGAAATATGTGATTCAATAGTGATAAATTGTAAAAATGAAAGTATTATAGATTTCAACTCAGTTCTGGAGTTGTTAGATGTTTTTAATGATCAGAGGCAGGTGGACGACGGAGAACTACTAATAGAGATGAAAAGACTTTGGGGTAATGCATTGCGTTTTGGTTGTAGATATAGGGTAGGTTATCCAGTAGATTTATTGAAAATGAAAATTCCACCTGTCTTTATCTCAACAACAGGTTTTATTCCTGATGAGAACATAAAGATAGGTGTTGTAGGTACAAGAAAGATGACTGAATATGGGAGAGATATTATCATGTCTTTAGTAAAAGTATTGAAACAATACAATTGTACAATATTCACTGGATTTGCTGATGGAATTGATTGGGTAACGTTTGAATCTGCCTTAAGATATGATATTTATGTGTGTGGCGTTATTCCTTGGTGCTTAAGTAGGATCCCAAATTATAAATTTGATTTAATAAGTCACGCTATCCGTAAAAATAAGTGCCTTTTAGTTAGTGAATATGATGGGATTGGGGAGGTAACAAATGGTAATTTTCTTGTAAGGAATGAAATGCTTGCAAGTATTGTAGATATTTTAATAGTGGTTGAAGCTCCTTATAACAGTGGTACTTTACATACGGTAAATTATGCGATGAAAATGAGCAAACCGATTGGGGTTTTTCCTGCAAATATCTTTTCATTTTCATCCGAAGGAAGTAATAAATTATTGGCGGATAGTCGTATTAATGTGCTATACTCACTAGACGAAGTAGAAAGAACTATAGATTTAGTGTGTGGTAAATTATTGATGTCTAGCGAAATAAAGAAAGTAATTAACAATAAAAGCGTAGATCCAATTACGCAAAAAATATTTGATATATTAGAAAACAGTGCAATTACGCTGGATGAGCTAGTTAATAAATTAAATATTGATGCAAATTCAATTTGCAAAATATTGACAAAACTTGAGATAGAAGGTATTGTAAAAACCGATAAATTAGGTCATATTAGATTATTATGAAAAAACAAACAGCTTCTCGAATAAAAAATAAAACTAAGTCAACCAAAGTTCCTTTAGGGCGACTTAAAAATTTGGTATTTGTTGAGTCTCCTGCAAAATCTAGAACAATTGAAGGTTTTTTGGGTAAAGATTTCACAGTTTTGGCAACTTTAGGTCATATAAAGGATCTTCCGAAGAAGGATATGGGTGTCGATATTCAGAATAATTTTGAACCTTCTTATGTTGTTGCTAAGGGAAGGAAAGAGACAATCTCTAAAATATCAAATAGTGTTAAAAATTGTGAAGGTATTGTATATATTGCAACTGATCCTGATAGAGAAGGTGAAGCTATTGGTTGGCAAGTTAGTGAAATTGTAAAGAAAAATAAGAAAGACTCAAAAAGAATTGTATTCCATGAAATAACCAAAGAAGCCGTCCTTGGAGCTATTGAAAATCCAGGTGAAATAGATATGAATATGGTCTATTCACAACAGGCTAGACGAATATTAGATAGACTTGTTGGGTATGAATTATCTGGACTAATATGGAAAAAGATAAGATATGGGCTGTCTGCAGGAAGAGTGCAGTCTGTTGCATTAAGAATAATTGTTGAAAGAGAGAAGGAGAGGTTGGCATTTAAGTCGGAGAAGTTTTGGAATGTGAATGGTGAGATAGATAGTTGTGTTGTTAGCTTGATTAACGAGAAGGGTAAACCACGCCGAATAAAAGATGATGAAAAGGACGTTCTGCAAAAGGGTTTGATTTCACCACTTAAATGTAAAATCGAATCAATTTCTGACAAGAAATCAAAATTGAATCCACCACCACCACTAATGACCTCAACATTACAACGACTTGCTAATAATATGTTTGGTTACTCTGCTTCAAAAACAATGCAGATAGCTCAGAAACTTTATCAAGGGGTTAATATTAAAGGAAAAGGGGCTATTGGTCTTATAACTTATATGAGAACTGATTCTTTGTATCTTGCAAATAAAGCAGTGAGTCAGGTAAGGGAGTATATTAAAAATGAATTTGGAGTAAATTACTTAAATGAAACTCCAAGGGTATATAAAAATAAATCTAAAGTGGCACAGGAAGCACATGAGGCTATTCGTCCAACTCACTTTGATTTTGCTCCTAATGTTATAAAAAGTAACTTAAGTCCAGATGAATTTAAGATCTATTCTCTTATTTGGGATAGAACTATTGCAACTCAAATGGGAGCAATGGAAGTACAGAAGAAAGAAGTTGTTATAAAAGATGAGCAAAATAATTTGTGGGGTACAAATTCACAACAAGTTGTTGTGGATGGATTTGGTAGGGTTTTGACATATGTTAAGAAGATGAATGAAAGTGGATTTCCTGAGATCATAAATAAATGGTCAGCTAAAGATGTTAAAGAGATCAACTCTATTGAATGGGTAGAGAAGGAGACTCAGCCAAAACCAAGATATACTGAGGCTTCACTTGTAAAAAAGATGGAACAACTTGGTATTGGACGTCCATCAACCTATGCAAGTATAATTTCAACGATTAAAAATAGAGGATATATTTTAGTAGAAAAAAAATATTTGATACCAACAGACAGTGGTATTGTAGTGTCCGATTTTCTTGTTAAGTACTTTAGTAATATTGTTGACTATGGTTTTACTGCCAAAATGGAAGATAATCTTGATTCAGTTGCGAATGGTAAGTTGGGTAAAGTAAAACTCCTGAAAGATTTCTATTTTCCATTTCATGAACAGATTGAGAGTGGTGACAAAGATATAGACAAGAAAGATGTTGTTGTACTTGAGGATAGTGATGAAAAATGTCCAGAATGTGGTGGAAAAATGGTAGTAAAATTAGGGAAAAATGGTAGGTTTTTAAGCTGTGCCAAATTTCCGAAATGTAAAGGTATAATTTCTTATGAAAAAGAGATGGAATTAGACAAAGAAAAATATGTAGAAGTTACGAAATGTGAACAATGTGGTAGTGATATGGTTCTAAAAAATGGAAAATTTGGTAAATTTTGGGCCTGTAGCGGTTATCCTAAATGTAAGAATGCCAAACCCCTTATGTTGGTTGATAAGTGTCCAGAATGTGGAAGTAACCTAGTTGAAAGAAGAGGTAAGTGGGGTAAAAGCTTTGTGGGATGTAGTAACTATCCCAAATGCCGCTATATAAAAAAATAGTATGTTGAAACCTAGAGAAAAACTCCATGAATTTGGTGTTGCAGGGCTTAATAATTATGAACTTATTGCAATTTTGTTGGGGAGCGGGATAGAGGGTAAAAATGTATTTTCAATATCAAAACGTGTTGAGAAGGTAATACAAAATAATGCCTCATTAGGTTCAATATCTGTTCAAAAATTTCAAGAGATTAAAGGAATTGGTAAAGTTAAGGCTCAAAGATTATCATCTGCATTGGAGTTAGGAAAAAGGATATACAATCAGGAAGTAACCAAAATTTTGTCAACTCGAGATGTATGGTTAATGACCAAATCAATGACTAAAGATTGTAACGAAAAAGTAATTGCTCTTTATTTAAATGGGAGAAATCAACTTTTAGATACAAAAGAAATAGCTAGTGGAGGAGGTAATTCTTCGTTTATAGACATGAGACTATTGATTAAAAGGGCTCTTGAATTGATGGCTTCCGGAATTATTTTGGTTCATAATCATCCATCTGGAAATGTAAAACCAAGTAACTCTGATCTTGTTGCTACGCAAACCGTACGTTCTGCATGTGATTTGATGGGAATTAAATTACTTGATCATGTGATTGTTGCTGAGGATGAATATACGTCTATATCTGCATGAGAGAGACGTATATATAAGGTGTAAAGATTATGGTTCCTATTATTATTGCCAGTATAGCTGATAGCAGTACGGCTCCAGCCGCAACATCTTTAGCGTACCTTATGTTTTCATTGTATTCTTTTGAGAGTGCATCACACATGGCTTCGACAGAGCTGTTGAATGCTTCACTAATTAGTACCAACATTATTGTAAAACATAGGATCATCCATTCTGTTGGATTAATTCCAAACAGTATTCCGCCCAGTACAGCCATGGATGCCATGAATAGTTCAATTTGGAAATTCATCTGATTTCTTATGATTTCAAACAATCCACGCCAAGCGTATTTTTGGCTTTTTAAGTGTTTTTTTATAACATATCGAAGTATCTTGCGGGGTCTTGATTTTAAATTGTTAATGTCTCTAGGGGAGTTAGTTTTTTCTAATTGTTCCATTTTGAAGTATCAAGTTTATTTAATTCCTTTGCTTTTTGAAAGGCACTTGTTATTATCATGAATAACATAACAATATTTATAAATGTAATTGCTATGTCATATTGGGTAAAAATTAGACCTTTAAAATTGTAAATTTGTATTGGCGAAAAAAATTGATAGATTGCAACGATACAAGCAATAATACGTATTTCTGTTGGACCAAATGCTCCGATTGAATATTTAAACACCTTTTGGACATAATTTACCAAAAGTACGTGTTCAGTAATTATTAGATATAAAATTACAAAAAATAATGCAAAGTCTAATTTTATATATTCAGAATAACCAAGTCCTAATCCGAGAATTGTGAGGGCGATTGCATCAAGTAGATGATCAATATAATAACCATAGTTTGGTCTTGTTTTGTTCCTATACCTCGCGATACTGCCATCAAATGAATCTCCAAACCAATTTGTTATCATTCCTATAATTACCAGAAGTAGGAACAGTCTATTTTGAGGACCCAAAATATAGCCAAGAACTGATATTATCATTCCTATCATTCCGATTACTGTAAGCATGTCAGAGCTCATCCAGTTTGGGATCCTAGGACAAATAATAGTTTTTAAATTTTCTTCTACTCTTGCGGTTATTCCAGTGTTAATTGCTTTGTGATCATCCCTTTTATATCTTGCTATTCCATCCTCAATTTTTTTAATGATATCTATACCAAATATTTCATTAATTATCGGAATTAATTTCTCAATGATTGTGTCAGTTTTATTCTTTTGTTCCATTTTCATAGATATTGTTTAATAGTATATTTTACATTAATATCTTTTAATTAACAATGTGTAAACTGGTTGTAAGTATCTTGTTTTTGTGTTAAAATACTTTGTTGCGATGACCAGAGGTGGTAGAGCGGTCAAATACTCCGGACTGTAAATCCGGCGCCTTACGGCTGCGCAGGTCCGAATCCTGCCCTCTGGATTTTATATAGAAAATTGTGTATGATAGTTTTGGTCTAACCGCGGGGTAGAGCAGTGGCAGCTTGCTAGGCTCATAACCTGGAGGTCGTTGGTTCGAATCCAACCCCCGCAACCGATATTCGCTTCTTTCAACATGAGTTTTTATGTATCCGTTGTAACTTCGTCCCAGTCTTGATCACAATATAGAGTGATCCAATTTAACCCATGATGCCATTCTGGAACGATATCTCTAACAGAAGTACCTTTAAATTGTGTCGGAAGTTTGATGTTTCCAAGTCTTACTTCAACTAAGGCCCAGTGAACGTTGTAGATGTAATCCAATAGTTCAAGTATTTCTTCCTTATTTCTTAGTTTGGTCTTATTGTTTAGTTCCTCAAAGCTGCTTTTAGCAATTATATTCCAGAAAGTGTTGATGTCTGCCTCCTCTGTGCAACTTCCGTGATCATTAATTAGACCTAATGCCCAGAACAGCATTTTTCCAGCTTCAATTTTCCATCCAATATTAATTGCATTATCAGGCGTTAAATCATCTAAAAAATCCTTTTCGTTCTTGCTGAAAGATATAACATCTTTGTATTGTTCTTTAATTTTAGAAATTAATTCTTCTGGACATCCAAATGCTTTTGCACTACTAACTGTAACTGCAATTGCTCTTTTTAAAATATCATCCTTATTTCTTATTTTTTCTGATTTAATACTGATGTCAGGGAGAGTATCAAGAAAGGGAATTCCTTCAGATATGAGTTTTGATAGTGTTTTTTTTCGTAATGGGGAGACGTTGGAAGGTATTGACTGAGAGGAAAAATTACCTGCAGTATTCATTAAAGAGAGTAATAAATTATTAAAAATTTTTACTTATTCTCCACATTGTTTCAAATATGCTTTTTTGTACTTTTGCAATTTCGGTATTTTCAATCTCAATTCCAATTACTTCATTTTCGTTCCAGAAATTAACGGCATAAACATTATTGTAAATATAAGTGTCGCCAGAAATGTAAAAGTTTGGGGTTTGAATAATTCTTATGTTTTGATATTTACGTTGAAAACTTGTAGATAAAGTTGCTGTGGCTTTTGGTACCGTTTCATTTGTTATAATTATTCTATCTTTAATGTCGAGATTCAATATCTCCATATTGTATTTTTTTATAAACTCTTTTCCAACAATGTCTTTACGTCCAAATACAGAATATCCGATAATTCCCTTTTGTGCTCTTGTGGTGTTCCAGATTAATTGCTTCATTCCATCAATGCCTTTAAAATATCTTACAGCTGTTTTGGGTAATCCCTTTTCTAAGCTTTTAATATTTTCAGATATTAATTGCATCGATTCTGAGAAGGTTTCTAATTCTTGTTTCTTTTTCTCTATTTGAAATTGAAGAGTGATTGATGGTGCTGTCTTGTATTTGTCAGAGTAGTTGGAAATAACAGTTTCAATAAGCTTTTGGTCAGTTAATTCTTTACAAGTTCGGTAAACAGTTGTTCTCGGAATATTTGTACCTTTGGTTATTTGTGCAATTGAGGATTCCCCATTATTTAGAAGAAAAATAAATACAGATATCTGATTTTCGTTACATCCTATATTTTGAAGAGCTTTTGTAATATCCAAATTGACCACCATAATGGTTAACATTTTAACATAAAAGGTAGGATAAAGTAAAATGCTTTATTAATTATAAGTCTTGAGTGCTGAGCTCTGAGTTGTTTTTTGTTGAAAAATATTATTTATTAATAAATTGATATGAAAATTGGTGGATACCAGAATGGAATCTTAAATTTTACAACTATGCACTTGACGGTGCTTCAACAAGAGATTTTGTTATTCAATCAGAAATGGCACTAAAAGAAGTAAAGCCTAATTGTGTTGTTGTTATGGGAACATGTAATGATTATGAACTGGGTATCGATGTGAAGGAACACACTTCAAATCTAGATAAAATGTTTAAAAGGCTAGAGAAAAGTTGTGACTTGTTTATTTATTCTCCGGACATATATTCTGCTGATAGAATTCAAAATGAAAGATATATCCCATACTTGGAATCAGCATTGGGAATCCCTCTTATTCGTGAGCAGAAAAATATTAATGGATATAAGATTTATTCACAATATGATTGGAAGAGGTTTTATACTTTGGAAAAAGCTCCAAATGAATTAAGTGAAGAGGAATTAAAGACTTTTAATGAAACTAAGATGCAAGCGATAGATAAGATACATCCTAATGCTTTGGGAAATGTATATATTGCTAAAATGTTTCTAGAAGAATTATATGGAATAGAAGTTGATCCAGAAAGATATCTCGCAAGTTTAAGAGGTGACAAGATCAAATATCCCATTATAAATTAATTTGAAATCGTTTTCATTATTATGTTCGTATTACCGTTTGTTTTATATCAGCCAATATTTTTTTGATAGTGATTTGGCTTAAAAAGAAGAGCAATTTGAGTTTTTATAGCTCAATGATTAGTCTTTTGGGTGCTAAAAATAAATTATATGGACAAATTTTTAATATAGCTTTGTTTATATATGGAATTTTGGGACTTGTAGTTCCTTTAAGAATTGTTCTAATCAATGAGATTGACTTGAGTTTAAAAATCATTTTGGTTTCTAGTTTAATTGTATGTTGTCTAGGAACTATGATTGTCAGTTTGTTTCCGACTGATATTTTTGAAAAATTTCATAGGGTATGTGGCTTTATATTATTTGGTGGAGTATTTATAACAGGCATTAGTTCTATGATTTTTATGTATTTAGCTTTCTCAAATTGGATATTATTTTTAATACTTTGTGTTTGGATAGTAATAGTTGGGATAGATTTGTATTTACATCTGAATGGTAAAAAAGGGATTGAAAGTTGTCTTTCATTTTTTGAGTGGAGAGCATTTTTCTCGTGATTATTTGGAATTTGATAATGTCTTTTTTGCTTCTGGGGTATTAATAAATTTTCAAAGAGATTATTCTATAACAATGTATTAAGAGATAGGAACTCATCGTGGCGAATTCCTACCTCTTTCTATTTTTTAATGATGGTGTTCTTTTTCGTATTTTTCAGCTTCGGCTTTGTTTTTATGAGTTGTTCCATCTGGGTGATTTGGTGGACTATAAATTGTATATAATTTAAGATCATCTGTTTGGGATGTATTAATTACATTGTGTTTGGCACCAGCTGTAACAATAAATGCGAAACCATCTGATACCTCATTTTCTTTTCCATCAATAATTACTTTACCTTTTCCAGAGTCAATTCTGAAAAATTGATCGACATTATTATGTATTTCCTCACCGATTTCTTCCCCCGGTTTTAGACACATAACAACCAACTGACAATACTTTCCTGTAAAAAGTACTTGTCTAAAATTATTGTTTTTGAGTGTTACATCCTCAATGTTTACGACATACCCTGACATAAAATTTTGCGTTAAATTATTTAAGTTTACCTTTTACTACTTTTGTGTTTTTTTTGTTCTTTGTCAATTTAATTATTAAGTCTACAATCAACAGAAAAAACAAGGTGGTTACAAAGTATGACAGAATATTGTACAAGTTGATAACAAATATTTTTTGTTCTCGAAATTCATAAATGGAAGGATTATTAGAATCTTGATAAGTGTATGAATATACAGAATAAATGTCAAAAACTCTTAGAGTTCTGTAAGGTGAGATGTTAAGTTCAATATCATTTGAAATAGAGTCTTGTGGATAAAGTGTAATGTATTTGCTATTTAGTGTGTAAGTCGACTCAAGTTTAAGATCATTTCGCTTTACAGTAACATAACCTGTGGGAGTAATGTGCGTTTTTCCGTTGTTTGTAACTGTTGTATTCCCTTTAATTTGAATAGCCTTGTCTTTCCAAGGAAAAGAGTAGTCAAATTTATATTTTTTCCCAAAATCGAAATTATCAATTTTAATTGATTTAAGTGATAGTGGGTCTTCTGCAACTGTTATGAAAGTAAAAACCATTATGCTTTCATTTATTGAAATCTCGTTATTCTCCTCACTATAGTTTTTAAATTCAGTTCTAATGGCGTATAGCCCTTCAGGAATTTCTTTCTTTGGCTTTATAATTAATTTTATCTCGTATTTTTGATTTGGAGATATAGTTATTTTCTCATTATCAATATTTATTTCAATATCTTCAACAATTTCAGTATCTAATTGTGGATTATCTCTAAATTCTCTTGAAAACTGTAGTGCTGAATTTTCAATTATGATTTGTTTATCTACATCTGTTTTGTTTTCAAAAAATTTACTAACTTGTTTTTCATCACCCGGTTTGATATTCATATCATCAATTGCTGGGTAAATAGAAATCCCTTCAAATGAATCAGCATGAACTTTGTTTATTTGGGGTATAAAATGGGTTAGTATAACAAGTATAAAAAATATGGACAGAAATTTTTTCATCTATACTCAAGTATTAAATAAGAGCACGCAATCAATTATACCACAGTTTGTTATTGTATTGGTTGGGTTGCACTTGTATGTTTTTTTGTGCATAATAGGGGCTATGGCACAATCGCTTTATAGAACATACAGACCTCAGACTTTTGATGAGGTGATAGGGCAAGAGCATATTACGCTTCTGTTAAAGAATGCTATTGCAAAGGGAAAAGTTACTCATTCCTATCTTTTTGTTGGTCCAAGAGGCTTAGGTAAGACTTCTGTAGCTAGGATTTTTGCTAAGGCATTGAATTGTGAAAATGTGTCAAAAGATGGAAATCCGTGCAATAATTGTAATAACTGTAACAGTATAACTATTGGAAATTTTTTTGATTTAATTGAGATTGATGCTGCTTCCAACAGAGGTATTGATCAAATAAGGGAGCTCAAAGAACGTATTGCATATCAACCAACTCAGGGAAAAATTAAGGTTTATATAATTGACGAGGTGCACATGCTTACTACTGAAGCTTTTAATGCACTATTAAAAACGCTTGAGGAACCTCCAAAGCATGCTGTATTTATTCTTGCTACTACAGAGAGTTATAAGTTGCCTGCTACAATTGTTTCTAGATGCCAAAAATATGATTTTAGGCTTGGTTCCAAAGAAATGCTTACGGAGTGTCTGAATAATGTGCTTGCGAGTGAAAAAAGAAAAATGTCTGAAGATGCGATTCGTCTTCTTGTTGAACAGGCCACTGGTAGTTATCGTGATCTTTTATCACTAACAGATGTCGTTTTGTCCGGATTTACGGACACTGAGGTTGAGATTACGGATAATGTTGTTAGACAAACTCTAGGAATTCCAGATAACACAATGGTGTATTATTTCCTTGATAACCTAATAAAAGGCGATTATCGTAAAACTTTTGATATGCTTGATGAAGTGTATCAAAAAGGAGTAAGTATTCAACAGTTTATTTATACGGTTGTTAATATCTTAAAACAGGTACTTGTTGAAAAAACTATTAAGGGACTAAAGAAAAAATCATCAATTGTTGAGGAATTTTCATTTTTATCTGAATTAAGTGATGTTGTTCTTTTTAAGATACTAAAGGGGTTTTTAGATGTTGAGCAAAGTGTGAAAAATTCACCAATTCCGACGCTTCCTATTGAAATTTTGATATTTGAGGTGCGCAGTATTTTAGAATCTTCGGGTGTTGAAATAGGTTCCAAAAGTAAAGAGGATGTTGTAGTGGAAGTTGCAAAAAAAGATATAAAACCCACTGAAAATAAAACTGCAAAATTAGAAAAAGTGGATGATGAATTAAATAAGGATAAAAAAGTAGCCGAGAAAGTTTCGGTAGTGAAGGGAAAGTCCTCGGTTGTAGAAAAGGATGATATAGATGTAGATACAAGTAAAGGTGTTGATCTTGATGAATTAAGTGAAAAATGGCCAAACGTAATTGAAAGTATCAAGAAATACAATGGTCATTTGTATGCGTTTTTGAATCAGGCTCAACTTATTGGTTGTAGTGAAGGGACGCTAAAATTCAAAGTTCCTTTTGCATTTCACAAAGATAGAATAACTACGGTACAGAGTAAGATTGCTTTGCAAGAATCTTTTGCTTCGGTATTTGGGTTTAAGCCTAAAATATGGTGCAAAGTGGGAAAATGTTCCAATCAAATGGCAATAACCAAACCTGCGATTGAAGTAGAAAAACCTGTTGAGGAAAAAGAAATTATAAAAAGTGATAGTTTTGTAAAAGAGGTTGAAGATATTTTTAAGGATCTTTAGTTAAGTGACATGTGATAAGTGAGAAGTGATAGATAAATTTTGTTAATTATATTAGTTTAGTTAAAAAACAATGAATGTTTTTAATAATGTTGGAGATATGTATAAACTCCAGAAGGAAGCACGAATGATGAAAAAGAAGATGGATCAACAGAAAATTGTTGGTGAATCTAAGAACAAGATGGTTAAAATATATATGACGGCTTCACAAGAATTAGAAGATATCTTTATTAATGAAGAATGGTTTGAAAATGCTTCTTCCGATGAGGTAAAAAAATGTTTTAAAGAAGCCTTTAAAGATTATGGTAAAAAACTTCAAAAAGTCATGATGAGTTCAATGGATTTAGATCAACTTAAAGGGCTTTTAGGTAAATAACAATGGATCAGGAACAAAGTAGCATTGAAAAAGTTGTTTCACTTTTTAAAAGACTTCCAGGAATAGGTGAAAAAAGTGCTCAAAGATTTGTTTATTTCTATCTAAATGCCCCTAAAGAGGAAGGACTACGACTTGCGGATGCAATAAAAAGAATGCTTTTAGAAACTAAAACTTGCTCTATTTGTTATAATAAAACTGATCTAGATCCTTGTAAAATTTGTACTGATGATTCAAGAGATAAATTTCAAATTTGTGTTGTTGAAACTCCCCTAGATGTTCAGCTTATTGAAGATACAAAACTTCATCGTGGTAAATATTTCGTTTTGGGTGGTGTCATTGATCCTACTAACGGAGTTGGGCCTGATGAATTGTTGATAGACGAATTAACTGATTTATTAAAGAAACTCTCAGTTGATAAGAAACAGATTGAAATAATTTTTGCATTTGCACCTTCTCTACAGTCTGAGGTAACAATAAATTACGTCATAAAAAAAATTAGCAGTTCAGGTGTTGTGAACATTAAGTTTTCAAAACTTGCTCAGGGATTACAAACAGGCTCAGATCTTCAATATACCGACACTTCTACACTTGGAAGAGCCTTAGTAGGAAGAGTGGAGGTTGGTAAGTAAGTAACAAATAATAAGTAATAAGTAATAATGAATAAAGTATTTGAGGTTTCAACTAAAAATGTTTTAATACTCAAGAATAAAGTGTTTTTACTGTATAAGGTTCAAGAAAGGAAGATTCCATATGCTTCTTCTTATATTATTGAGAAAGGAACCGAAAGTATTGTAATGAATATTTATGAAAAAGAAGCTTCAGGTAAAAGAAAGGTAATGGTGCAGGGTAAGAATGAGGCGCTAGCTGATGAAATATCGAAATTGTTAGTTGATGATTCTGTTTCTAAAAGTATTTCGGACTATGATTATAATCAAACAAGGATTGGAATTGACGAATCTGGTAAAGGGGATTTCTTTGGTCCATTGGTAATTGGGGGAGTTCTTGTTGATGAAAAAGATATTAAATATTTGGAAGAACTTGGTGTGCGTGATTCCAAAAAGTTGTCAGATAAGAAGATAATTGAGCTTTTTTTAAAGTTTAGTAAAAAAATTACTTGTGAAAAGGTTGTAATTTCTCCTGAAAAATACAATCAACTTTACTCAAGTTTTAAAAATATTAATAAATTGCTTGCATGGGGACATTCGAGAGTTGCAGAGAATTTGTTGAATATTTCAGATAAAGAATGTTCTTTAATAATTATAGATAAATTTGCTAAGCACGATTCAAGAGTTGGAGATGCTATGTTAGAGAAATCAAACAAATGTAGGATTATTCAAGTACATAAAGGAGAAAGGGATGTTGCAGTTGCGTCTGCTTCAATAGTGGCCAGAGCTATTTTTATAACCGAAATGGAAAAACTTAGAAATAAATTTGGTATGAAATTTGCTTTTGGAGTTAGTGATTTAGTTAAGCATCAACGCATGGAATTTATAGAGAAATATGGAGGAATTGAGCTAGGTAAAATAGCAAAATTGCATTTTAAATTAAAGTAGATTTTTATGAGTCCCAAATTGATTGATAGTTGGAAAGATTCTGATTATTCTGCCCAATTGTTTCTGTATGATCTCGGGAATGGAAAACGTCTTTTATATACTCACAAATTGGGTTGTAGTGAATGTAATTTAAGTATTTTGTTTAAGGGAGGTGCATTGTATGAAAAACAACTCAAACTGCCTTTAGGTACAGCGCATTTTCTTGAACATATGCTATGTAGACCTAATGGTGTACTTAAAACACAAGAGGCAATGGATTCATTTTGTTTTGGAACCAGAGAAAAACCAGCAATTTTTAGTTATGCGTTTACTAGTGATAATATGTTGTGTTTTGGTGTTGATACCCATGTTTTAGGTTATAAAAGAGCAATTCAATTTTTGTCATATATAATGAGTTATCCTAGTGAACTTTTTTCTAAATATATTGAGGAAGAGCGTTCAGTAATTCTTGCGGAATTAGGTAGATATCCTTCTGAAAGAAAAAATGAAAGTTTAGAGTTTAATAAATTTATCCTGAACGGTAGGTACAAAAGATATTTAAAAAGGGTACTTGGGGATAAAAAGAATATAAAGCAAATTGAGGTAAGTCATCTTCAGAAACTATGGAATGTTATAAGAAAAAATGAATCTACTGTAATTGCGGTTCAATCAGGAATCAAACCTTCGGTAAAAGTAATCAATGAATATTCAGAACTTCTTAATGGAATGAAAGAGGGTGGGCTTTCTGCAAAGTCTCATTTTTATAAGCTGGAAAATGAAAACAAAGTTGGATATTTTAGAGACGAAAAAGCTCAGAACGTTTCAATTGAGATTGGAATACTAAAAACGAGGGAGAGAAGTGAAAAGTATACGACAGAATCTTATAGGCGTTCAATTTTATATGTTTTTGCAGATAGATTATTAGCTTTCCTTTTGCATAAGACTCTTAGGGATGAGAATCATCTGGTTTATGAAGTTAGAAGCTTTAATTCACGTCAAACTATTGATTGGAATATTTATGGTTTTTCTACCAATTTTGAAAAAGGACTCGAAAAACAAGTACTTGAAAATATGTGGGATGTAATTTATGGGAGAAATGGGAATAAGCCCAAATTTGAAAAGTTTCTAAACTCAGAAGTTGGAAAACAGTGGATTGAACATGAGGTTAGTAAAAGTGTATTTGTAATGAATGTGGATCATGACAAATCATATTCAATAAGTATTGCCGGTTGCTTAATTACTGACTTAATGCCGTACAAGTACGAGAGGGACTATGTAAGAGATAAAATTGTAAGGAATATAGGTGCAAAAGATATAATTAAATTTATTAGGGAAGAGTTAATAACTCAAAAACCTTACATATGGGTTAAGCATCGTGATCCTAGATCGGAAATTCTGCCTGAAATTGAAAAAATAGTAAAACATCTATTAACCCAATAATTGCATTTACTTTTCATTCTTGTTTTTTACAAATATATCTGTTACAATCATGAAGTTGATATTTAATATATAAAAGCACTTCAGGGTACGCTCCTTCCATATTAGTGGATGACATCTTGAAGGAAGCAGAAAGGAGTTTTATGGAAAAACCTAATACTACTAATACTGTCAATTATTCAGTACCATCAGCCCAAGATCTTTTTAAGGCTGGATTTCATTTTGGTCACACAAAGTCAAAATGGTATCCTAAAATGGGTGAGTACATTTATACAACTAAAGACGGTGTACATATAATTGATATTAATAAGACGGTTTCAATGTTTTCCCCATTTTTGGAAGAGTTAAGTAGAAGAGCTAAAACAGGTAGCGTTCTTGTTGTAGGAACCAAAAAACAAGCGACTAATGCAGTAAAGACATTATCTTTAATGTATGGTATGCATTATATTTCTAATAGGTGGCCGGGGGGAACATTAACAAATTTTGATTTAGTCAGAGATGGTATAAAGAAGATGATGAGTTTAGAAGAGGAATATTACAAAGGTATGTTGGATAGAACCAAGAAAGAGAGAATAGAAGTTAAAAAAATCCTTGATAGGAAAATGTTCCTTTTTGGGGGTGTGCTTTTTATGGACAAGCTTCCAAAAGCAGTAATTGTTATTGATTCTTTGGTTGAAAGAAGTGTAATCAATGAGGCAAAAGCAATGTCTGTTCCAGTATTTGGTATGTGTGATACCAATTGTAATCCTGATGTTTTTGATTATTTTATACCAGGAAATGATGATGCTACTAAGTCAGTTGAAATTTTCTTGCATACAATTGGACAGGTCATAAAAGATACAACTTCTGCAAGAGATATCAAAGCTCAGATAGAAAGAAGAGCTGTGTTACTTGCTCAATTTGAATCTGAGGCAAATGAAGTCAAAAAACAAAAGGAAGCAGAAAGAGAATTAAAAGCTCAAAAGATGAGAGCTATGAAAGATGAAAATCTAGCGAAGAAATTATCCTTATCAAAGATAAAACAAGTTAAAATAGTTGAAGATGATGTAAGTGAAGATGCTGAAATTGGAGAAGAGGCGGAAAAAATTATTAAGAAAGAAGTTTCTACTAAGAAAACTGTAGAAGAAAAGGTTGTTGAAAAGAAAGTGGTTGAGAAAAAGGCCGTTGAGAAGAAAGTAAAACCTAAAGCTACTAAAAAAGTGGTGAAGAAAGTTGAAAAAAAAGTGAAGGCTATTACTCTTAAAAATATTGGTCTTTCAGATAAAGAGTTATCATTATTGAAAGTTGGTAAAGTAAAAACTGTTGAGGATGTAAAAAAGTTAGGAAAAGAAGGTCTAATTGAAATAAAAGGTGTTGGTGAAAAAATGGCAGAAAAAATAATATCTGCTGTTTCAAAGATTAAATAAATTATGAATTAAAATAGAAATGGCTGTTGCTTTAGAAGAAATAAAGAGATTAAGAGATGCAACTGGAGTTGGAATAAACACGTGTAAGGATATTTTAGAGCGAACAAATGGTAATTATGAAAAAGCTATGGAAGAGATTAGAAAACAAGGGTTAATAAAATTTGAAAGTAGAGCAGGTAAAAAGTCATCTAACGGAGTAATTGGAGTTTATGAGCACGGAGTTGATCATACTTTAGTAGCACTTGTTGAAGTTGGCTGTGAAACCGATTTCGTTGCACAAAATGAGATTTTTAGAGAATTTGCTCATGATGTTGCGATGCAAGTTGCTGCAATGAAGCCTTTATATATTTCAAGAGAAGATGTTCCTAAAGATCAACTAGAAAAAGAAGCCTCAATATGGAGGGATGAATTTAAAAAACAAGGAAAACCTGAGAATGTTATTGAGTCTGTTTTAAAAGGTAAAATTGAATCATACTACAAGGAAGTGTGTCTTTTAGAGCAAGTTTTCTTCAAGGAAGATGCAAAAACTATTCAAGATATGCTTTCGGAAATTCTTGCTAAATTTGGTGAACGTATCTTAATTAAGCGATTTTTAATATGGCAGGTAGGGGAGTCAGCTTAGAAGATGGTGAAAAGCAGATAGATTCTGTTATCACTTATGTAGTTGAACAATTTAACACTATAAGAGGAGGGCGAGTGTTGGCCTCTCTATTGGATGAGGTTCAAGTTGAGGCTTATGGAGGACAATCCCCATTAAAGCAACTTGCTAACGTCACTGTTGTAGATTCTTCAACTCTTGCTGTACAGACTTGGGATCAATCGCTATTAAAAATGGTAGAAAAGGCAATAAGACTTGATGAAAGAAGATTTAGTTTACGAATAGACGGTAATGTAATCTATGTGAAATCGGCCCCATTAACAGAGGAAAGAAGAAGAGATTATGTAAAGGTTGCAAAAGAATTAGCAGAAGAAGGAAGACAAAGAATTAGGGACATAAGAAATAAAATGATGACCTACGTTAAAGAATTGGAAGATGCAAAAGAAATTAGTGAATCTGATGAAAAAATAATGAGAGATGAGGTTGAGAAGGTGGTTAAGTCAAAGATGGATAAAATAGAGTCATTATTAGCAGAAAAAGAAAAAGATTTATTACAAATTTAAAATGTCACTATTGATTTTTATCGTTATAATTGGAATATTAGTCTTGGTTCATGAGCTCGGGCATTTTGTTTCTGCATTACTTCTTAAAATAAAAGTAGAAGAATTCGCTATTGGTTTCGGTCCATCTATTGTTGAGCGTGTATATAAAGATATCAAGTTTAAACTAAAATTGCTTCCATTAGGTGGCTATGTAAAAATATATGGACAGGAAGGTGAGGAAAAGGGAAAAGATAGTTATAGTCAACGACCAGTTTGGCAAAGGATGTTAGTTATAACAGCTGGAGTTTTTATGAACTTTGTGTTTGCCTCATTATTGTTTTTTATATTACTTTTTTCCAAAGGTTTTGTCGACAATTTTGACTATTCGATTCTAGATACTAAAACACAACTTCCAGTGTTTGGTAAAGTAGAAGTTAAGGATGCAGATGCAACAATGTATGGTTATCCTGGGAGTGAAGAAGAGGTTGAATATTACCCCGATTTATCATGGGAAGAGGTGCAAAATTTCCCATCATTTAAAGCTAATATTCCCACTGTTGGGGTTGTGACCAAGGTTAATGGTGAAGAGTTAGAAGGACAGGATCAATTTTCGGAAAAGATGAAAGCCAATAAAGGTGAAACAGTTGTACTAACCATTATTGATGAAGAAAACAAAACTAATGACTATGAAGTGGAAGTAGGAGACGACGGTTTGGTTGGAATTTACTGGCTTGCAATTGAAAGTGTTGAGGTAAGTTATCCTTCTTTAATAGGAAAAGCAACTTCTGGTATAGCTCATAGCATAAATTATCTTCAATATCAATTAAGAATTTTATCAAAAGTTGTTGGTTTGGCATTTAGTGAGAAAAAATTTGATGTTTTACAGGACGTGTTTTCTGGTCCGGTAGCTGTTTATCAAACAGTTGAAGCTGTCAGCAAGGGACCAGCATGGGTTTATGATACCTTGTTATTGTCTGCATTTATTAGCCTAAACTTGGCTTTTGTAAATATCTTGCCTTTTCCAGTTTTAGATGGAGGATACGTAGTTTTATTATTAGTTGAACTTGTTACTCGCAAAAAGGTTTCTCCTAAATTTGAACAAATTATTTTAACAATTGGAATGATTATCCTTTTGTTGCTAAGTGTTGTAATTTTTGTTAATGACATTGTGAGGTATCGTGAAAGAACAGAAATGTTTGAAATTAGTAACGAATTATAGTAGAATACTCTCGCATCAGATTATAATTTTTATTAAGTATTAAAATGAGTGTCGTAGTAAAAAGCAATAAAGTAATTGATCAAGCTTTATCTATGTTGCAACGTGAAGTGAGTAGAGAAAGAATCTTGCAGACTTTTAAAGAAAATAGATACTATGTTAAGCCCAAATCTGTACGTCATGATCTTAAAAAGGCTTGGATGAAAACCAAGAAATGGAGGAGAAAAATTAGAAGACAACAGAGGAATAGAGGACATATTTAATAGGTAGTAAGATGTGTTGAGTGCTGAGTTATAAGTAACAGGTAACAAGGAACAAGTTAGAAATTTCAGTCTTGAATTGCACTGTGAAATTTAATTAACATTTATAATTCATGATTTCTCAGGGCCAGGGTAGCTCAGTTGGTTAGAGCACGGGACTCATAAGCCCGGGGTCGTGAGTTCGATCCTCACCCCTGGTATGTACAACCTTTAGAATTAAGTAATCCGATTTGTGGTTTTGATTTTGCTGATAAATATTTCCACTACTACTAAAACAAGGTAGGGGAGCTTCAATCCGTATTATTACTTTTTAATCAAAATATGTTAATATGTGGTTATGGGAAAATTTCTGTTATGTGTATTCATATAACATTTATTAATTTTAGCTTAAATAATTAGACTGCCAATATGAAAGTAATCGTTGGACTTGGAAATGATGGTAAAAAATACGAAAAAACAAGGCATAATGCAGGTTTTGTCTGGATTGATAAACTCTATAGTGTTTTTAATCAAAGCAGTATTTACTCAGTAAGCAGTTGGGATAAAAAATCAAAATTCTCATCATGGATTTCGGAAATCAGGAAAGAAAATATGATCTCTGGAGAGGTTAAACTTGATGGAATACTTGTTAAACCGTCTACTTTTATGAATAATAGCGGTGTCGCCGTTAGAGATTTGTGTAAAGTTTATAAACCTTCATTTCCTGATGATTTAATTATAGTGCATGACGATTTAGATATTCCTATTGGTAGCTTTAAAATACAAAAGGCTGTGGGACCGAAAGAACATAACGGAATATTATCGATAAATAGTATGGTGGGCATTAATTATCTTCGTATTCGATTGGGAATTGATGGTCGCTCCGCCGAGGATCCATATAAAATTCCATCTTCTGACTATGTTCTATCTGATTTTTCGGAGGCAGAGTTTTCATTGTTAGATTCAGCCATTAAATCTTCAATTGAGCTACTCCTAAATACCTATGAAATTTAAACATAATTTCTATAAAATTTTTGTAATCGTATGTATAACAAGCGTTGTAGTTCTTTTTGTTACGATGGTGATTTTTGAAAGAATTGTTGCGAAAAAGTATTCCGATAGAATATATTCAAATAGTGATGTGTCTGAAGAAATTGTATCTAAATATTTTGGGAATGATGATGAAAATGTTGTGTTAATATTAGGTGCTGGAATTATCAATAATGAGGAACCTTCGATTGTTCTTGCTGACAGAATTAGTGTGGGTGCAGATTTATATTTTAGTGGTGCTGTTGATAAATTTCTAATGAGCGGGGACAATAGATTCAAAGATTACAATGAGCCGGAGGTAATGAGAAATTACGCAGTTGAGCTTGGTGTTGATGATGATGACATAATTATTGACAATGCTGGAAGGAGAACCTACGATTCTTGTTATAGGGCAAAATATATATTTGGTATAGATAATTTGGTTATTGTTACCCAGGACTTTCATCTTCCGAGGGCATTATATATATGCAATGAATTAGGGATTAATTCTATTGGCTTTACTTCAAACCTTAATGAATATGCTGGCTATAATAATTATCTGTTGAGAGAACGTGGAGCGAGAGTTTTAGCTTTCATAGACGTTTTAAGAAAGAAACCTTCCGAAGTAATGGAGGAAGAATAAGTTATAAATTTTGAGTTGTAAATTATGAGTTTCTTGATTTCAGTTTTTGACATAATTGGGCCAGTAATGATAGGACCATCAAGTTCACATACTGCTGGTGCTGTTAAAATAGGTTACTTTGCATACCAAAAGTTGGGGACATTGCCAAAGGAGGTTACAATAAAATTGTATAATTCGTTTTCTGATACAGGCAAAGGACATAAAACTGACGTTGCTTTATTGGCTGGTGCAATTGGTATTAGTCCAGAGGATCCAAGGATTAAGGATGCTTTTGAAATTGCGAAAGAACTTAACGTAAAATACACTATTTTGTGGGGAAACTTTGATAATAAATATCATCCTAACTCTGCAGAGATTACACTTTCCGATGGGAATGTAAAAATAACAGTGACCGGATTTTCTATTGGTGGAGGGAATATTAAAATTTGGGAAGATAATGAAACTGTTTCGCAAGTTGATACTTCTAACTCTAATTATCTATCATTCACTCAGCTAAAAGGTTTAGTTAACGATACCAAAAACCCTTTAATTCAAGTAATTAAAGTTATTGAAAAAAGAACTTCTGGACTTGATTTCGAAGAACAGGACCGAAAAATGAGTAAAATTTGGGATTCGATGGTGGAATCAGTTGAAGAGGGTATAAAAAATGACAAAAGGTCTATCTCTAATATGTATGGGGGTGATGGTAAAAGATTGTGGGATAGTAACTCGATTTGTATATCTAAAATAGTAAAGGAAGGCGTTGGGGCTAGCATTGCTGTTGCTGAACACAATGCAAGAATGGGTAAAATTGTTGCTTGTCCGACGGCAGGTTCCAGTGGAGTTATACCGGGGACATTATATTCACTAGTCAGAAACGACCTCATTTCAACAAGAATGGCAAGGGATTCGTTATTTATTGCTGGTGCAACTGGTGCTGTAGTTTCTGCAGTAATGAATCTTGCTGGTGCTGTTGCTGGTTGTCAGGCTGAGATAGGGGTTGCAGGGGCAATGTGTGCCTCAGCAATAACTTGGGCACTAGGGGGTGGAGTTGGACAAATTGAAACTGCTTCAAGTTTTGTTTTATCAAATGTTTTGGGACTTACGTGTGATCCAATAGGTGGTTTAGTGCAAGTTCCATGTATATTAAGAAATGGGGCTATTACCTCAATGGTTTTTACTTCCGTAGACTTAGCTTTATCTGGTGTTAAATATCCAATACCTTTTGATGAAATAGTTCATGTTGCAAAAGAAACTGGGGATAAAATGAGTTCAACACTTAAGGAGACAAGTAGGGGTGGACTTGCAACAACCAATACTGCAGCTCTTCATAATAAATTCTGTAGAATGTGTCCAGGTGGGTGTTAGCTTGTTTTTAGATAATTAGTGAAATTATAACGTGTCCATTATATCGGACGCTGGGCTTTATGGGGGTTTGAGCGTAGTTTTGACACAATACTACTTTAAAGAGTATCATGTATATAATGCTTTTAAATTAACGTAATCTTGTATGCCACAATTATCTAAAATGCTTCAAACAATTCCTTTAAATCCAATAAGATTTTTAACTCCGCTTATAGAAGCTCGTGAAAAAGAAGGGATATTCTTTTATAAATTAAATATTGGGCAACCAGATTTAGAAATTGAACCAGCTATTTCAGAATTTTATTCAAGTGAAAAAATAATTAATCATATAGAATATACAAATTCACAAGGTATTCAAAGCTTAAGAGAAGCTTGGGCTAATGGTTACTATGAAGGTAAATTTACTTCAGCTGGAGTAATGATTACCAATGGAAGTAGTGAAGGTATGCTATTTATTACGCTTGCATTATTAAATGAAGGAGAAGCCAATTTAACTTTTTCACCGATTTACCCGAACTATGAATCTTTTGCTCATATGACAGGGAGGAAGATAATATCGGTTCCAAGGTTAGCTAAAGAAGGGTATCGATTTCCGTCAAAAAATGTTATTGAACAAACAATAAAAGATAATCTAAATATTAAAGTAATTACAATTATCTCACCAGATAATCCTACAGGTTACGTAATGACAGGTGAAGAAATTGATATGATTTTTAGCTTAGCAACTCAATATGATCTTTGGGTTGTAATTGATGAGGCATATAGAGATATAAGATTTAACAAACAAAGTACAGCTGTAAGTGATTATATCTCTAACAAGAAAGAGTGGATGAATAGGTCTATTTTTCTTTCATCTACATCAAAAGAGTTTAGTGCTTGTGGACTAAGAGTAGGGGCTTTAATTTCTACTAATACTGACTTAGTTAAAGAAATAGTTAAATTAGGAATGCCTAGACTTTCTGTAAATGAAGTAGCACAATTATCGGCCATTAAGGCACTTAGTTTACCAAGGACTGCTAGAAAAAATGTTATGGAGAAGTATAAAAAGAGGAGAGATGTCGTTGTAGAGATTTTTAACGAACTTGGAGTTGATGTTATTAAGCCAGAAGGGGCGTTATATTTTTTGCCAGATCTAGCACCACTAGGTATTACTGATTCAATTGATTTTGCGAAATGGATGGTTGAGAAATATTATTGGACAGATTCTGATGGAACAAAGAAATCAGTGGTAGTCACTCCAGGCGGTGGATTTTATCCATCAGGAAGCAATGATGAAGGAAAATCACTAATAAGAATTGCATATGTTGTTGATGAAGAAAAATTGAAGGAAGCTATGAATATCTTAAAGATGGGAATTACAGAATTTATACGAGTGAACAAGCGAAGAAACTAACGAGTGAACAAGCGAACGCCAGACCTCCTATATTTTTAAAAGGTAAGGCTGGTCAACCTTTGGTTGAAATGAACAAACTAACAAATGAACAAATGAAGTGTGAAAATATTAATTTGAGGGTAGTGACTTATTATCAGAAATAATAAACCAAAATAAATCTAGTCACTAATCACCAATCACTGGTTACTGCCTACTGAATACCGCTTATTGTTTACCAATTTAACTATGTACTACCGTTCTACGAACTAAATATTGATGCGTGGCCTGTATATGAATTCTTCAACGTTTTAACTGAAATAAGCTGTATCCCTGATTGAGATGTTTTGTGTGATGGATCTGCAATAATTGCGACATCTTTTCCCTGATATTTTGTGATTTTAAATACAACAATATCATGTCTATCTTGATGATCAAATAGTTGATTTGAGTTATTAATAAACTGTTTTGTAATTGGAGTTCCGATAACTGTTGGATTGATAGATAGAATTGCAGTAGAATTATCTCTTTTGAGTTCTGAAACTATTGAGGAGAAGTCCTTCTCAATTAATTCGTGGTGAATTTTATAATTATTACCATCAATCGTTTGTGTAATTCCTCGGTGATCAAAGCCATACCATAAACTAAAGGACGGAATAAACTTGTTTGATTGTTTAGGAAAATGAATTTCAATACCAGAAAGCTTGTGCTTGAGATGTATTAAATTTAAAAGTCTTGATGAGTCTTTTATCAGTTCCTGTTTGTTGGTGTTTGCTGATGCTTTAGGGTAATAAATTATTGGTATCTGTAGGTTTTCCTTGTTTATGTGGAGAGTAATTGAAGAGAAGGGGATATTGTAACTTGCAACCTTCAGATATTGATTGAGTATATCTATGTAATTTGTCGTATTATCAACTTGATTATAGTATTTCAGAATCATTGTAAGGCAGGCAATTCCACATAGGTATGGAGAGATTATTGTTCTGGGTTTATATTGGGATTGAAAAATTGTACTGTCAAATCTCATTACGTTACTAAATTGAAGTGAAATATTTCAAATTCATCCTCTGGATATAACTTTTCGTTAAAAAATTGTATCATTTGGGGGGTAATTTTATATATCCTTCCACTAATTGTTTTGTTAACAATGTTCTTATAATTTATACTACTTTCAAGTCCTGGATTAACTCTATTCCACATGGTTAAGGCATATTTCAGAGCTTTTATACTTTTAATTTGAGCTATTTTTCCACTTACTTGTACACCTATTTTATTATCCGTTATCTTTTGGTGAGAGTCATATATATTACACACGACTTCATTACTTTTACCTATCAATTTTGCATGTTTGGTTTGCGGGCTTGTGAAGATATAGAAATTAAAGTCATCGTCTATATAATAATAAACCGTTGCTATCCATAGCTTTTGGTTATATACTGCAAGTGACATTAGTTTTTGAGTTTTCAGATATTCCAAAAGCATATCTTTATTGCTTTTGAGTGATCCTTGTGTGTGTAATTCTTCTTGCATAGTTTTATTATGAAAAAATATTTAAAACTATTATATTCATTTTATAGCGGGTTTGCAATTTGATTCTTGTTCTTTCCTAATGAAATATAACTAAGGTCAATTTGGGTTGACTTGTTTCATGACATTTATAATTGTTATAATCATATTATCCTACGTACTACTAACTAAGTTCTAAGTACTAACTAAATGAAAGACTTACATCCTATTCAATTATCGATATTAAGAAACCTACTATTATCTGATGGCTTACGCTATACAGATATAAAACCTGATAAAGAAATGGAAAATAATCAATTCTCGTTTCACCTTAATTCACTTATAGATGCTAATCTTGTTCTAAAAGATGAGGATAAGTATAGATTGACTGATAAAGGGAAAGAGTGGGCTAACAGAATGGACACAGATGATGTAAAGATGATGACTCAAGCGAAATTAAGCGCATGGTGTTGTTGTGTTCGTGACGTTGATTATGGTAAAGAAGTACTTGTTGGAACTCGTAAAAAACAGCCCTTTTACGGTTGTCAGGGATTTGTTGCCGGTAAAATTAAATTTGGAGAAACAATTTATGATGCTGCAAGACGAGAACTTAGAGAAGAAGCTGGACTTGAAGGCAATCCGAAGTTAGTTCAGGTTAAGCATTATATCTCATACAAGGAAGGTAAATTGGTTGAAGATAAATTTATGTTCTTGTTTTCATTTGAAAATCCTGAGGGCGAAATACATGCTAATTACGAAGTAGATTTAAAGTGGGTTCCTATTAATGAGCTACCACAATTTATAACCAAGCCATTTAAAAATTTTGAGGAAATCAAAGAGGTTGTCGATAGTGTAATGAATTTTGATGGAAACATATCTTTTGTTGAAAAAGTAGAGGATGCTGAGAATTTTTAGTGTTTACAAATTTTTACGTATAAAAGAATTATTTTGTTCCGAATTAATAAATAATCGCTATAATGATTAATGTTTATAATAGTAAGTTTGTGATTTCTTTGAGAAAATTGTGGTTTGATATTATAAACATCAGATAATATTTCATCTCTTTGTTTTATTGGATCTGTTTTTAAGTAATCACCGGCTGAATCTGATATTTTTCTTTTTAAGTAATTCTTTGTTATAATTTTGTCTGAGGGGTTTAATATAAATGTATGTGTTTTGAGATATAAAGACTGAAAA
>DAOOWV010000008.1:0-41908 GCA_035371485.1 Candidatus Dojkabacteria bacterium | reverse complement strand
TTGTGAAAAGGCTCAATAATAATATTCTTTTTACTTATCTCCCTTGCTATTTCTCTATCTGTTAACATAAATTATAAGAATTATTTTATATTAACTTAATTCTACCATATTTTCCATAACCGTCTACAAAAATTTACTAATATAATAAAATTAATGATAATTAAATAAATATATTAAATTATGAAAATAAAAAAAGGTATTTATAAACGCTATAAAGGAAATAATTATGAAGTTATAGGAACTGCAAAGCATTCTGAAACCTTAGAGGATTTGGTCGTTTACAAGCCCTTATATGAAAACAGTGATACTGAATACTGAGTTAGACCAATAAGTGTGTTTCAAGATTATGCAATGGTAGATGGCAAAAAAATCAAGAGATTTAAATTTATTAAATAAATAGTAAGGTACGTCTAAAACCCGTAATCAACAAGTTGACAATTTTCAAATCTTATTCTTTTTATATTAAGAAAAAATTTTACATTCATTTTCACCACCCTCTGGTTTTTAGCAATTATTCCATTCCTTGTTACTCAAACAAATTACTGTTTTGATACCAGGAAAATGAATACTCAAAAGTTAAAAACACAATATGATGTAACAATTGATGAGTACTATAAAAAAGTTGAGTCCGATCTAATTTTTTGTCCAGAAGCAAAAAATTTTGGGGAGCCAACTGGAAGCTGTGATAAAAAATCATTGTGAACCGAGTAATCTTTAATCAAAAAATAATTCACCGTTAGATAATTTAGGTAGTGGTATATGGATTGGACGTACAGTTGCCGGGATTTCCGAAACAATTGTGCAAAGCATTTGTAATTGCTCTGATGAAGTTCAAAAGCAAGAAATGTTAGGACAAGTTCTTACTTTCTTAGATTCGTACATCAAATCTGGCGTTAATGAATTACGATTTTTTAATTTATACAGTCTTATTGAAGAACAAGTTTTTTTCCATTTATCTTCTGGATTTATGGTTAACCAAATTACAAATACTGCACAAGAAACATATCTTATGGGATCACATAATTGTTCTGCATCAGATGTTGATTATCAAGTAGAACTATATAAACAAGGAAAGTTTGGGTCATTAGGAAAAATTTCAAGGTAAGAGAATATATTTATTATATTTACTTCCCTTCAAATATTAGTTTTGGGCTTACAACCTAATTGGACATTTCATTCAAATATAGGGTTAAACAATAATTCTGACTCTATCTAAACATACGATCTTGTATCTTAAAACGAAATAATGTACAATCTCAACGTTAATCTTTTTACATCATAAATGTTACCAAAATCGAGAAAATACAACAGTTGTTGTTGTCGAATATAACCCTCTCGATTTTTGTATTATCAATCTTTTGAATTATCACCAAAATATGTACTAAAATCGAGATTTTGTCTTATCTTATTTTAGTATATATCACAATGACAACAACAAAATTTACACCACTTGTTAAAATCCCACACCGTAATATCAATATATATGCCAAACTTGAAAGTTATAATCCTACTGGGAGTATCAAGTATCGTATGGCAAAATATATGCTAGAGCAAGCTGTAAAAGCTCAAAAACTAAAAACCGATTACACCATTATCGAAGCAACTACTGGCAACACAGGCATAGCATTTGCATACCTTGCTAAAAGAAATGGTTTTAAAATGATAGCTGTTATGCCAGAAAATCAAACAATTGAAAGAGTAAAACTCATGAAAAATTATGGTGCAGAGATTATACTCACTCCAGCTAATGAAGGTCCAACTGGAGCAATTAATAAACGGAATGAATTAGTAAAAAGTATCAAAAATAGTTGGACTCCAGACCAATTTAATAACAAGGAAAATGTAATAGCTCATAAAATCGGAATAGGTAATGAACTATTATCTCAACTTACGGAACAAAATGTTACTCCGGACTACATTGTACATGGAATTGGAACTGGCGGTACACTAATGGGAATCACCCAAGCATTAAAACCCAAATATCCCAATGTCAAAACAATTGCAGTAGAGCCGGAGGAAAGTGCCGTATTGTCAGGAAGGCGACCAGGATATCATAATATTCAAGGGATAGGCGAAGGATTTATCCCAACTTTAGTAAATACCAAGCTAATTGACAATATAATATCTGTTAATACAAAAGAAGCTTTAAAAATGGTAAACTATGGTATAAACAATTGGAAAATATCTATAGGTATCTCTAGTGGAGCAAACATCGTAGCAATAGAGAAATTATCGAAATTACATGATATTAGGAACAAGAATGTGATCACAATATTTGCGGATGGAGTTGATAGATATTATTCGATAATTAACAAGTAACAAGTTTAATATATTAATAAGACAATATGAAAACTAAAATAATCCTAACACCAAGCACTTCGCACCCAGTATTAATCTATAACTCCTTGAGTCGAAAAAAAGAAAAATTTATTCCAATTGAAGAAGGAAAATTAAAAATGTATCACTGTGGACCAACAGTTTACTGGATACAACACATTGGAAATATGCGTGCAGTAGTTATATCAGACATAATTAGAAAGACATTCGAATTTTTAGGTTACGACGTAAAATTTACCCGAAACTATACTGATGTAGGCCATCTTACTGGTGATAACATAGGTGATGCTGATATCGGTGAAGATCGTATGGAAAAAGGAGCCAAAAGAGAAGGACTTACACCGGACGAAATAGCTAATAAATACATTGATTTGTTTGATAAACATACCAAACTTATGAATGCAAAAGATCCTACATATAAAACAAGAGCCACTCACTACATTAAAGAAATGCAAGCGCTTGTTCAAATTCTACTTGATAAAGGATACGCATATGAAAAACCTAAGGCGGTATACTTTGATGTTGATAAGTTTGATGACTATAATAATCTAAATAAACAGAAACTAGACAAAAATATAAAGGGAGCTGGAACAGGTGATTTACAAGATCCTGATAAAAAAAATCCATACGACTTTGCTCTTTGGGTTTTTAAAACCGGTGTACATAAAAATGCAATGCAACATTGGCCATCACCATTCAACAGCCCAGAAGTAGAAAATGGAGAAGGTTTTCCAGGATGGCATATAGAGTGTTCTGCAATGTCAAAAGCAACATTAGGTGATACTGTAGATATTCATATGGGAGGTATTGAACACATTTCAATCCATCACACAAACGAAATTGCACAAAGTCAGTGTGCCAATGGTGTGCCACCAGCAAATTATTGGGTGCATAATGAACACCTATTGGTTGACAATGGAAAAATGTCAAAATCACTTGGTAATGTTTATTCTGTTGATGATGTAATAGCAAAAGGATTTGATACACTTGATTTGAGATATTTATTTCTATTAGCACACTACAGATCAAAACAAAACTTTACATGGAAATCATTAGAATCTGCCAAGCAAGCAAGAAACAAAATATTACAAACAGTTGCACAAATATTGTCAGAAAAAAGAAAGAAGAGAGGAAAAAAGAGTAAAACTCAGCACTCAGCACTAAGAACTAAGCACTTAAACGAATTCATCCAACATATTACCGACGATTTCGATATACCTGGTGCTGTTGCAACCATGTGGGAATTAATCAAAGATGAAACTGTGGATAATGATGAAAAATTAAATACATTATTAGCATTTGATACTGTTTTTGACATAGGAATTCGTGGAACAAGAGACAGAATCGCAAATTTTAGTGATAAGATGATAGAAGAGGTAAACGAATTAATTGCACAACGCAATAAATATAGAAAGGAAAAACAATGGGAACAAGCAGATAAAATCAGAACAGAATTAGATAAGAAAGGAATAAAGATCGAGGATACATCAAATGGAACTGTGTGGTATTGATGATGTGGTTCGTAGATACGCGATTAATCGCGTATCTACGAATCCATATTACCCTAAATAACCGAATTATTTTTGATATACCACCTTATCTGTTCTAATTCATTATAATTTCGAATAATTCTATCCCAAAATTGTGATTGCCATACAAAATTTAATTATAGTAGATCAAATATATAATGAAAATATCAAAATATTAACATCATGTCACTTCTGCGTTTTCAATAATACGGTTACAATTAACAAGTCAATATAATTCTAAATTTTCAGGCAGTTGTTGCATTTCTATTTTTCTGTTATAATATTTAAGTAACATAGGCCCAAGTTGTGAAATTTCTTTTCTAGTTGGGCATTAATTTTTAATTTCTCAAAACATGAGAAAATCTCTCAAATCCCTTTCCAAACTGCTCAAAATATTTATCATCTTTAATCTCATTTTCACCCAGTCCTTGCCAATTTTGGCAAATTTTATTCCTAACGCATATGCAGATTCAGAAACTATCTTAACTGATAGCGATGCCACATATACCCCCTCGGGATGGAACGTTGTTGCAAGTAGAGGATATGATGGCGGAGATGGAACTGTTGATCCTACAGATACAGTTCATAATGCAAATTGGACTGGTGGAGTAGGTGATAATGCAACATGGACCTTAAGTAGTATTTCAGCAGGTTGGTATACAGTTTATGTAAGTTGGGTTACAAACTCAAACAGAAGTACAATGGCTCAATATAATGTAAATGGTTTAGAGACCAGCTCTTCATTAGTGAATCAACAACTTTTAAATGACCAAACTACCGCAGGTGCTGACGGACAATGGTCTGGATGGTACTCTCTTGGGACTCATCAACTAAACACCAGCTCAAGTATAGTACTTATAAAAACAGACGATGGATATCTTTCTGCTGATGAAATTAGATTAGTTAAAGATGAAACCGCACCTTCAACTCCTTCAAATGTAGAAGTTACTACAGATAGTGGTATTTCAACCAAAGTATATGATAATGGGTTCACCAAGGATAATACTCCAAAGCTAGTGTGGTCAAATTCATCTGATAGTGGAAGTCCTGTTGTTTACAATTATATGGCCAATGGAACACAATATGGAACCAATTTAATTAACACCTTCATTCAGGCAGGGGCTACTCCTGACGGAACATATCTATGGCAAGCTCAAGCTTGTGATTTAGCTGGAAATTGTAGTGGGTGGTCAACTGCATGGAGTTTAACAGTAGACACAGTATCTCCAATAATTACTATTACTTCACCTACGATAACTTCAGATTCAACCCCAACTATCACTGGGACAGTAACTGATCTCAATATAGATTCTGTATCTGTGAATGTTGATGGTAATAACTATCTTGCAACAATTTCTGGAACCGATTATTCCGCAGATGTAATTGCAACGTTATCAGATGGTGTTTACGTGGTAACAGCAACCGCTACAGACAAAGCTGGTAACTCATCTAGTACAACTAGTAGTTTAACTGTTGATGCAACAATACCTTATGTCTATGCTGGTGCAGATAGATTCACAAATTCTTCAATCTCAATAACTGATGCAACTTTTGATGCAGGAATTATTGGGTTAGATTCATTCAACTGGACGTCAACAGATGGGACATTAAGTGACTGGAGCAGTCCTTCAGATTATTATCCAACATTTAGTGCTACAACTGATGGTATTTATACATTAACTTTTGAAGTTACCGATTTACTAGGGCAAACCAACAGTGATTCGGTTCAAATTGTTTGGGATACAATATTTCCATTAGTTGAACTGACCAACTTAACCGATGGACAACACGTAAAGGGATTGGTAGATATTAAAGGAGCTATTGAAGATCAAAATTTATATAGATATTATTTTGTTATTCAAAATTCGGGTGGGACAACAGTAGGAGGTCTAAATACTGTATATGATGACGGTCCAAAAGTTGATCTTTCATATGACTGGAACACCTCTACTTTACCCGATGGAGAGTATACAATCAAATTAGAAGCTAGAGATAAAGCTGGAAATAAAGATGCTACTATTTCGGTTAAATGGATAAAGGTCATTGTTGATAACACGTCTCCAATAGCTGGAAGCGTAACTGTTGAAACAGATTACGAAGGAGCCTACGTAAGAGGTAAAAACACAGGTGGAGATGTTAATCGATTTAGTATTTATATGCCAGTTAGCGATTTAAATCTCGATACAAAATCGTGTGAGTATACGTTAGACAATGGTTCAACTTGGACACCAGCAAACTACGATTCCGTTGGTGAAAAATGCTATATTGAATATCTTTCTGGATTAGATTACACAACAGTTAACATCAATATGAGAGCATGTGATTTAGCTGGAAATTGTACAGATGGCACAAGTATCGATAGACTTATTGATTCAAAAAATCCAACAGTAACAACCCCAGTTATTACTCCAGTCGTAAATGGATATACTGCTAAGGTTTTTCAGGTCAGTTCTACTGGAACAGATTCTGCATCAGGAATTAAACTTTGCCGAATTCAATATCAAATTAACGGTACTGCCGGAACATGGACTAACATACCAACAAGTTGGGATGGTTTAAATTGTGCTGGAACAGTTGATTTAACTGGAATTATTAACAATGATGACCTAGTTTATGTAAGAACAAGAGTCAGAGATCGTGTTGATTTTTATAGTGCTTGGCAACAAACAAGCATAAAGATTGACACACAAATTCCATATACATATTTTACTTATGACTATAGTAACGGATATTTCAATAATGATATCTTTATCAAAGGAACTTCAGAAGATAATTCAGGTATTGATAAGGTATATATCTTCATTAAGGAATCTGCTTCAACTGATTGGCCCACTGATCCAACTTTCACATTTGATTACGCCGAAACACCAACCAAACTTGATTGGGATACATGGTGGGGTCCACAATTTGAGGGAGTGTATGATATTAAAGCATTAGCAGAAGATTCTTTTGGCAACATAGAAACTACTGCATATATGACCAACCTAAACTTTGATTATACTGATCCAACTGTTGAAATTATAACTCCTCAAAAGAAGGGATATGTAAAGGGAAACTACACTTTCTCAGGGAAAGCAACTGATAATTTCAATCTAAGAAGAGTTGCAATAAGAATCATAGATATTGATGACAACGATCAAAACGGCATAAATGAAAATATATTGGTTTGTGCTGATGTTAACAATGTAATCGGACTTGGAAATAATTGGACTATCTCCTGTGACTATAATACTCTTCAATTGGTTGATGGAAGGTATAGAGTATTAATAAGAGCCTATGATATGGCTGGAAATGAATTCAATACTTATTATAATTTCTTTGTTGACAACACATCTCCAACAATCGATACAACAGATGATATAGTTTTGAATGAAGGTGATATGCTAAACCTAGGATTTCTTGACGGTAAATCAATGAGAGACAATCTAAAATTAGATACAGCTCACGTTGAAGTAACATATTCTGGAAGACTAGGAGATGCAAATTACACCAATGATTTCGACATAAGTATGGCAGGTTGCGGATATGATGGATGTGGACTTGGTGGAACATTAAATGAATTGATAGATTATGAAACAGAAGAATATATTACCTTTGGTGATTACTCACTCCCAATAGATACATCACTATTGCAAGAAGGAACTTATTCCTTTAATTACTACGTAATGGATATGGCAGGTAATAGAAGTGATTGTGACGTAGAAACTGAAGGCTATCAAAATTGTGAATTCTCAATTACAATCAACAATGTCACTCCAGAAGTAACATTTAGTGCTGATCAGACTATTTACGAAGGAGACATAGCATCATTTACAGCATCATTCACAGATCCAAGTACATTAAGCCTACCTTGGTATTTATATGAGATGGGGTTATTCGATGATCTATTAGCAGATGAAGGAATGACTATTGATGATGTAATTACCGAACTTGAAAATCTCCTAGAATCGGGAAGTATGGATCCAAGTGCTGAAGATTTATTGTATTCAATATTACATGGAGATGATTCACCATGGTACGCCACGATAAATTATGGATTAGGAGCAGGAGATGTATTCCTTGGACAATTTGTTACTCCGGGAGATATTACAATTCCTAATATGCCATATACACACGAGGGAATTTATACAGTTACCTTAAATGTTTGTGAAGCAACAACTGAGAATAACATGTTTTCAGAAAATACTTGTACTACGAAAACAGTAACTGTAACAGTTAACAATCTTGCACCAACAGTAAATACTACAGCAACACCTTCGGCAAATGTTGTTGAAGGTACTCCAATGACACTTACTGCTAATGTATTCAGTGGTAATGCTCCATATACATATTTATGGAGTGGTGACTGTAGTGGAACAAATCCAACTTACTCATTAACTGAAGCACAATATAGAGTTGCCGGAAGTTATACCTGCAAAGTGACTGTAACTGATGTAGATGGAGATATTGCTGAAAGAGAAATAACTATTTCAACTTCAGAAAATCTTCCGTCCGTAATTATTTATTCTAACCAAACAAATAGCAATGGAACTGTAATCAGTTCAATTGCCGATATCTTATTAACTTCTGTTGTATTGGGAGGAAATCAACCTTACACATATCAATGGGGTGGAATATGTGGTGGAACAGCACCAACAACAACTGTATCTCTATCCCCTGGGTCATATTATTGTAGAGTTGATATAACAGATAACGATGGAGATATAGCCTCAGCAGGTGTAACAATAGTAATTAACGAGCTCGGAAATTTGGTAGGTCCGAACAACAACATAAACAATAATACAACAGAAGAAGGAAGTGAAGAAGAGGAAGGAGAGGTATTAGGTACAGAAACTCAAAGATGCGAAACAAAACAAAAAGTTTCTGGTTATGTCTACAAAGACTCAAACAATAATCAAAAGAAAGATGAAGGTGAAGATACATTCCAGGATATCGAAGTAACTCTTACTTACACCTATGAAGGAAGGGAATATTCAACTGATACTGAAACTGACGAAAATGGATATTGGGAGATTGAATTATGTCCAGGAAGTTACAATGTTAAAGTTGATTCAGATGATATTCCTGAAGGACATGTGCTTGGTGAGGAACAAGAAATTACACTAAATGCAGATAATGAATTATCTGATATTAATTTGGGTTTAGTAAATGAAAGCGAAGAGAAAAATAAATCCAAATTATGGTGGTTACTACTTATACCAGTATCAATACTGGCAATTGGTGGAATTGTTGCTACCCTCACTAAGAAAAGTAAAGATGAGTAATTTTGAATTGTTGTGGAGACAGCTGAAAGCTGTCTCCACAGCCTTCTCGGACCTCCTCTGAAAAACAAATTTTTTAATCACACAAATATCGTTGAATTTTGTATTTTAAAAAATCACAAGCTATACTACTATTGAAACACAATAATTCATAACTCATAATTTATCATTCATAACTCATGATGAAACCTACTGGTTACTCTCTTGTTCCCCAAATAGAAAAACAAATAAAATCAGCTAAATGCATCTATATCTCAGCACATACAAATGCTGATCCAGACGCATTATGTTCAGTTTTAGCCTTGTACAATATTTTGCACACCAAATTTCAAAAGAAAAAGATCATTACTAATCTCGAAGGAGTAAAACCATTAAATTTGTCATATCTTATGAATTTCAACGAAATTACATCTGTAGATTCGTTAGAAATTGTCTCTAAAAAACAACCTGATTTACTAATATTAATGGATATCGATTCACCAAAGAGAATAACTTTAAATAATTTTGATAGTTTTAGTGAAATATGTAAAAAAAATCAATTAATTGTAATTGATCATCACGTACAAAACAACTGGCCATCAAATGCGACATACCTAAACAACATTCTTTCTTCAGCATGTGAGGAAGTATATAACGTATTTATTAAAAAATTAGGTTACAAACTTGATATTTTTACGGCAGAAATTCTGTTAAGCGGGATATTACTTGAAACCAATAGATTTTTGTGGCCCAATAAGCATTTAGACAAAACCTTTAAAGTTACCCTTGATCTACTTGATAAAGGTTTAGATATTGAGGAGATTTACAATAAATCAAATCGATATCCTCCCTGCATATCACTGATATATCAAGAACTTTTTAAAAACCTCACAATTGGAAAAGGATATAATTATTCATATATTTCTGACGAATTTACGGAAAAATATATTATGTCGGACATTATAAAGATTAATGATTTTAAAATGATTATTGCAAAATGGACGCAAGAATATCTTAAAAATATTGAACCAAATAAAGCTGGATTTATAACATATATTACTCAAAAATCTAAAGAAAATAATATGGCAAATTATTCAGTTTCTTTGCGTTCAGCAGATCCTAAAATCCATGTTAATGATATAGCCCTTAAGCTTGGTGGAGGCGGACATCAATTTTCTTCAGCAGCAAGAATAACTGCAAAAAATATCAAAGAGGTTGTCAAAAAAGTCGTTAAAAAAATAGAAAATCCACAAAATGACAAGTAAACTAGTGAAAAGTTTCGAATAATTAATCTTTCTTATTTTTCCCGCTTATTAACTTTTTAATCTGTTCGTTTGTTAATTTGTTCATACGTTTGTTTCTTAGCCTGAAATGTGGTAAAATACTAGTATGATAAAAACATTTCAGGACATAATTTCCGAATTAAACAATTTCTGGAGCAAACAAGGGTGCAGTTTAATGTTCCCTTACGGTATCGAAGTAGGGGCAGGAACTAGTAATCCTAATACTGCTTTAAATGCTTTAATAGAGGATGAATGGAATGTTGCCTATGTCGAGCCAAGCCGAAGACCAGCAGATGGAAGATATGCTGATAGTGATTACAGATTACAACATTTTTTTCAATATCAGGTGGTTTTAAAACCTGCACCAGCAGACAATATTGACATTTACCTTAAAAGTTTACAGACAATTGGATTAGAGCCTGACAAACATGACATAAGACTTGTTGAAGATAATTGGGAGAATCCTTCATTAGGAGCTACTGGTTTAGGTTGGGAAATTTGGTATGACGGAATGGAAATATCACAATACACATATTTTCAACAATTAGGAGGTATGAAAGTTGAGATTCCCACATTAGAAATCAGCTATGGACTTGAAAGAATAGTAATGAAAATACAACAAGTTAGCTCTGTTTGGGATATTATGTGGTCCAAAAATGTAACATATGCACAGTTATTTAAAATGTCTGAAAAACAGGGAAGTGCTTACTCTCTTGATTTTGCTGAAATAACCACCTTACAAAAGCTCTTTAACCTCTATCAGAAGGAAGCTCAAAACTGTTTAAAAAATGATTTACCATTAGTAGCATATGATTACGTATTAAAGATGTCACATACTTTCAACATTTTAGACGCTAGGGGAGCAATAGGCCCACTAGAAAGGCACAATACTTTCTCTAAAATGCGAGAGATAGTTAAAGAAGTATTATTACGGAACAAAAAACAAGTAACGAATAACAAGTAACAGGTTACAAGTGGATACTTTAACTCAAATTACTTGTTACTTATTACTTATTACTTATTACTTATTACTTATTAAACGTGGATTTTTTAATAGAATATGGTGTTGAAGAAATACCAGCAAGAGAAGCACAAAGTATTTATAAACAGCTTAAAGGTGATTTGGTAAATTCTGTACTTGATAAGAATGGATTATCAATAAAAGAATATGAAACATATATTACTCCCAGAAGAATTGCTTTAATTTTGAAGGATATTGACATAAAATCAACAGAAAAAAACATAATTGGACCTCCTGCAAGTAAAGCATTCACAGGGAGTAGAATTAACGAAATAGGTCGATCTTTTGCTGAAAAAAATGACACATCAATAAGAAAATTAAGAAAAATAAGCATAAATAATGAAGTGTTCTTGTGCATTCCAAGAGATGTTAAGTCAGCTACTGGAAGCAAGCTCGAACATTTTTGTCTTGATCTAATTAAAAAGGTTCAAACAAATAAACAAATGTCATGGGATGAAACAAAGGTTTCATTTATAAGACCAATTCGTTGGATCACAACAGTCCTCGATACTATTCCAATCTCTATTGAAATTGGAACAGCTAGCTCATCAACCCTTTCATATGGATCACGAACTTCAGGAACAACAAAAATAAGAATTAAAAATCCTTCAGAATATGTTTCGACCCTCAAATCATTCAATGTGATTGTTTCAAATGAAGAAAGAATAAACAATATTAAACAGCAAATCCAAAAAATTGAAGAAGAAAACAACGTAAAAATTAAATTTTCATCAAAGCAACTTCAGTATATGTCCTATATGGTTGAAACTCCTCTAGTAATTATTGGAAACTATAATGAGTCTTTCTTAAAAATGCCAAAAGAAATAATTACCGAAGTTTTATGGCATCATCTTAAAAGTTTTACAGTATTCAAAAATGGAAAGATTCAACCCAATTTCGTAAGTATTGCAGAACAAATTCCAGAAAACAGAGATTCCGTAAAACAAGGATGGGAAGAAGTAGTTAACGTAAGGTTATCTGATGGACTATTTTATTATGAGAGAGATCAAAAACACACAATTGAAGAATTTTCCCAAAACATCAAAAACATTACTATTCACGAAAAAGTTGGTAATTTATTTGAATTAAGGGAATTATTTTCTAAATTACTTCCTAAAGTTGCCTCACTTACCAAAATTTCGCAACAACAACTTCAATTAATTAATAAAGTTTCAAATTACTTGTTTTTTGACAGAGGAACCAACTTAGTAACAGAATTCCCAGCTCTTGAATATACTGTAGGAACAATTTATGCAAAAGAAAGAAATGTTGAAAATGAAATTGTTGAATTATTATCAAATATTCACAGACCTGTTAATGAGATGGATATTGTACCCACTGATATTTTATCATTCAACCTTGCATTAACGCATAAATTAACCTTTATAAAAAAATATATAGAAGCAGGATTCAGAATAAAGGGAAGTTACGATCCATTTGGAATTAGACGTTTAATTTCAGGAATAATTAGATTACTTATTGAAAGCAAAAGCGATATAACAATTTCAAATATCATTGATATCATTAAATTGGATAAGGAAAACGCAAATTATCTAATTGAACTAATTAGCAACAAATTAGAAAATAATTGGAAAAAGAAAAATATCACTGAAAATTATATCAACAACGCTATAAATTATATTAATGATCAACCTTTAGCTGTTGTCTCTCAAGAGCTTCAAATCGTACAAAACCTTGACAAAGCGAATGAAAAATGGTTTGCCGACCTAACGGAATCACTGAAAAGAATAAGAAATATTCTTAAAAAATCTCCTTGCACTCCTAAGGATCAATATTCAAAATTTAAAGTAAAACAAACAGACGAACTATACAAATCAATATTAGCCCTTACCAAGGAACTCTCAAAAGTTCAAGATATTGAAAAATATTTAAAAAAACTTTCTTCTATTAGTAAGCAACTTAATAAATATTTTGACGATGTCATGATAATGGATAAAGATACTGAGACCGCAAAACAAAATTGCTATGTACTTAGTAAATTACTGGAAGTCAGCAAATACCTATAGAACTTATGAGTGCTGGGTTAGGAGTTAGGAGTTAATTCTGAATTTTAAATTTTGCCAGGAGAGTATTTCATTTTTGCAAATCTGGTAGAAAGGATAAAAATGAGTATATACTTGACAAACAACTATTTAGATCTGGAAATTTAATATGCACAAATTTAAGAGAAACTCAAAACGCTGAAAGTAAAATGGATCTCGGAACTTTATGAATACAAAAAACAGTAAAATTCTTAACCTAAATATTGTAATTCAACATCAAGATTCACTTCAGGAAAATTTCACTCATAACCCAAAACCCTTAACCCATAACCACATGAAGAAGCCAATAAGAAGTAGTTCAGGTGTTGTTGTAGTTACAACATTTACTAAACCTTATCCGTGTCCAGGAAAATGTATTTTTTGTCCTTCAATTTCAAATGTACCTAAAAGCTATATTCCTTCGGAGCCAGCATGTGCAAGAGCAAATACATTAAAATACAACCCTTATACTCAAATTTCAAAACGTATAGAAGTTCTTAAAAATAATGGACACAATACTGATAAAATTGAAATTATAATTTCAGGAGGAACATTTTCATATTACCCAAGGAGATATATTTTGTTTTTCTTTGCAAGAACCTTTGAAGCATTAAATAATATTAACCCAAATCCAAGACTGTATCAAAAATCAACGAATGATTTATTGGAATACCTTGAAAAGCTCCAAAAGCAAAATGAAAATTCAGAACACAAAAGTGTTGGCATATCTGTTGAAACAAGACCTGATTATATAACTACTGATTTCGCAATATTTTTACGACAGCTCGGTGTGACTAAAGTTCAAATTGGGGTACAATCGATGTTTAACGATATTTTGGATATAAATGGAAGAGCTCACACAGTCAAACAATCGATTGAGTCAGTAAAGCTTTTAAGACAATTTGGGTTCAAAATTCAAATTCATTACATGCTTAATTTATTCCAAAGCACACCTTCCAAAGATATTGAGGGATTCAAAGATTTAATAAACGAAATTGCCCCCGATGAACTCAAAATCTACCCTACATCAATTATTACAAACACTAAGCTATGTAACCTTTACTCTCAAAAAAAATATTCCCCCTATACGACAACACAGTTAATTGAAACAATATCACAAATTAAACAAATTGTACCGCAATATTGTAGAATAAGTAGAGTTTTTAGAGATATTCCATCAACAGAGATTGTTGCAGGCAATGATAAGACTAACTTACGAGAAATGATCTGGAAATATATGAGCTCGCAAAATTTAAAATGTAATTGTATTCGTTGTAGGGAAATAAGAAAGAACCAAATAACCAATAAGATTGAATATTCAATCATAAAATACAAAGTACAAAATTCAAATGAATATTTTATTCAAGCCACGACTGAAACAATAAATAGAAAAAACTGTATTTTAGGCTTTCTGAGACTATCTATTATTGATAGAAGAAAACCAATAGAGGATAGTAGCAAAAACTCCATCTTAGAATTACCTGAATTTCTAAAAAATCGAGCAATGATAAGAGAGATTCATGTATATGGAAATAGCGAAAAAATAGGTCATATAGGAACAGTTCAACATACTGGAATCGGAAAACAATTAATTAAAATGGCAATTGAAATAACAAAATCAAACAATTTTTCAAAGATATTCGTTATATCTGCTGTGGGAACAAGAGAGTATTACAGAAAATTAGGCTTTAGAAGAGATAAGATGGGATACCTAGCCAAATTGGTATGAAAAACTTATAAGACAGTTAAAACAAACTGAATAGGGGAATCTAGCTAAATTCAGTAAATAGTAAACTGAAAGCAACGAGTATTTATTTGTTTGCATTCTTTTTAGAATTAATATATACTAAGAATGTCGAATAAATTTATGTATTTAATTTATCATTACTTCACAATGGCAGATACCAAATCTCCAACAGCACCAGAAGTTAATGGTCAAACAGTGACTACTCCAGAAACCAAAAAAGGCACAGGAATGGAACCAAAGACTATTGCACTTCTTTGCTACCTTTTTGCTCCACTCTCAAGTATCATTTTCTTATTAACAGAAAAGGAAACACCAAATTGGGGAAAGGTAAAATTTGATGTTATGCAATCATTATATGCAGGAATTGTTATGATCGTACTTACTGTAGTATTATCAGTAACAGTTGTACTCGCATGTGTTCCAGTGATATTCTGGTTCTACCTTTTATATGTTGGTATCAAGTCATACCAGGGTCAAAAGGTTGAAATCCCAGTAATCAGTGGATTTGTCAAGTAATTTCTTTTTACTTGATTTTTAAACTCGAGACATGAGGGCGGGCCTTCGGCCCGCCCTTTATCTTTAACCATTTTACAAACAAAAGCAGAACTTCAATATTTTGTAATTAAACAAATCATTTGTTATAATTAATGGGTTGATACATTATTTAATTCATTCTTAATGTGGCAAAACAAGTTCTAATCCCCCAATTTCAACAACATATAGACCAGGTAGTAAACATTAACGGATGGATTAATAATAAACGCTCATCTGGTTCAATTATCTTTTTACAAATAAGAGATGGATTTGATACAGTACAAGCTGTTGCATCAAAAAAAGACTTACCAGCACAAACCTTTGATAGTTTAGAGAAAATTACCATTGAATCATCTGTTTCAATCACTGGAATTGTAAAAAATGAACCCCGCTCACCAAATGGTTTTGAGCTTCAAATCACAGATGCTCAAATTATTTGTCTATCTCCAGAAGATTATCCAATTCAAAAAAAACGAGATGGAAGTAAACATAGTATCCAGTTCTTATTCAACTATAGACATCTTCATCTTAGATCTCAAAGACAGTGGGCAATTTTACGAGTGAGAAACAATATTATTAACTCGATTTATAGTTTCCTATCTGAGAAAGAATTCACTAAAATAGACTCACCAATTCTTACACCAAATGCATGTGAAGGCACAACTACTTTATTTGAGGTTCCATATACCCCAGCATGGGAAGACAATGCAAAAGATGGTCCACACGTTTATCTTACACAATCTGGACAGTTATATCTTGAATCAGCAATTATGTCGTTTAGTAGAGTATTTGATTTCGGGCCAGTATTTAGAGCAGAAAAGAGTAAAACCCGTAGGCATCTAAATGAATTTTGGATGATGGATGCAGAAATGGCTTTTTTTGATCATGCTCAGAACATGAAATTACAGGAGGAATTAACCCAACGAATAATAAATGATGTGTTATCCAAATGCAGTAAAGAATTAGAAATTCTAAAAAGAGATACTTCAGCACTTGAAAAGTGTACTGATAAAAAATATCAAATAATAACACATAAAGAGGCAATCAAGATTCTTCAAAGATTAGGATCCGATATAAAAGATAGAGATGACTTAGGTGCTGATGACGAAACAATTCTTACTAAGCAGTTTGACACACCAATTTTCGTTGAAAAATACCCGAGAGAGGCAAAAGCATTTTATATGAAAGATGATCCAGAAGATAATTCAAGAGTATTAAATGCAGATATGTTAGCTCCAGAAGGCTATGGTGAAGTAATTGGTGGTAGTCAACGTGAAGATAATTACGATGTATTGATCGAAAAAATTAAGAAAGAAAAGTTAGATATGGATGATTTTCAATGGTACTTAGATTTAAGAAAGTATGGATCAGTGCCACATAGTGGATTTGGAATTGGGCTTGAAAGATATGTTAGGTGGATTTGTGGATTAACACATATTAGAGAAACAATTCCCTTCCCACGAACAATGAAAAGAATAAGACCTTAGGTAAGTGATAAGTGATACATAATATATTTAATTTTGATAAACATTGAGATGGAGGGACGGATTTCAATAAAAGAAATGTGTGAAAACAACGGAAAGCCTGTGAAAACTGCCGGTTGGATTGATAATATTCGCAACCTTGGAAAGATTTGTTTTGTAATTTTGAGAGATGGGAGCGGTTCAACTCAATTAGTTATTGAAGATAGTAAACAAATTGAAAAACTAAATGATTGTCAAATAGGGACTGTAATATCAGCAGAAGGTACCGTACAAAGTAACAAAGATAAATACGAATTATTGGTTTCCTCAATTTCAATAATTACTAAAGTAAAAGACGTTAGTCCATTAACCTACAATAAAAACGAGATAGATGCCAATCAAGATACAGAACTTGATTACAGAACATTATCTTTGAGAAATATCAGAAGACAAGCCATTTTTAAAGTACAAGCCCAAATAATAAATTCATTCAGTAACTCTCTTGTAAAGCAAGGTTTTATGCAATTTAGGTCACCCGTACTCATGGGAGCTCCTTCAGAAAGTGGTGCAGATGTCTTTGAGGTAAATTATTTTGGTAAAAAAGCATATCTTGCACAAAGTCCACAAATTTACAAACAAATAATGGTAAGTGCTTTTGAAAAAGTATTCACAATAACCCCGGTATTTAGAGCTGAAAAACACAATACTTCCAGACATATAATGGAGTTAACGCAATTGGACGCTGAAATGGCTTTTGTTGACTCATATCTCGACACAATGATGGTAGTTGAGGAAGTCGTAAAAGATATTATTCACGATTTAGATGAAAATTGTAAAGAATTATTTAATTTACTAAATGCAGAAATCCCGACACTTAATAAAGATGAATTTCCACGGTTCCCAGTAATAAAAGTTAATGAAGCTTTTAAAGTTATTGAGGAAAGAACTGGTAAATCGAGTAAAAGAGAAGAATTAGACGTTGATCCTGATGATGAAAAAGAATTATGTAAATGGGCAAAAGAAGAACACAACTCAGAATTTGTGTGGCTTATAAATTTTAAAAAAGATAAGAACTTTTATACATATAACGATCCTAAATTCCCAGATGAATCATTGTCCTTTGACCTTATTTTTAGGGGACTCGAGGTGCTTTCTGGAACACACAGAATTCACGAATATGATAAACTGAGTTCAAATATGGATAAAATTGGACTTAATAAAAATAATTATTCGCACTATTTACAGGCCTTTCAGTTTGGAATGCCTCCAGAATGCGGTTTTTCATTTGGACTTGAAAGATTGACTCAAAAAATGCTTGGACTAAATAATATTAGAGAAGCAACCCTGTTCCCAACAGATCAAAAAAGAGTAGCAGGGCAGAGAATTTAATTATTATTAAAAATTAGTGGGAGAATTAGTACAGCGGATGCTTGATTTAATGACTCAATATGGAGCATTAGGCATATTTGTAGGAATAATAATTGAAAGTGTCTTTACTCCTATTCCTTCAGAATTAGTGATGGCTTGGGCAGGATATCTTGTCTATAAAGGAGAAATTAATCTTTGGGTAGCTATATTTTCAGCTACAGTCGGAACAGTAATCGGATCACTTGTTCTTTACACTATTGGAAGAATATTCGGTGATAAAGTGATAGAAAAAGCAGGTAAACTAATAGGAGTAGACAAATATGAGTATGAAAAATTAAAGAAAACCTATTCGAAACATGGCAGCAAGGCAGTACTTTTTGCACAAGTTATTCCAGGAATTAGATCAATGATTGGTATATATGCAGGTGTCGTAAAGCTTTCAATACCTATTTTGATTATTAACAGTTTCTTAGGAGGATTTGTTTGGAATTTTACGTTAATATACCTAGCCATGCTATTCGGAGAAAATTGGGGAAAATTAGCTGATTATGTATCAAAAATAGAAAATGCAGCTTATGTATTTACCGGATTATTAATAATATTTATATGCTATAAACTTTACAAAAAATATAATAAAAAAGAATTACCAGTAGAAAATAATGATGCTAAATGATAAAATATTCTGATTTTAATTTCGTCAATCATACATGAAAATATTTAGATTCATATTATCAACATTACTATATTTCTTTACAAATTTATCTTTTTTCATATTTACAATACTCATATCAATAAATTTTGTTTTTGACTCAAAAGAAAAAGCAAAGTCATTCTTCAGAGAAACAGAAGTTGTTAGTTATATAAAAGATCCAATTCAGAATCAAATTGTAGAATCGTTACTTAGAGAGTATGGTGAAGAACTTTCTCCGACATATAGAATTCAATTATCTCAACAAATAATTGATCAAAACTTTGAAAAAGATATTGACATAGCAATCGACCAAATTTACGACTGGAATAAGGAAGATAATTTGGAAATTAATGTTTCTCTGCCAGATAACAGTATGTGGCCTTTAGATGAAAAACCCAATGAACTATCAATTATTAAAATTGAAAAAGGATCTATCGAACAAAAAACCATTAAAACCACTTTATCAGCAATAAATTCTACAAAAATTACATCAATTATTGTTTTTGTGATTTTATTTATATTAATGATTCTTTTTATTCCGAGGAACAAGATTACTACTATAATTATCTATGGGTTACTAGCATTTTTGGGAATAACATTGGCATCAATTGCTTTGCAAGGTATGATAAATGTTTCAAATAATATTGCTGAGGAATATATTACCTCTATTTCATCAGTAGTTGAAAAATATCTTAATACTTCACATATTCCATACGATCCTATTGAAAATTCAACAAAAGCATTAGCAACTGTCATTAGTTGGATCGCTCAAAGATCCTTATCACTTCAAGTTACAATGACTTACATAAGTGTCGTGTGGATTATGATTTTTTTAATAATTAGAGTCTTAACTATATTTAGAAAAAAACGTAATAAATCTAAATCATTACGAAAAGAAATATCTAATACTGAAAGTAAAAATATAGATGATAGTAGTATTGAGAATAAACAAACAATTAATCCCAAAGTAATTGTTGTTACTAAAAAAGATGAAACAGATAACAGCAGTGAAACTGTGACAGACTCAACCGAACGTGATATAATCAAAAGCGGTAAGATTAAAATTCGTAAAACTAAGGATTAATGAATAAGTATTGGTGACGTAGCCAAGTGGTAAGGCCGCAGTCTGCAAAACTGCTATGCACCGGTTCAATTCCGGTCGTCACCTTTTATTAGTTAACAATTAACAAAGAATAATTAATAATCATTATTTATTCTTTTCGGTTACTTTAGATAAAAACGGTAACCGATCCACCTTTGGTGGATTTAATTATTAATTATTGAAGGCCGAAGTGGTGGAATAGGTATACACGCAGGACTTAAAATCCTGTCCACGCAAGTGGGTGAGGGTTCGATTCCCTCCTTCGGCAGATTATTGAGTTGAGAAAAAGAGGTTGCCGAATGAGGGAATCGTTTCTTTAGAATTACGAGTTAACATAACTCGTGTTCAGCTCGTGTAAGGTGCGAGCTCCTTCGGCAGATTATTGAGTTGAGAAAGAGGTTGCCGAATGAGGGAATCGTTTCTTTAGAATTACGAGTTAACATAACTCGTGTTCAGCTCGTGTAAGGTGCGAGCTCCTTCGGCAGATTACAAGTGAAAGGTGAAAAGTAATTAAACGAAGTCGAAATAATTCTTTATCAATTGTTATTTCTTGATGCCCACCTACACGCCAGACAATTTAATTTATGTTTTGACAGGCGGGAGTGGTTGAATTGTTCCAACCCTGTAGCAACAACGTTGCTTACATGGTTGTGAATCTGCCAAAACTTATGTGAAGGCAGAGTAGACACCTTAATCCCTCACCACTAATGAGAGAAACGTTAAAAAAGTAGTTCAGATTCGCCCAGGTGGTGGAATTGGTAGACACGCAGCGTTGAGGTCGCTGTCTCCCTAATACGGAGGTGAAGGTTCAAGTCCTTTCCTGGGCATATTTGGTTTTAAGTGATAGATGATATATGATAGATGAAAAAATATCATAACTCTATCATGTATCACTTATCATATATCATTTAATAGTTAATCAGATTGTCAACTTTACAAGCAATCATATTAGGAATATTACAAGGAATTACTGAGTTTTTGCCAATTTCAAGTTCTGCACACTTGAGAATAATTCCTATGTTGTTTAATTGGCAAATCCAATCAGTATCATTTGATCTAATTTTACATGCAGGAAGTTTATTCGCAGTATTGATTGGTCTTAATAAGGACATTTTCTCAATTATTAAAGATGATTTTCAGAGATTAAAAATCAAAGCAAAATTTAATTTATTCGTAATTCCTAAGTTATTGATAGCAACCATACCTGCTGTAATTATCGGAATATTAATAAAAGACCAGATTGAAGAATTAACAAACAATAGAATTGGAATGGCAGTAGGGTTAATTTCGATAGGAATCTTATTTTTATTCATTGATAAAATTTCACAAAAATCAAAAATAAAATCAATAAAAGATATAACATTTTTAAATGCCTTAATTGTAGGAATTTCACAACCGCTTGCTTTTTTTAGAGGGGTTTCAAGATCAGGAATAACTATCATGTCAGGAATTTTTTCAGGGTTAAAAAAGGAGGTTGCAATCAAATTTTCATTTATTCTTTCAGCTATTATTTTATGTGGAACATCACTTCTTACAACTTATGAAATTATCCAAGGTTCTGTAGATGAATCAATAATAATTCTTATAATTGGTTTTATTTCTAGCTTTATAGCAAGTCTTTTATCAATAAAATTGCTACTAAAAATTTTAAATACCAATGTTTTTATATATTTCGGAATTTACAGAATATTGTTAGGAATAATAATATTAATTTGGATGTAATTTTCAATTTATTGCTATTTAGTGCATATTTTAAATTTGTCTCCTCTTTTCATTAACCTCATAATAGTATATAATGCTTGTTAATATAATTTGTTTTAACACTTATGGCCATAGAAAGTGGATTATGTTCAAGAAGGGAATGTTCCATTCTTCATGGAAGAAACAGCTCAATACTATTTTATTTACCTGTAGGTAGTGAACTCATTGCCAACCCAGATGAGATGTATTTTAGACATCCATCACTAGCTCAAGCTTTTATCATTGATCCTAAAATTTTAAGAAAGTTAATTCTTTCATTAATAATGTGTAATATTGATGATATTGAAAGACCACTTTCGTCAATAGCTACATGCTTTACTAACCCAGAATTATTTTATGAATTATTGTTAGCAAATTTAAACCTCGATTGTGATCCTTCACAAAATCATCTTGGTAAAATTTATGAAGAGCTAAGAAAGATAGAAGAATCATACGGTATTCCAAAGGTCGTCGATGGTGATGGAAAATTTTTACTAATACGTACTTCTTCAACGGCAGGACCTGGCAACCCAATGTTTAGATTAAATATTGAAACAACAGAAATAGATCTGTGGGAAAACGGCAGATGGAAACCTAGGGGAGGGTCTGAATTAGTCCAAGTATTAACTAGTAAACAAATCAATGGCATTTTTTTACATGTTGGAAGACCATCTCAGGAAAATAATCACGCACGAATTATGTTCGATCTATCACTTGCTACCTCAGAATTTTTTAAATATGAAGGGAGATATTTAACAGATGCTCAAGAAAAAAAACAGGTCGCATTATTAACTGCAAAGCCCAGAGACCCAAATAGTGATATCGATTCCATTGTCAGGATTATAAACGCAATAGATACAACAAATGGTGCTCAGGCTAGACTTATTGATGAAGGTCTTCCTACTAGTTATAGAACAGCTGAAGAAATTTCAAGCTTCATTCACAATAATTCAGCAATTATTGAAATTATTAAAGGACTGTTGGCCCATGGTTTTATTGGTGGATGTATTGAAATAAGGATATATCCTAATGGACATATTTCAGTTATGGATATTGACTATGATCCCCAAAATACAGCACCAGAAACCTTTAATGTACAATCTTGTGTACAACCTTTATTTCCAGATAATAATATCAACTTTTCTAAAATTTAAACATTAATTTTCTTATTTTTCTGTTGCATAAAAAAAGATCTGTATGTATAATAAATTATAATTTATTTTTGATACTCATGAACACCCAGTCACCATCAAGCGACTTAATTGGCCAAAGAAACGTACGCATTGAGAAAGTAAAAAAACTTCAACAATTAGGAATTAACCCCTATCCTACAAATGTAAAGAAAGAAATTGCCAATCAAAAGATTAGAGAAGACTTTTCAAATCTCGAAAACCAGAAATTATGGGTAGCAGGAAGAATTATGTCGTTAAGAAATATTGGTAAAATAATTTTTGCAAATTTACAGGACTCCTCGGGATCAATTCAATTATACATAAAAGAAGACACTATTGAATCAACAAATATATCAAACCAAACTCTCGGTTGGGAACATCTAAATCTATTGGATATCGGTGACTTTGTCTCAGCTTATGGTGAAGTAACCAAAACCAAAACCGGTGAAATTTCAATTCTTGTGCATAATTTACAAGTTGCATCCAAAACAATAAGACCTTTACCGGGCAAATGGCATGGATTAGATGATATTGATGAAAGATTTAGAAGACGATATCTGGACATGACAATGAATCCAGAAATAAGGCAAAGATTTATTAGAAGAGCATCTTTTTGGAGAAATACTAGAAAATTTTTAGATGACAATGGATTTTATGAAATTAATATTCCGGTTTTAGAACACGTAACCGGAGGTGCGGATGCAAAACCTTTTGTAACTCATTATGACGCATTAGGTCAAAACTTGTTTTTACGAATTTCACACGAACTTCCACTCAAGAGATTGTTAGGAGGAGGATTTGAAAAAGTTTATGATCTTGGTCCAAGGTTTAGAAATGAAGGGATAGATGCCGAACATCTTCCAGAACATATTGCAATGGAGTTTTATTCAGCATATACAGATTTTGAAACAGGAATTCAGATGATACAAGATATGTTTCAATTTATATTAAAAGAAACATATGGAAAACTTGATTTTGAAATTGAAGGACAGAAGATTAATTTAGACGGCAGTTGGCCACAAAAAAGTTACGAACAAGCGATGAAGGAATTTTACGGAGATATTGATATTTTTAATGATTCAATTGATAAACTAACACAGATATACAGAAAACATGATGGTAAATCAACAGAAATCAATAACAGGTCAAGAATTGTTGATGCTTTATGGAAGATCGTTAGAAAAACTATTATTCAACCTATCTTTATAACTGATGTTCCATTATTTTTATCTCCACTATCAAAGAAAAAGGATGAATTAAGGGTTAATAGGGTGTTTCCAATTATAGCTGGGACTGAAATGGCAAATGCGTTCGCAGAGCTAAATGATCCTATTGATCAATATGAAAGATTTGTTGAACAGCAGAAACTAAGAGATGCAGGAGACGATGAAGCACAAATGCTAGATATTGACTTTGTGGAAATGCTGGAATATGGAATGCCTCCCGCTTTTGGATTTGGAATGAGTGAAAGAGTATTTTGGATTTTCGAGGGTATATCAGCGAGAGAAGGTGTTCCATTCCCACAACTTAAAAATGATATAGGCGAGGTTACAAAAAAAATATATAAAATTAAATAAGTTACATTATAAATATTTCGGATAACATATATCAAGATCTATATATTGAATTAACAGAAATTGTTAAAATGCTAAATGGATTAATTCATAAGCTCAAAAATGATAAATAACCACATACTCAAGTATATAACCCCGCCGCTACGCTCTACGTTCTAAGTTCTAAGTTCTAAAATACATGAAACATCATATAGCAATAAAGGTTGCTGGTCCAGCAGGCTCTGGAATTAAATCAATAGGACTAATGTTACAAAAATCCTTCCAAAGATTAGGACTATTTACCTTCGGATATACAGAATATCCATCGTTGATTAGAGGAGGACACAATACTTTTCAAGTTGACGTGTCAGTTAAACCCGTTAATTCTTCAACTCAAAAAATTGACATTCTATTAGCACTTAATCCTGAATCAATTAGCTTACACGCAGATGAACTTAATAAAAATGGAGTAATAATAGCTGATAAAAGTATCGTCCCAGCAGATACATCTTTACTTAAAAAACAGAATATTCATTTAATTGATCTCAATATTAAAGAAATTCTTGAAAAAAATGAAATTCCGCTAATAATGCAAAATTCACTTCAACTTGGTGTAATAATGGCTATTTGCAATCTTGGACTGGATAGTCTTTATGAAGCAATTGATTGGACTTTTGAGAAAAAAGGAGATGACGTAAAAAATAACAATAAAAAATCAGCATCAATTGGTTATACACTTGTTGAAGGAACATCCAAAGATATAGATTTTAGTATTATCCCTCCAAAAACAAAAAAAGATACCATGGTCATTACAGCCAATGAAGCTAATGGCTTAGGATTTATTGCTGGAAAAGGTCAATTTTACAGTGCCTACCCAATGACTCCTTCAACCAATATATTGCATTATCTTGCTTTGCATGGACCTGAAAGAGGAATTGTAGTAAGACAAGCATCAAATGAAATAGAGGCTATTGGAGTGGCTATGGGAGCATCAAATGGTGGAGTTAGAGCAATGGTCGGAACATCGGGTGGGGGAATGGACTTAATGACAGAATTCATATCAATGTTGGGTATTGCAGAAATTCCACTAGTAATTATTAATGCTCAAAGATCTGGACCAGCTACAGGACTTCCAACTTGGCAAGAACAATCAGACCTTAATATGGCAAAGTATGCAGGCCACGGTGAATATCCAAGAATCGTTTGTGCCCCTGGAGATCCATATGAAGCTTATGTAATGACTCAAGAATGTTTAAACCTTGCAGATGTTTATCAAATTCCAGTAATAATGCTTACAGATAAACATGTTGCTGAAAGTTTTTATACAACCCCTAAATTTCCACATCCAATTCCAATTAATAGAGGCAAGTTAATTATCAATGAAGAAGATATTAAAGAAAAACCTTTCCTACGCTATAGTCTAGATACCCCCGACGGTATATCTCCAAGAACAGTTCCAGGACTAAAGGGGGGGATATTTTTAGCTAGTAGTGACGAACATTCACAGGAGGGTTATTCTACTGAAGACGGTAATGTTCGTATAGATCAACAAAGCAAAAGATTAAAAAAGAATGAAGCAATTATCAAAGCAATTAATAATTTTGAATATTATGGAGAAAAAGATGCTGATGTTTTGATTATAAGTTGGGGAAGTACCAAGGGTGCGATAATAGATTCAATCACTGAACTCAATGAAGATAAATCTAGTAAGAAATTCGGATTCCTTCAGATAAAATATTTATTCCCATTAAATTACGAAAAGCTTTCAAAACTTGCAAGCAAATATAAAAAAGTAATTCTTGTTGAAAACAATTCAACAGGACAATTGTTACCAGATCTAAGACTGGCAGGAATAAATCCAGATTCAATGGCATTAAGATTTGATGGAAAACCATTCTTTAAAGATGAACTTGTTGATGAAATTAGAAATTTTAAATTGACAAAAGGTAATTGATCATTTCGGTTACATTAATATAAAACGAAAGTAACCGATCCATCTATGATGGAATTAATTCTTAATTATTAATTAATAACATGGCAGTAAAAATAACGGATTTTAATACAGGAGTTCAACCAACATGGTGTCCCGGTTGTGGAGCTTATGCAGTTAAAAATGTTTTACCTCAAGCTCTTGCTGAACTTAATCTTCCCCCACATAAAATAGTAATTACCTATGATATTGGATGTAACGGTAATGGAGCCGATAAAATTAACACCTATGCTGTAAAATCCCTTCACGGACGATCAATGTTGCCAGCTATTGGTGCTAAATATGCTAATCATGACTTAAAAGTAATATCCACAATAGGGGATGGGGCAATGATGTGGGAAGGAGCAGAACATTGGATAACATCAGCACAAAGAAACGAAGATATAACAGTAATTCTTTATAACAACGAAATATATGGACTAACAACTGGTCAAACTTCAGGGGCTACACCTTGTGGAGTAAAAACAGTTTCCTATCCGTATGGGACAGTTGACCAACCTATGAATCCTGTCCTGGTTTCAATCGCTTCCGGAGCAACATTTGTCGCTAGAGCTTTTGTTGGAAAACCACAACATATGAAAGAAATATTCAAACAAGCAATTCAACATAAAGGATTTGCAATTGTCGATGTAATAATGCAATGCGTCACATGGACCAAAATAGATATGCTTTCTTACTATAAAGACACTGTTTACGGTTTAGAACAAGATGAAAGTGATAAACCCAAGAGTGGTTTCTCAAAAACAAAATATGATTGTACAGACAAGGCATTAGCACTTAAAACAGCTCTCCAAAAAGACAAAATTCCAATCGGAGTAATATATAAAGAAGAGGCACCAACAATTACTGATAAATATTCACCACTCAAGAAGGGAGCTTTAGTAAATCAAAAACCAGAAGGAAAAATTGAAGATTTACTAAAAGAGTTTTGTTAAGAGATAGAAATTATTAATAATGATTTATTATGTTATTGAGCAATTATCGAAATCCCAGTGCCAAACACTACGATCTAGAAACTAATAACTATGTTATTGTTGATGTTGAAACAACTGGGTTGTCACCTTCATTTGCAAGAGTAATTGAAATTGGAGCACTAAAGGTTAAAAATGGAAGAATTGTTGACAGATTAGACATTTTAGTTCAAACTGTAAATAAAGTCCCTTCCTTTATAACCAATCTTACTGGTATAACTGATGATTTAATGGCCCAGGAAGGTGTTGATGCAACAAAGGGATTTTCACTTTTTAGGGATTTTGCTGAAGACCTAGCATTTACTGCTCATAACGTATATTTCGATTTTAGATTCATTTCGGCAGAATTACAAAGATATAATCTTTCACCAATAAATAGTCAATTAATTGATACTGTAAGAATTGCAAGACAAAAATTTCCTTTTTTGCCAAATCACAAACTTTCAACTATTAAAGAATACTTAAAAATTGATAGCGTTTCACACAGAGGTCTTTCAGATGCAATGGTGTGTTGGGAAATACTTAAGTTTCAATAATGTGAGAGCGTCTAATATCTTTCATCATACTGTATTTAAAACTTTTTTCTACCTCCGTTCAATATTATTAAGGTATTTATGTCTGTAGTTAAGATATGCAAATATTGCTGAAATAATGTATGTTTAGTTTTCACCTTTTAATTGATCTGTGATATTTCATCTAACTCATTTAGCATTCGTTCATATACCTCACGAGTCAACATACAATTTAAAAAAGCACGCTGAAATAAATCCTTCGCTTCACCTATTTTTCCAGTTGAAAGTAAATTAGTAAAGTCTTCGTAAACCAAAACACTTAAAGTTTCTATAACTCGATCAGTCATTTCTCTCGCAATATTAATATCTTCAACACCGTAATATAAAAACATAAAATCCAGAAATCGACTTATATACATCCATTGTCCTTTCCGATATAAATCGACTACATCGTTACTTAAACGTGTACAGGCAGTATCATCAGCCCAAAAATCAGTATAAAAATTCGCAGAAGAACTGTCATAATTAAATGAAAATGCACCCAACCGTTTACTTTGTTCATCTGTCAAAAGCCCCAATCTTTGACAAACAACTAACATTCTATGAATATATGGTATGCAAACTTGTATATCATCTCCCTCTGATTCAAATAAATCAAGTAATTGAGTAAATTGATCTTTCCAAATTAACTTTAATGAATCATAATTACAAAAAGAAAAATAATTATTAGCCAATCTAACATTATAATCAATCTCAAATAATAAAGGTAATACTGTTATGAAAATATCAAGTTTAGAAAAATATTTAGGATTTAATGGATTAAAATCTTGTTCAGAAGGATATAAAAATAAACCTAAATATTGACTTAAAACATCACCAAGATAACCAGTGACTCTTCGTTCTAAAATTGAGGCATCAGGAAGCTTATCTAGTTCCGCTTTTACTGAAGGATAATTTCCATCTTTAATACTCCTTAATATTGTAGCATTTACTATATCAAGGTCTTCACTATTAGGGCATTTTTTTCCAACTACTTGCATATTAAACCTTATTATAAATTATGTAGATCTATATTTATTCTTCACAACACGGACAGTTCTCGTATATTATGTAACTTTTAAACAAATACTTCTTGACATTTCCTTGACAAAGAATCAACTTTATATGTTTGAAAAGCAATGTCAAAATAAAGTCAAGATAAATTAAGACCTATAGTAGATAATACTCAAATAATTTTATAAAGTTAAACATGTCGCTTTTCAGAAAAATATTTAGACCGAAAGGACAAAAACCAGTAGTTGAACAACAACCGGAAAGACCAAATCAGGACCAAACAGTATCAATTGAAAACGTTGGTAATGAAGCATCTACAAGATTACTGAAAAAAATAGTTGAATCCAAGCAAACAGGTGATGATTATTTTAGTCATCTCACATCCATTACTGCTCAATTTATGAATGAAAATCCCGCATATATCTTTGCTCCTCACATACAAATTGAAATAGGTAGTGATCATAGAATTGAAATTGCAATCGCGAATGCTGGTGTATATATTACAGGATTTGATACAAGTGATATATCAAGTCCCCAAATTGTAAGAATTTCTGGAGCAGATGGAAATTGCCTAGAATTTGAAGAGCATCGTTGGGATCGAATATTAGACGGCTTCTACAATGTTGCACAAAGAGAGTATCAAGTTAGAAAGGATATTGGTATTATTATGAAAATACTTGAAAATGCACATAACCAACAAGGATTAACTAGAGAAGAAATGAGAGAGTTAGATTCATTTTTATTCGAATCAGAAAAAGACAGATATCAAAGGGAAATTCCACAAACAACTTGTCTTCAACCTTGGAGAAATCTGGTTCGTCTACCAGAAAACAATTCAGTTGGAGTAATAATGAGTAGGTTAAGAAGTGATATAAATGAAGCAAAAAAGGTCATAATTTGGGATCCTAAAAACCAATATTTTATAAGAACCTATATTGCACCAGAACAAGTGGATTCTACCAACCCATCAGAATTTAATTATCAAGCTCTTCGATATGTTGATTTAGGATTCTGGAAAAACATAGATGAATTTATAAACACTTTTCCTCTTCACCAAAGATTGAGAAATCTTGTGCAAGACTTTGGAAATCAATTAAGTAATTGGCAAGTGATTATACCCATCAAGTTTCCCAGATTAGTAGAACTTACAAAGGCTTTTCGCAAAGGAAAAATAGAGTCAAATCTTGACTTAACAACTTGTGATTTCTATACTCCTCCTCTATACCCAAATCAAATTGAGAAAATAAAGGATGGAAAATGTCCAGATCCAGATAACCCAACTGTGCTTTTGGAGCTAGTAAATGAAAGTACTTCAAGTGGTATAACAATATACAGAATGGTATATAACATACTTTTCCAAATGGCGACATTACAAAAGTTCCAATAAAAATTAGAGCAAAAGACAGATCTCGTGGACTTACCATTGAATATTCAAATGATATATCCCCCCCCATTGATTAAGCCGTCTACAGATGTTCCATCAATAAATAGAGTTGGAAATTATACTGGAAATAATAATGGTAAGGAATCTTTGAGCGAAATACAGTTAAATGCTGGAATATGTTCACTTTTAATGTCAATCGGGTATAAAGATCAAGATATACGTAAAATAATTGCAGTTCATGCCCTTTATATAATAGCCCTGAGGTTCTTGAAACGTTGGTATGGTTTGCTATTGGGTTTTTACCTGCAACTTCAACTGATAAGATTGTTGAAAACGTACCGGAAGAAGATGTGCCTACTACCGCAGAAAATACACATTGTCACTATTGTGGTTCAGATCTTCCATCAGAAATATTAGAACTTAGAAAAGACTGGGGTGAAAATCCTAAAGCTATAACGAGGTCTAGGGTTAAATCACATGGCTCATATCCATACTGTCAAGCTCCAGTTGTTGTTGATGATGGATGGTATTACATATCTTCGAGCAAAATTAATTTAACAATATATATACATTTATTTAATCTTGACAAGGTTTTGACGGTTTACATTGACCTTAATAGGTGCTTGTGATATAATCTAATAAGATATCATAAGTTAACAACATGAGTTTATTTGAAACTCCGTGATAAAACACCGCCCCCAATAAAAATATCCTTTATACAAACTCAGGAAACAGAACTTAAAAGTTTGCTGTCCTATACCGATAGAGTACAAAACCGCTTTTATTTAACATCACAATATTACGTTCTTCCCTATGTTGTTCCAGGTCATAAAAGAGCAATTCACTTCCCAGAACTTAAGATTTACGAATCAAAAGATTTTTGGAAGTTGTGCCCTTACTACGACTTTGAGTACATGAAAAGATTTCCACAAAAATATCAAAGATTATTAAAACAATTTTCTTCAAGTTATATCCCATTTAAATTTAATAAAATTGAAAAAGAATTTAGATCTGTTTTTCCAACTTTTTACAAATCCTTATCAGATATAAGTCCAAATATATTCCAAGATATCAAAGAGGTTATAATAATGCCAACAAGATTTGGTTCAGTTTGTTCAGAGTATTCATCCCAAAATAAAAATAAGAATATCATTAAACTTTTTGCACGAAAAGATGCAACAATTGTCGAAATATTTTATATGATCTTGATGGAGAGATTAAATAAAACCCGACATTATACAGAATACTCATGGAATGAAAGAATGGCTATCTGTGAATATATGATGTTAAACACAAAATTAAATAAATTATTTCCAAAATTTCAACCAACAATTCCAGATTTGCAAAATCCTATTGAACTTAAAATGTGGAAAGAATCTATAACTTATCAAGCAAAACTTGGAATAAATGTAGGAGAAGCAATTATTAAGAATAAAAACGATATATATATTAATGGAAAAATTGCGATTTTCACTCCAATTGAGAAAAGGGTTCTAATTAAACTTGTCGACAATAAAAAGAAAATTGTTCCATTTGATCAGATTGCAAATGCTATGTGGGGTGAAGATGCAAATGAAAAATACTCTCTATATGCAATAAGCAAATGTATTGAAAGAATAAGATTAAAAATGATTGACCACAATATAGCTCCTCAGATAATTCAAACCTATCGCTCACAGGGCTATAGGTTAGTTGATTAAATTAATAATTTAATTAAAAAATTTATGTATGAATCAACAACTGGTTCTCCGCTAGGACTTATGGGAACGATAGTATTCAGTCAATATCTTGAAGAGAATGGGACATTAAGCCCCCAAATCGCACCAAGACTTACTCAAATGCAAACTCTTAGTCATCATGACGGAACCACTTGGTATCATGATGGACAAAACCCTGCTGATACTTACGTTTCTGTAGATGAGGCTACAAGACAAGCCACTATTTTTGTAAGAATAGTTAAAAACCAAATATTAAAAGTAGAATATGATAATGGGTCAATGAAGCCTACATATACTATAGTTAGCCAATACCCATTCAATCAAATTTAAATTTCAACTAAAAACATTTTTTATTTAGATCTGATACAATATATTTACAAAATATTACTTATTGGATATAAATATGTACCATAAAAACAAAAAAGTACTTATATTTGGGCTTGGACTTAACGATGGGGGAGTAGGAATGGTTAAATACTATGCACAGCAAAACACCCAAATTAGAGTCACAGACATGCGAACCGAAGAACAACTTGCCAAAGCTATTGATGAATTAAAACCATTTACACAAAAATATAATATTGAATACATTTTAGGAGAACATAAAGAAGAAGACTTCAAATGGGCCGATATTATCGTTAGAAACCCTGCAATAAAAAGAGATAATCCATTCCTTGAAATTGCAAGAAAAAATGGTGCAGAAATTATAATGGAGATGGCTTTATTTCACCGAAAAGCGAAAGGGATCAAATTGGGAGTCACTGGCACAAGAGGTAAAAGTACTACCACATCTTTAATACACACAATAATTGAAACAGGAATTCAAAATAAACAAAAATTACTTTTCAATTCAAAAGTTTACGACAACACACTTCTTGCTGGCAACATAGGGAAAAATGCTATTATCGAATTACCAAATATAACAGACAAAACGATTTCTGTATTGGAACTTTCGAGTTTTCAACTTGATGGGATGAGAGAACAAGAAATAAGTCCACAAATTGCAGTAGTAACAAACATTTATCCAGACCATCTAAATTGGCATCCAGACATGGACGATTATATTGAATGCAAAAAACAAGTTTTTTTAAATCAAGGACCAAACGATATTGCAATCATTAACATCGACAATGAAACAACAATTAAGTTTCCCAAAGAGACAAAAGGAATATGCAATATTTATAGCTTGAATAAGAAAAATATTGAAAAATTTATTAAAGAAAATCCACAAATAAAAATAATTAATTATTACTATTACTGCCAAAACCTAAATACAATATATGAAAACAATGTGAAACTTTTTCAAACTTCTCGAATTACAAATGTTTCACTTGAAGGCGAACACAACAAATACAATATTTTATCTTCAGTAGCAACAGCAAGATCAATAGGAATCGATATTGAAACAATAAAACAAGCCATTAAAAATTATAAAGGACTTTATGGAAGACAACAATTTGTTGTTTCTAAAAATGGAATTGACTTTTATAATGACACCTCTGCAACTACAGCAGAAGCATTACACATGGCAATTAAACGCTTTGGACAAAAATATTCGGCAGATGGCAATAAAAGAGTAATTTTTATATCCGGAGGCATTTACAAAGGCACAGATTATTCCCCACTTATGCAGGATATTTCAAAATATGTAAAGGCATTTATTCTGTTTGATGGAGATGCAGGAGAAGTACTCGAAAAGACTATGAAAAATGCAGAAATTCTCACACCAACATATGGCTATTACAAAACTATGAAAGATGCCATACAAAAGGCCACTCAAATTGCAAAAAAAGGTGATGCAATAATTTTAAGTCCTGCAGGTGCAAGTTTTAATATGTTTTTGAATGAATGGGATAGGGGAGAACAGTTTGATAAAATGGTCAAATTAATATAATCATTTTTTTACATTATTTTTAATATACCAACGTATTCTTTCCAATTCATAATAATTTCTTATTATTCTATCCCAAAACCGTGATTGCCATGCAAAATTAATATTTGGATATTTTTTGTTAATTTCAAATGTGCATCTCCCCTTATACCACCGAATTATTGTTGAAATATTTACATGTAACATCGGATTCTTGTATTCCGTAATACCACCAATCATATTATTTTGTGATTCCCCCGCAGGGATGCGATTAATCGCGTTCCTACGGGGTTTATTATTCATCAACAAATACCATGAATATGATTTGGCATAACAATATATTCATCAATATACACATTTATAAAATGATTGGGTATATCAGACCAATATTTATTAACAATTTTACCAATTTTATTCAAAACCATTTTTCCACCAACAATCCTACCGAAATAATCAAATCTATTCTTGGCACAAGTCGTTATAAAATAATACCCATTCCAAGAATAATTCCACGGTTTTAGTCTTGTCGTTCCATTTCTATATTTTCCCAGAAATTTTTCATTCATATTTAACAATATCAAATCATCACATCTCAAACAATATTCAAAAGAAAACATCATGTCATTTTTATCATTATTCTTTATTAATACACTTGTTTTTATATACTACTTATGCTAACATTTTCATAATCATAGAAAAGGTTTTTCAATAATTATTCTTTGTTAATTATTAATTAATTAAAATGTCAACATTTCAAATAAATGGCGGTAAACCGCTAAACGGAACTATTACTCCCCAGCCCAATAAAAATTCGATTTTAGCTATTATTCCAGCGTGTGTACTAGCTTCAAAGCCCATAACACTTCACAACGTACCCCAAAGTTCATCAGTTAATATAATGACTCAGCTTTTCGAAATTCTTGGTGGAAAAGTAACACCTATTGATAAGTCAACATTAGTTTTAGATGCATCAAACATAAATTCGTGTATTCTTGATGATGAATTAGCAGATAAAGAAAGAGCCTCACTAATGTTTTTAGGCCCCCTTTTAGCAAGATTTAAGAAAGCCGAGATTAAGAGTAGTGGCGGTTGTAAATTGGGAAATCGCCCACTTGATACATTTTTTCAGGGAATATCAGCACTAGGTGTGTCAATTGACAAAAGTGATAAATATCGATTAACAACCAATGGACTGATCGGTAACGAAAATATTTGGTTACTTGAAGCTTCCGTAACAGGCACTGAAAATTTGGTTCTTGGAGCAGTAACAGCAAAAGGTAAAACGATCATTTATAACTCAGCATGTGAACCTCATGTTCAGGATATGTGTAATTTTCTTAACTCTATTGGAGCAAAAATTAAAGGGATAGGTACAAATAGAATAGAAATAGAGGGAGTAAAAGAACTATCTGGAGGAGAATGGACAATAATTCCTGATCATATTGATATAGGTGGGCTTATTGTAGCAAGTGCAATTACTGGAGGAAATTTAAGAATTAAAGATGCAATACCTCAACACATGTCTCAAGTTTTAAATTTTTTCAGCAAAGTTAATCTAAATTTCAAAATTGACGGTAACGATATTTTAATTCCTGCAGAACAAGAGTTAGTTTGTAAACGTGATTTTAAAGGGAACATCGACAAAGTTAACGACCAACCATGGCCAGGATATCCTGTTGATTTAATTCCACAGGCATTAGTTCTTGCACTCAAAGCTCCTGGAAACATGAGAATTTATTCAAATATGTACGAAACTCAACTTATGTTTTTTGAAATGATTAGAAAAATGAGAGGTGAGCTTATTATGGCAAATCCTCATCAAGTAATTACTTTTGGTCCAACAGAATTTAAAGGCGCGAAGGTTGTAGCATCCGATGTAATCCAAGCTGCTCATGCACTCTTGTTAGTTGCACTTTCAGCTGAAGGTACAACAACAATTGATAATATTGACAATCTCTACAGAAGATATCCAACAATAGTAGAAAATCTTAATTCACTTGGCGCAGAAATCCAAATTAGTGATTAATTATGAATTATGAGTTAGGAGTTTAAGTTAAATGAAAACACAAAATGAATAATAACTCAGCACTCAGCACTCAGCACTCACAACTGAAAATTCATTTTCTCGGTATTGGAGGCACAGGAGTATCACAACTAGCAAACTTTTTCATTAAACTTACCCCTTGCTATAATCTTACAGGAAGCAACATTGAAAAAAATGAACGTACTGAGATTTTAAAGGACAAAGTCAAAATTTCAATCCCACATAATGATAAAATTATTAGCACTAAGACAATATTAGTGATTTATAGTCCAGCGATTCCAGAAAATAATGAGGAATTTGTCAAAGCTAAAAATCTCAAAACCCCAATAGTTGAATTTACAAATGTATTAAGATTACTAGCAGATTTATATTTTCACAAAAAAGAACCTGATATTAAAGAATATGACTGTACAAAAAATGAGATATTATTTCTCAAAAAACTATTTAGGCAATGGGATAATGATGAAATTCTAAATGCGATAAAAGAGAGTAATATTCTACCACTATTTGATATTGATTATTCAAAAGAAAAATATATTGCAGTAACTGGAACTGATGGGAAAACAACAACCTCAAATATGATTTACCACATTCTTAAGGAAGCAGGGAATAAGGTAGGGCTTATTTCAACTATTAATGCAAAAATTGGATATAAAAATACAGAAAAATCATTTGATACTGGACTTCACACTACAACCCCCGCACCTGAGCAGTTAAAAGATATGATTTTAAAATTAAAAAAAGAAAATTGCACCCACATTATTATTGAAGTTACCTCACACGGAATAGCAATGCAAAGAGTAACTGGATTAAAATTTGATTCAGTAATTTTTACAAATATTACCAAGGAGCATCTTGACTATCACAAAACATGGGAAAATTATGCTTTCACCAAAACACGCTTAATTACATCACATTTAAAACCCAATGCCACAATAATTTATAACCATGATAATTCTGATTCTGACAAATATATTTCCCAAGTCATAAACCAAAAAGAAGTAAATTTCATAACTTACTGCCACTGCGATGATAATGATAAAGCTGATATTACAGCTCAAATTGCGCATAGGGAAAATGCTTTTGAAATACCACTAACAATCAATATTTCTAAAGAACTCAGAACTCACCTGCCCATCCGTCAGGCGAAGAACTCAGAACTCAGAACCAAATTAATTATGATAGGTGAGTATAACGTTCAAAACTTTCTTGGAGCATTAGGAGCAATTGTCAGTCTTAATGAAGATATTGTAAAAGCTATAAAATCAATTCAATATTTTCCGCAACTAAAAGGAAGAATGAATATTATTCAGAAAAAACCTTTTATGATAATAGTTGATTTTGCGCATACCCCTAATGCACTCGAACAAGCGCTAAAAAGTTTGAATTCCCTTCCACATAATAAAATTCATGTAGTTTTTGGATGTGCTGGACTTAGAGATAGATACAAACGACCTGCAATGGGTAAAATTGCCGATGATTATGCAGACAATATATATCTAACAGCTGAAGATCCCCGTACTGAGAAATTAATAGATATTAATAAAGCAATTCTTGAAGGCATGAGTGGATATGAGGAGCAAGAAAAAATCAATAAAAATTGCACATTATATAAAACCAATAAAAACAAAACTGTTTATAGCTTTACAGAAGATAGTGTAAAAAGTAGAGAAGATGCAATTAGAAAAGCAATAGAAAATGCCAAAGAAGGTGACATAATCATTTCTACTGGTAAGGGACACGAACAAAGTTTATGTTTTGGAAGAACAGAATATCATTGGGATGATACAAACGCAATTGAACGAATTATCAAATGAATTTAAAGAATAGGTGATATGTGATAAGTGATATAGGAGAAAACCGATTTGTTAACTAAGCTTGGAGTTTTAATTGGATTGATAATATTGATAACATAACTAATGTATCAAATAGAAAAATTAAACCAAATAAAAGGATTTAAACATTTCATTTCCACTATAGCAGATGGTAATATGAGTATTATTTATGATGATGAAGAAACTGTATATAAAAACAGAAAGAATTTTCTTGACAAGTGTAATATTAAAGAACAAGAAATAGCCTATATGTATTCAAAAGAAGTACATAATAATTCCATAAAGGTTGACAAAAACTCCGAAAAGCTGGGAATAATAGAACCATATGGATTTGAAGCAGACAGTATAATAATAAATGATCCCAATATCGCAATAATGTTAATTGTCGCAGATTGCGTTCCAATGTTTTTGTATGACCCAACAAATCACGTCATCGGACTTGCACATTGTGGAATTAAATGGACAGATAATGGTACCGCAAAAAAAACAATTCAAAAAATGAAACAGCTATATAATACCGATCCCCAAACGTTGATTATTGGTTTAGGACCATCAATTCAAGCTAAATCAGTAAGGTATGAGTTCTGGAATCCAATTAATTCACATTACTGGAAAGATTGTGTTTCTACTGATAAAAACGGTAAATATATGGTTGATAACGTAAAGGCAACTATTAACCAACTAATAGGTGAAGGAGTGAATAAAAAAAATATATTTAAATCTGATATTGACACTTATACTGATAAACGATTTTACTCTCATACTCGTTCAAGAGATACTGGAGAAAAAGAAGGAAGATTTACTGTCGTTATTAAATTAAGTGAAAAATGATAAATGATAAATGATAAAAACAACTTAAATTTAAAATTTAGAATTCAAAATTTAGAATTTCAAAAGGTTCACTTCATCGGTTGTATCGGTCCCTTCAATCAATTCTGTATCACACAGCTTTTGAGTATGGGTAAAAAAGTAACAGCTTCAGAATATTCTCTCGATCAGAATGCAAGGCAAAAGTGGGAGGATTTAGGGATACTTTATAAAGGGCAACACGATGAAAAATTTATAAATAAAAACATAGATTTAGTAATAATTCCGAATGGAATTTTACCAAACAATCCTGAAATTGAAAAAGCAAAAGATCTCAAAATTCCAACGCTTACTCTTGGTCAACTAACAGGGATTCTTAGCAAGAATTATAAGACTATTGCAATTGCAGGCACACATGGAAAAACTACAACAACTTCTCTCATAATTTGGATGCTTCATAAATTAGATAAAACACCAAACTTCATTGTGGGTGATAAAATCATGCAAATTAATCAAGAATGGAACGTGAATCCTGACAGCAAATACTTTGTCGTAGAAGCATGTGAATATAAAAGACAATTTTTAGATAGGGCCCCAAATCCTTTTATCTCAGTTATTACTAATATCGACATTGATCACACTGATTATTACAAAGATCAAGAAGACTACAACAGTGCATTCGTTCAATTCTTAAGTTCAACTCAAGAAGCAATTGTTATTGATGCAGAGAAAGAAAATGAGTGCAAAGTACTAAAACAAATTCCACAAAAGAATATTATTGAAGTTGAAAAATATAGAAAACAGGCATATCAGATTAAGTCTCCACTTGTTGGAACCTATAACAAAGAAAACATTCTTAAAGCTTATTGTACTGCATTAGCACTTGGATTTTCTCATGAACAAATTAAAGCCGCATTTGTAGATTTCCCCGGTGTTGCAAAGCGAATGGAATTCAAAGGTAAAACAATACAAGGAAGTCCAATATATTTGGATTATGCACACAATCCTCAAAAAGTTAAATCCTGTATTGAAGGGGTAAAGGAGCAATTTCCAAATAAAAAATTGATATTTGTATTTCAACCTCACAGTCACGAAAGAACTTATACTTTTAGAAAAGAGTTCGCTAATGCTGTAAAAAACGCTGATTATTTATTAATCCCAAATATCTTTAAACCGACCAGAGAAGAAGAAAAATATGTAAAACTTATTGATTCTGAGCAATTTGTTGAATACATAACTCGTGAAAACAAAAGCACCTCTACTTTTCACACCGAAGATTTTGTGAAAACAGTACAAAAAATTAAGGAAATAGAGAAAATTGAAAAGGATTGTATAATTGTACTTGCTTCCGCAGGAGATCTTTATAAAATTACCCAGGAATTAATAGAAGAAAATTAATATTGCTGTCAGTAGTTTCAACTATTAAGCTAAGAAGAACCTATTTTTTCTCTAGGTGAGCTGGCAAAGCCTTACTAACAATTACATCAGCCATAACTTCTTCAATCTTACTTGAACGAGAGGTATTTATGTCGTGTGCATACAACAAATCACGTATCTTATCTAAATATTTCACTTTCCAGTCCTCATACAAAATTTCGCTATCTGTATAATAAACGAATTGAATTCCAAAACTTGTCCCTGAAACAAAACGAACAATAATCTCGTGGAAACATTCATCCTTTTTCCATTCATTTGCAATCTTGGAAACCTCAGGATATCCTGCCTTTTTATAAGCAAATTTAACTACGCCCGCAATAAGCGTGTAGTTGGTTTTACTTTTGGGTTTATCTGACATAGTGATAAACATGACAAATTATTTAACAACAATGACAACTACTGACAGCGATAGTATTATACAACAAACAACAGAAATATGCTATACTTAAAACGAAGAAACAAATGTTATTTAATTGACAGAACTAACTTAAATAAGAAAACAATGACAAAGTCAAACGACAATAATTTATCATTACTCACTTCTTATTTATCATCTAAAAATTATAAGCTAAACGAACCTCTCGCAAAATACACCACAGTTGGAATTGGAGGACCTGCAGACATTCTTTTTACGGCTACTACAAAAGAAGATCTAATCAATACAATAATAAAAGCAAGAGGATTAGAAATACCAATTACTATTTTAGGAGGAGGATCCAATGTTCTAATCTCCGATAAAGGTATTCGTGGATTAACAATAAGAATGCAAATGAATGACATACAGATTGAAAACGCTAGAACAGAAAAAACATCCGAAAAGGAAACAAAAAAATTCGTAGCTCGTTGGGAAGCTGATAGTAAGACCGGTACTTTACAATATGAATTTGCTGACCTTGATTATGATGAATCTGACAAAAAAAGAATATCCGTTACACTATCCGCAGGAACGAATTTACAATATGCCATCAGGTATCTTATTGAACAAGGTATGACTGGATTACAATGGTATTCATACATTCCTGGAACAATTGGAGGAGCTGTATATAATAATCTACATGGAGGAACCCACTTTATAGGAGAAGTAATTGAAGAGGTAGAAGTTCTAACACCGAATAATAAAGTTAAAAAACTAACAGCCCAAGAACTAAAAAATGATTATGACAAAAGCAGATTTCATGATTCAAAAGAAATAATTCTTTCAGCGAAATTTAAACTTTTCAAAGGTGATACTAAAAAAGCAACTTATGTAGTTAATGAATGGGCATCAAGAAAAGCCAAACAACAACCGATGAACTCAACTGGATGTATATTTATCAATATTACTCAAGAGCAAAAGGAAAAGTTAGGATATCCTACAACAAGTGCTGGATACATTATTGAACATCCTTTAAAAATGACTGGATTTAGAATTGGTGATGCAATGATTGCAACAACACATCACAATTTTATAGTAAATATGGGAAAG
>DAOOWV010000007.1:254-42760 GCA_035371485.1 Candidatus Dojkabacteria bacterium | reverse complement strand
CATGGCGGGAACCTATAGATCCATATGCACTTCCGCGTACTGGATATGATAACTTAAGAGATGGAGCGCCACAGTATTTTTTTCTTCGAAAACAGAAAACGATGATACTAAGCAAGTTGGGAAAAAGGATTCATATGATTATGTTGTAGCAAATTTACCGAGGATAATGGAATCTATTAATGTAGGATGTATTGATGTTTTTCAAGATTTAAATTCGTATTCAATATCCTTTACACGAATTAAAAAACCTCGTGAATTAAAATTAAGATCCACCCAACATTTATATCATCTTAAAATTGGAAAACTAGATAATCAACCTCGTAATCCAATTTGGGAGGCATGTCTTGCTAGGTGTTTAACTGCATATTTTTTATTAAATAAAAAACATGCATCGGTTTTGTGGATTCCTGATGTTATAAGTTATAGAATTCCAGAGGAAGGTACAATTTCATATATAAACCAAGTTGAATCGTTTTCTGGTTTGGGAGTTGCTTTAAGAATAGTTGATGTAGAATATGGATCAGGAGTAGAAAAAGCATTGGAAATGACTGGTTTTGTGAGCAAAGGGCGAGATGGATCTTTATGTTCTTACCTTTCCTTTCCAGGGACAAAAGATTTAATACATTCAACACATTATTCCCCCGATTACTAATACTATTTTTTGAAGTATATTTTATTCCACCGTATAATAATATATAATGGATTAATAATTTATTATGAATATATATGGCCAAGGTACGTAAGGTAATCTCATACAAACAGTTAATGCATCAACTTGGGGGGCTTCAGCTTCCAGTTACATATGCACTAACACCGCTAAATCTTAATCAAGAGAAGGAGAAATTTTTTAATAGTGAAAAATATAATCCACATTTTGTTTATAGGAAGTCGGAATTAAAGAAAAGTAAGGCAATATTAACTGAACTAGCAACTATTTCTCATGTTGAAGGGGTTGCTACTGCAATGGTTCCTTTGTTAAAAAAAATTATCCGTTCAAAATTATCAACGTTAAATTTAATTGAACATATTGGAGTTGATACAAAATTCAATTTTTTTACAAGACGTAAATATGCGATTCCTTCTCTAAAATATTCAGAAAGGGCAACGAAAGTATTAAGAGGAAAAGTTAATAAGTTTAGGATTACAGAACCAGAGTCTTCAGATAATAAATTTAAATATAAGGGAAGTGATGTTGTTGATATATTTCATGATTTCTTTAAAAATATAGGAGTAGAGTCTTCAACCGAAATTGAAAGTTTTGCTCGTACCTCAGAAGAATATCAAAAATATTTGAAATCTGGGAATATCAACAATACTTGGAGAATAATTGGAACAAAGGGTGAAGGGTCGTCAGTTAGAGTAGGGTCAAAATTTAGAGTGATTTTCGTTAATTTAGAAGCCAATTTTACACCTGCTCGCGTTAAGAAATTACTAGTTCACGAAATTGGAACACATGTTTTAAGATCTGTTAATGGTTTTGATACTGGGTATGAATTTTTAGGAAAACCAACAATATCTTCCTATTTGTATAGCGAAGAAGGACTTACTCTGTATAATGAAGGAATATATGGAATTTTAACAAGGAAAATGGTTAACATGGTGGGGTTGTTGTCATACAATGTTTATCTTGCTCATGTAAACAAATATTCATTTAGAGAGTTGTATAATTTGAATCTTGCATTTTTCCAACCCAAAGAGGCGTTTTCTATTGCATATAAGGTAAAAAGGGGATTATCAGATACAGGAAAAGCTGGTGGTTATACTAAAGATGCCGTATATTTAAAGGGATATTTACTTACCAATAAGAGAATAAATGAAGATCCATCTATTTATAATAAGTTATATGCAGGTAAAATACCCTTTTCTTGTATAAGTCTTGTGGATAAGGGTATTATTCCAATGCCTAAAGCACTACTTGATTTTGCGAAAGTAAAAAAGTTTATTGAAAAAATCTAGTCTAAATGATAGGTGATAAGTTATATATGATATAGATTTGAGACGAATGGAAAGAGATTCAATGCATAATTTCTTACTTATCACTTATCATATAATCAATAATTGTTTTTGCAACATTTACTTTTGAGTGCAATTTTTCCTCATAAACTTTAAATCCAGCATTTAAGTTTACTTCTAGAACATAAGGTTTATTGTTTAAATACATCATATCAATTGCACAATAATCTGCATTAAGGATTTTTGATACCTTTTCTGCAATTAACTTTTCCTTTTGTGTTGGGTGATCATAAAGCATTTTTTCATTTTCTCCTGCAGTAGTTTTAAATGTTTCGATTGCTCTTCTTTTCCAACCTCCAATAATTTTGCCCCCAACCAAAATTAGTCTAAAATCTTCCTTAGTAGGGGAGAATTGTTGAAGAATATAAGTGCGTTTAACTTTATTATTTCGCAAAAAATTTTTTAATTCATCCTCACTTTTTATAAGAAATACTTGTTTACCGACTCTTCCAGTGTGTCCCTTGAGAATAACAGGGTATCCAAAAGGATTTTTAATGTTTTCATATTTACCATCAGTTAAATATAATGACGGTAAATATGGAATTTTGTTTTCAGATAGTATTACTAGTTGTGAAAGCTTGTTGTAATATGGAATTTTTTGCAGAAAGTTTGAATTTAGAAAACGAATTCCATGTGCTTGACAGTATTGTGATAATAGTAGTCTTAAGTTAAGCTCTGCGTTATTTTCAACATTCTTTCTAATAATATGTGTGTAATTCTTAATATTTTTTCCTCTAATTTTTATTTCAAATTCATTATTGTTTGAGTAGATTTGAATATCTTTATAATTAGCAATATCAAATGGAATTGATAACTTTTTTAGCTCTTCAGAAAATCTTTTAGTGGCTGTATAACGTTTTTTACCTAATAGTAAAAAAAATGGTTTATTTTTCACCTTTTATCCTTTACAATTTATGTTATTATGTGATATTATAATGGATGAATATTTTATTTACAACAACATTTACGTTAGAAAAATTAGAAGGTGATAAAACAATTGAAAGAATTAATGTAGATAATCTTGATGATTTATTTGCCAGGTTAGGTGAAATGCAGTTACAATCAACAGATTTTGTCTTATTAGATCTGGATGGTACGTTAAGGAACGAAGAAATTGAATTTGCAAAGAGTGACTCTTTAATAAATAAAGCACAGCGTTTGGGGGTTAGGCATGGTTTTGGTATCAGAACTCCTGACGTACTTGCTCAATATATTTGGGAGAAACTTTCTGGTATTAATGCAAAAAAGGCTATAGTTACTGATAATACTTATGGAGGGCATTTTTTGACACTTCCCTGGAAAGGAGAAAGATGGTTTGAAAAAGCAGTTGACTATGGGGTTGAAATATTTTCTATTGATTCAACATCTATTGAGCGTAACAAAGAGAAAAGTGGCTTGGGGCTTTTTTTACAGAGATTTCGATATCTCGATGCATTGTTAATGCAAATTATAGTTGGACGTCCTCTTGGATTTGTTAAGAATTTATTAAATAAAACTGGCAGAGGAAATTCTTCGGAATATGCATTTGATGAAAGGTATAAGGCTTTAAGTGGTAGGAACGCTAAGGCAATAGGGGATGTTTCTGATTGGATTTTAAAGCAAGAACTTCAACCAGGTACTCAAATAATTATGGTTGGTGATGAGGAAACAGATTATGAGTTTTTTGAGAAATTGATGGAACAAGTAAGATCTAGAACTGGAAACTTACTACATGCTTATTATTTTAATTTATGAAAACAGCGAGATTAAAATGTCTTTTGCTACGTTTTGAGGTAAACCCTTGTCTGGGAAATAATGAATTCTAAGTCCTGGTGCTCGATTTATCTCATTTATTCCATGTTTTACTGTTGGATCTTTTATGTCTGGTGTAATAAGATCAACTCCACCTAAGTTTAGTCCAATGACTTTGCACGCATCCTCAGCAAGTTTTAAATAATAAGGATGAACCTCATTAAAGCATTCTTCAGTTGTTCCTCCTGTAGACATATTGCTATTATACCTAAGATAAACCGTTTGTTGGGCGTTAGGTATTGAATCTAGTTCTAAACGATCATTTTTTAATCTCCTTTTTAATTCATCGTCTATTGTGATTTCGGTCATATTTGCCTTTTTTCTTTCAATATTCTTTAAAATTATTAAATCTTTTATGGTGTTTTTGCCATCTCCCATTATGGAAGCAGGTATTCTTTTTGCCACTGCGATTGTTTTGCCTTTTACTACTAATAATCTGTAATCAATACCTTTTATATATTCTTCAACAATAACTGAACCCTCATTTCTGTATTCATTACAGAAATCCCAAGCGTTTTGAAGTTCTTCTCTAGCTGGTAAGATGGTTATTCCTCTACCAGCAATTCCCTTATCCGGCTTTACGACAATTGAAAAGTTAAACTCATCATATGCTTCTGTCAATTCTCCAATATTATTTACTTTTCTTGATTTGGGAACCGGAATGTTGTTAAGTCCTAAGATCTTATTTGTTTGTTCTTTCTTTCCAGCAATATGAGCTGAGACATAATTATTAAGTGGAGTTTCTGCTCTTGCAATGAAATATTGTCTTTCATCCTTTTTAAAAATGGCTGTTGTCGTTCCTGGAATTTGATTCACTTCAATTCCTAGGGTTTTAGCGGCTTGCATATAGAAAAATAGGTGAGGATTTTTGGCATCTTTTATTGTGAAATTAGGATCAAAATGAAAAACATCAATTAAATATTGGTTAATTTCTTCGGTATTCACATTGAAAAGTAAAAAATTAAATACCTATTTTGCAATACTTCGGCTTGGATCTATTAAAAATTCCTTTAGATCTTTTCTTCCTAACACTACTGGGTAAACAATTTGATTAATAGGTCTTACCCTAAATTGAATTTCTTTATCAATTTCCTCGATATTGCATCGTAATTGAACAATTGGAGAAATAGTGTATTCTACTTTTCTTTTTGTTATTTCATAATCTTTAACTTCTACAAATTCTTCTTGAATTTCCTTTAATTGTTGATCTCCTATATCTTTTAATTGATTTTCATTATCTGATGTTATTTTTTCAAATGAAGCCAATAGTTCCTTATATCCTAACTTTGTTAATGTTTCGACATCGATATAAGAATAGTAGGAATTTGTATCAACCCTTGCCTTTAACCTAGCTTTTAGAGTTATTGTTTTATAAATTTTTCTTTTTTTAGTTTTTACTTGTTTTTTCCTTCCGTCAACTCTTATTTTTTGTAGGGGAGAAATTATTTGTTTTCCACTGATGTTTTCGATTTCTTGTTCAACTTCACCTCCGAAGAGTGTTTGTGCGATTTGAATTCCTTGTTCGACAGTTTTAACTTTTAGTCCTTTAATTCTTTCAAGTCTGTCGGCTAAACCACGTTGATTAGCAACCTGAATTGCAAGTCCAGGTCGTGCGTTTATTTCAAATATCAAAGGTCCTTTGGTTTTATCGAGAGCAATATCAACACCAATATATCCAAGTCCCGATGCAATTTGTGCAGTAATGGCCATTTCCAGTATTTTTTTCCAGTAGGGGATTTTTATTCCTCGCAGTGGTAAATATGGCTCATCAACCATTTTTTCTATTACATCTTGTGTGTAATCAATTAGTGAGAATTTCTTGTTCACAATAGCTGTAGTTGTAATTCCTGTTGCGATATCTAGACCAACGGCAATTGCTCCAGCATGAACATTGGCTTTCCCTTCAGATTTTTTTGTCGGAAGCCTTATCATTGCCATTACTGGAATTTTATTGAAAACGATTACTCTTATATCTGGAATTCCTTTGTAAGAATATTGTTTTAAAAGTTCGTGATTAATAACTCTTTCTTCAATAATACAAACATCATTTTTATTTCCCATTGAGAATCGTCCCTCAAGAATGTAAGTTATATGACGTTTGATGTCGTTTACTGTCATTATTTGTCCATTTGTTTTTATCCATTCTAGTTTTCCCTTTTTTCTACCCCAAAATACGATTATTCCATTACCCATTGTACCTTCATTTGGTTTAATTACCATGCTTTTGGGTAAAATTTCCCAATTAATCATATTTAACTGCTCAATACTGTAAATAACTTTAATTGTTTCAGATGTTGGAATATTGTGTTTGGCAAATATTTTCTTACATAAAAGTTTACTATCAGCAATTCTTTTAGCTTTTGAAGAATTATAAGGTCTGATATAAAGTTGATTTCTTCTGTTGATTCCAAGAACTTGTTTGTTGTTTATATGTTCAAATAGATTCATTTTTGTAATTAGTAAGGTTGGTTATTAATTTCTAATATTTTATTCTTCTTCTAATTCTTCGGTTTCGCCTTGATTGAATAGTTTATTAAACCTTGATATTTCTGTTAGTCTAAAACCAGTATAATTGCCAATAACGATATTACAAATCATGAGTAATATAAGTACTTCTGGATGATGAACTAAAAAGTTTTGTAGTAATGCCCACTTCATCAAGAAGTATCCAAATACTGCGATTCCTACACCTTCACTTACAAAAGTGAATGCAGTTTTTAGACTTTTTTTAATTTGATAGGCTACGAAACGATCAGTTAGTGTTACAATCATTAAAATGGGAAGTGGTTGAAGTCTTGGTAATCTTCCTGGCATTAAGATTGAAAAAGCAAAAACAGTTATGATAATTCCCAAAATTACTCCAGTATAAATTACTGCTATTTTGGTTAGATAGTGCATTCTCATTTTGGAGACTAATCTGTAGAAAATTCCTGAAGTAATTATTGTTATTGCTGTTATTAAAAGTCCATATTTTATTCCGACGAATGTTGTTGCTGATGTATCAAGATAAAAATAGGCAAAGCTAAGAATTACTGAAGTATAAACAGTTACAGTTCTTAATCCAAGTACATATCTTGCTAATGCAATAATTGTTATAAGGAGTGGAATGTACATCAATAACATCATGAGTTCATGGGGGAATGAGAATGAATGAATTAAAACTGTCTGCATTCTTGTACAATTTAATTTAGCATGATGCCCTGGTATTTGATTTTTTTACTATTTATCAAATACATGTGGATTATAACATACTGTACATCTGTTTGACATATTATAAAAGGTAGTGTAAAATACTCCTAATTAAACTTTCGTTTAATGTATTCGATGACTGAAGGCAATTTGTAAGTCCTTCTGAGAGTACATTTTTTCAAAAAAGTAAAATGCAATAAATTTATTCTTATATTTATGATTACTAAGATTAAGAAAGATAAGATCTTAGCTGAATATAAAGAGGTTGTAGATGCAAGTAAAGCTCTTTATTTGGTTAATATTACAGGTATTAGTGCATCAGATGTTACTACTTTAAGAAAAAAGTTAAAGAGAATCGGTGCAAATTTTTATATGGTAAAAAACAGTATGTTCAAAATTGCTTTAGAGAATGCTGGACTTACTGAGGTAATTGGAGATGTTGTTGGACAATATGGTATGGTTTCTGCAACTGGAGATATTGTTGAACCTGCAAAAATGTTGAAAGAATTTGTTGGAAAATACGAAGATATTAAGCCTGCTTTTGGAGTTTTAGATAAGAACAAAATTTCGGGTGAACAAATAACCCAGTTAGCTGAATTACCAGATAAAGATCAATTATTGGGAATGCTAGCTGGTGCTTTGGTAGGTGTGTTAAGGAATACAATGAGTGTATTGAATGGTGCTACTAGAGATTTTGTTCAAATTTTGAGAGCAAGAGAAGAAAATTTAAGTAAATAATAATTAAATCCACCAGAGGCGGATCGGTTACTATTTTTTCTAAAGTAACCGAAAAGAATAAAGAATAATTAGAAGATTCTGAGTTCTGAAATAAGATAATATAAATTAATTAATATAATTATGGCAGATGCTATAAAATTAAATGAGACTCAGCAAAAAGTCCTCGAAATGGTTGAAAAGATGACCGTTTTGGAGCTTGCTGATCTTGTAAAAGCAATGGAAGAAAAGTTTGGAGTTAGTGCTGTTGCTCCAGTTGCTACTGTTGCTGCCGTTGCTGCTACTGGTGCTGGTGAAGCTGTTGAAGAGAAAAGTTCTTTCAACGTTGTAATTGCTGACGTCGGTAGCAATAAAATCGGAGTAATCAAGGTTGTAAGAGAATTAACCGGAGTAGGATTAGTGGAAGCTAAGAACTTGGTTGAGAAGGGTGCAGGAACAGTTATCAAGGAAGAAGTTGAGAAGGCTGAAGCAGAGAATATGAAGAAGCTTTTAGAAGAGGCTGGAGCTAAAGTAGAGTTGAAGTAATTTTGGTCCTTTGGGTGTAGTGGGTTAGAAATAATCCACTACACTTGTTGTCTTTTAATTCATCAATGATTTTTGATGAAAAAACTGCTAATAACATTTTTTCAACTATTTGTTGTTTCTGCTGTTTTGGTTTATTGTGTATCACTTTTGTATGTAAAAATTGTTTTTTCTCAGGAAAGTGAGACTTTTGAATTTAAGAATAAGGATGTACTAAAAGAAGTTGATTCCCCTTTTGGGAACATTATGTTTATTGACAAAGATAGTATTTTATCGTCAATAAACGGAAGAGTTATAAGTTTTAGCCTAAATTTACCTTTAAATGAAGAAGACTATTATGCAGGTAAATTTACTAATGCCAAAACAGCAGTTAAAGCGTTTAATCAAAAACTGAATATTCTTTATCCTGGAGATGAAATTAAGCTTGTATATGGTGAATTTATTACTTTATCTCCTGGAGAGGGTTATATAATGACTGAATTTGGTCAAGGTTCAGGTTCCTGTTGGACAGTTACTGTGTTAGGAGGATTAATAGATGAAGCAAATACGTATTGGTTGCAGGAATATGGATCACCTTTATTCATAATAAAAGAATCACATCCTCACTCAGAGGTAATAAAAAGCTATGCTAATGTAAATTATGGTTATGGATACAATATCTTTTATGAGCAGGATGAAAATCAAAGGTGGCGCGATTATGTTTTTCAAGTTAATCCAGACTTTAGTTCAGAAATATCAACGATTATATTCGAGTTTAAATATTCAACTAATGATGGTGATGCCTATAACGGAGAAGCTATAAGTGGTCAAATTTGGATTTTATCGCAGTCGCTTAATACTCCTTACATTAGTAAGGGGAGGTAAGCGTCAAAAACAAGTATGATGACTTAAAGTCATTATACCTTTGCGAGAAGCGAATATCCCGACTTTTCATCCTTCAAGCTACTTCAGTAAGGTTACTTAACCTATAAACAATGGTCGGGGAGAGCTTCATTAAAAACAGGAATAGTGCTATAATTAAAACATATAAATTAACATTTAATAAAATGGAAGTTTTGTTGGTAATTGGTGCAATTTGTCTTGGTGGTCTTGTTTTGGTGGTTTTAACTTGGGGAGTTGCTCTTTATAATGGTTTGGTTTCAAAAAGACTTTTGGTAGATGAAGCTCAATCTGATATTGAGACTTTTCTTAAGAAAAGATATGATATGATTCCTAATTTAGTGGAAATAGTAAAGGGTTATGCGAAACATGAAAAAGAGACACTTGAAAATGTTGTAAAACTTAGAAACACAGCAATGTCTGCTGGTAGTTTTGACGAAAGAATGAAGGCAGAAACACAGCTTTCAGGTGGAATTAAATCGCTTTTGGCGATTGCTGAGAATTATCCAGATCTTAAAGCAAATACGAACTTTCTTGATCTACAACAAAAATTGGCTGAGACTGAAGAAAATATTCAGAAATCCAGAAGATTTTATAATGGTGCTGTTAAAGAATTTAATGTAAAAATTGCTCAATTTCCTGCTAACTTGGTTGCTGGAATATTTGGATTCAAGGCAAGAGAGTTCTTTGAAGCAACTGAAGAAGAAAAGCAGAACGTACAGATTAAGTTTTAGTAAATTATGAAACAATTGCTGAAAATATTCATTGGGTTATTGATATTTTTGGGTGTGTTCTTTATTCCTTCGTCTCGTATTGAAGCTAGTGGGGCAAATGTTATTACAATTAAGGATAATGAATATGACTTATCTCTTTATTCAGATTTAGTGTTTCTTGATGATAGATATGAAATTGAATTCATTGATGGCGGAAAAATAAAAATTTCTGAGGATTTGTATGTTTATTTCCCCAATAGAGAATATAGTGGAATATATTTTGCAATTCCCTATAAATATGGTGATGACGTTTTTAATCAGACGACATTAGATATTGATCTTGAAAAGGTGTGCTATAAACCCTATTGGGGTGCTGATGTTGGGGGTACAATGAAATGTTCAAGTTATATTTATGAAAAGGGAGAAAGAGATGTTGTTTTAACAATTGCCGAGCCGGGTGTATATCTTCAAGGAATCTATCGATATGAGATATCATATGTTGTTGATAATGCTCTTATTTATCGAAGCGAAGGTAATGATAACAAATCAGAATTGTATTGGAATGTAATTGGAACTGGAAGAGAAAACTATACTGCTTATTCTGATGTATTAATTAAAAAGTATAGTGGTTTAAATCCTCTAGATGTCGTATGTTATGTTGGTGCAAGTGGGGTTAGTGATCAATATTGTTCAAAAGAAAAATTAGCAAATGGTGATATCTATATAAAAGTTGAGAGATTATTAGGAATTGGAGAGGGATATACAATTGCTGTGTCTTATCCTGAAGGAAGTTTTGCCGAAATATTGGGTGGCGAACCAACTCCGCTTGAACAAGTGATAAAGGTAATTTCATTATATGGCGGATGTTGTTGTCCATTACCAATTCTTATTTTGATGTTTGTGGTGTGGTGGTTTAAAGGAAGGGACACTAAAGCTCAAGGAGTAATTCCTATTTATTCAGTTCCAGAAGGATTTTCACCTTTAATAGCATCTTTTGTGAACAATATGTCGTTGAAAGATAAGGATATATCTGCTACTTTAATTGATTTAGCTATTAAGGGGTATATAAAAATTGAGCAGGTGAGTAAGTCTCAATATTTTTTTCACAATTTGAAAAAATCTAGTAACTGGGATAATTTAACATCATATGAAAAAGAAATCTTAAATGGATTATTTATCTCTGGGGGTTCAGAAAAGGATTCCGTAAGTAACGGTAGTTTGAAAGAAAGGTTTTATACTACAGTCAGTAAAGTTAAGCGATTAGTTGAGACGGAAGCTGTAAAAAATAAAAAATATTTTGAAGGTTCTCCATCTTTAAAGCGTGGAATTTTTACAGCAATTGGAATTGGATTTGGATTTCTTATGTCATTGCTTTCATCAATATCTCCATTTTATATTTTGGGAGGGGTGGTTTCAGGTATAATTATAATTATTTTTGGATTTTTCATGGGTAAAAGGTCTAGAGAAGGAGTATTGGCTTATCGTGAAATGCTTGGATTAAAGATGTATATAGACCTGGCTGAAGAAGAAAGAATCAAGTTTTTTAATAATCCAGATAAGTTTGAACAGATTAAACTGTTTGAGACCTTGTTACCATATGCGATGATTTTCGGATTAGAAAAAAAATGGGCGAAAGAATTTGAAAATATTTATACTGAACCTCCAAGCTGGTATTCTGGCTATAATGTGAATAATTTTAATGCTTTTTATCTCGCATCAGCTCTGAGCTCTTTCAATAATAGTATGAGGGCAACTACTTATGCTTCACCGCAAAGTGAAGGTTCTCATGTTAGTTCTGGAGGAAGTGGATTTAGCGGTGGCTTTAGTGGAGGAGGCTTTGGTGGTGGAAGTAGTGGGGGAGTGAGATAAATGGTTTTATACTATGTTAGTTATATGTAATGCTGTCCCTTGGTATAGCTGTTGTAGTGTTAGGTATGATAACTGGACGGTAGTATATATCTTTTCCTCCTTCTGTTTTGAATACCATTTCCATTAATGCTATTATTCCAGTTCTTTTCCCAATTGTTATTTCACAGATAGGAATTACCTGGTAATTTTGATGAAATTGCTGAAAATGTTTGCCATCAACAAATAACTGTATACAATTAGGTTTTATTGTAAAGTCAGCAGGATTTTGATTTCCGAGACCGATAAATTCTGTTCCCTGTGGATATATACGTGACGAGAAACCTACAAAACCATTTTCAATATTAACTCTTATTCTATGGCATCCGACATCCTGAGGGTGAGCATCCTTTTCAGCACATTTAGTTATTTCTATCTTAACGTCTGGATAAAGAGGTACGTATCCTATTGTTCGGGTAGTTTCCTGTGGTCTAAGTACTGGGCTTCCATTTACTACAGTATCAGAGGGAACATATTGAAAAACAGTAATTTCAGCAGTAACATCAGTTGGAATAGAAGGACCAGTAATTATACTCATGTCTCGACATACAAGTTAACTTCCCTTATTAATTTGCATTATAACACGTTTTGTTTAACAACGTCAACCCATATTCTCTCGTACTTCCATCCTTCGCAATTCTGTTACGGAGAACGGAGAAACACAGCGTATTAAAGGATCGCAATAAAATCAAAAGAAAATTTTAAAATAAAAAAATAGGATAAATAAATAAAATTGATGATGAACTTTATAAAAAAGTTCTTCTATAGTGGGGAAGCTTAAATCAAGATTCTGTCTCAAGACTTGAATGTGATGTGTCAGAAAAAAGTTCTCTAAAAAATTCACTAGTATTTAAAAAGTCAAGATTACCATCATCGCTGAATATAGCTACTTTGTATTCATGACTTGTAACATCAAAATACATTAATTTTGCCCCATTTGTTCTTATCATTTCTAATAATTCGTCTGGAATTTGTTCGTTAAGATTATATATATTTTTAGCAATGTAAACGGGATTGACATTAGGAGTTATAAAATTATTATATTTTGATGTATCTGAAGCAACAGGGAGCCCTTTTTCAACAGGACTGACAAAAAGTATAAATGGTCCTTTTGGGGGATCAAAAAATTCATCACAACTTGGTTGTCTAATATCTGGATCAGTACTTGAGGGATCAATTCCATACTCAGTATCTGCATAAAGAGAAAGAGATAAAAACATTTGTCTAATGGTTTCGTAGTCAACTTTATAGAGGGGAGAAATGAAATGATCAAGCTCTTGTAAAAAATCTTTGGTTACTTGGGGATTAGTTGGGGATTGATCTCCACGAGGAGCAATAATTAATAATTTTTTCGTTTTTTATCTATTAATTAATTGCAGTATTATACCACCTGTTTTTGAGTTATTCAAGCTACTTTGTTGTTGGAAACTTTAAAATAACTAAGAAATTGCTGGCAATTCTGTTTCTCTATTACCTTCTTCTACGTAATATTGATTAATAACTCCAGTCCAATGTTCTAACAATCCATCTACAAATCTTAGACATTCAGGTCCTTGTATAAGTTCCATTTCTTGAAAATCAATGAGATCACCTACTGTATCAGGATATTCTGATTTAGCTGGTCCTCTGCGATAAGTGGCTTGAGTTATTTCACCAGCTTGTTGTGTAATTTGAATAGTGAAACTTTCTGTGTTTTGGGGGGTGAGGAGAGCTGATAACTCTTTGCTTGTTTGATCACATGTTACTTGCCCTATAATAGTAATTGTTGCATCGTGTGAATCCTTAGCTTTGATTAAAATAGTACTTGAAGGGGTATACGTAAATCCCCTCTTGTCAATGAAAAAGGAGTGTGATATCTATTTTCAGGGTATCTTATGTCATTTATCACAGGATCATCGTGAAGTATAACAGTTATTTCGTTCTTTACTGTTAATCCATCTCTTTGTTTCATATTTGAAACAGCATTAATAAAATTTTGAATGGCTGAGTTAGATTGATTCATTTATTTACTTATATTAAATTTATTTAACCTCTTCTACATCTTATCCTTTTCACTTTTAAATCATTCGTTAATTAGCGTATTATACCACATATTCTTGAGTTTTTCAAGCTATATTTTAATGAAAAATATATTCTTTTTTACAAAATATTAAAGGAATGTCTGAAATTTTCGATACCAGTTATGTAACTTTGACTAATATTTAAAAATTGATTCGTTATTGATTTCAATAATTATAACGTCCCAGTTTTCACTACTCGAAATTACTTTTATATTTTCACCATTTTTATCTATTTCCCATACAAAATAAATTCCATTTATTGTTCCATCCGTTGATTTTGTTATGAGTAGATCTCCACGATTTAGTTCAATCGGTATGTTTATATGTGAACTTATGTATGTGGATAGATTGTTAAATGTCAAGGTTTGATTTAAGTCTTTATATGAGGAGGGTTTTTCCCTATTATATTTTAGAGGATTTTCAATAATGTCTGCTTTTATATCATTTTCTAGGGAAATATTACACTCTCCAAATACTTTAAGTATCAAATCCATATCATTTTGTATTATTGGGGTTAATTTAACTACATTAGATACGAATGAATTATTCTGAAGTTTTTTAGGAATTGACAATGGCTTATTTTGAACAATGTTCTCAAGTGAATTAGTTATACATTCTTTGGTTTCACTATTTGATAAATCAGCGATGTTGAGAAAACCATTTCCGTCTATATCATTATCATCGGAATTTCTTATGTTATCATAGTCGATATCAGGATTAAAATTGATATTTTTCCTATCATGCTTGTAACTATTTTGTTGAAGAAATATTGAAGCAGACAACAGTATAATGAATATGAAAATAATTGGAAACTTCTTTTTGATTGTTTTGTGAACGATGTTGTTAATTAAGAATGTGTAAGTTGATAACATTATTAATATAAATTCAAGAATAAACGTTGGGTGTGTAAAGTATTGGAAAGATGATTGTGGGTGTGGGAAAATGTACCCAAGTAGTGTGAACGGTTGAGAGTTAAATGGCCATAAAATTGGTATTGCTCCACTAATTATGTCGAAAAATAAATGTAGTAGTGCGTTAAAAATAAAAATGATTACTAAATTTTTTGCGTATTTAGGATTTATTACATTTTTAAATTTTGTTAATTTTCCTCTCAATAAATAAACGGCTCCATATAAACAAATCCCGGTTATAATCCAAAAGAAAGGTGTATGTGTAAAAAGTTGTCTGTGTCGAAAAGATGGGACTGAAAGTAATGGGGCAAGAAAAAAATCAATATCAGCTCCGATTCCCCCTATAATTGCAACGACATTCCAGAATACTTGCTGTGAATCAGTAAGTGAAATTGATTTCTTTTTTTGATAAATTTTCCCAACCAAATAACCAATAAAAGGATGAGCTATTAACATTTTTGTAAAATATACGTTATTTATAACAGAGTAAGTAATAATTATTTAGTATAGCACATGATTTTTGAAAAAAATAGAATCAAGTTTAATTAATACTTGCACAATGAACTGTTTGTTGATATTATTGTTAGGAGAATAATTCAAAAAATCTTTAGATTTTGTAAAACGTATGATTAAAACTGTCCCAATAAAAATTAAACTTCCAAGTTATGTTATATCTGTTGCCCGAGTACTGGTAAATGAAGGTCATCAAGTCTATCTTGTTGGTGGAGTATTAAGAGATATGTTGTTAAATAGAATTCCCAAGGACTATGATTTGGCTACTGATGCAGTGCCTGAGATTGTACTTGAGAGTTTCCCAAAAGCTATTGCTACAGGTTTAAAATTTGGAGGAATAACTGTTTTAAGTAGAGATGAACATGGAGAAAATCATCCTGTTGAGGTAACAACCTTTAGAAGTGATGCTAAGTATGTAGACGGTCGATGGCCAACGGATGTCAAATTTGAAAAAGACATTGTTTCTGATATTAGCAGAAGAGACTTTACTATTAGTGCTTTTGCAATTGATCTTTCACAGAAAGGAATTAAGTTTCTAAGTGATGAGAAGAAATATTCTCAAGAAGCTCAATGGGATATGATTGATCTTTTTGATGGAATATCGGATATTAATAAAAAATTAATTCGGTCTGTTGGTGACCCAATTGAAAGATTTAGTGAAGATGGTTTAAGGGCATTTAGAGCCTGCAGGCTTGCTTCTGTACTTGGTTTCCAAATTGAAAAAAAAACAGACAATGCTATTGAAAAAACGATAAATGTTTCACGGATGGTTTCTATGGAGAGAATTAGAGATGAATTTATGAAAATACTTTTGAATTCTCCTAAACCTTCAATAGGAATTGAATTGATGAGAAAAAATGGTCTTTTGGAGATTTTTATTCCTGAGTTACTTGAATGTTATGGTGTTTCTCAACCTAAATTTCATATCCACGATGTTTATAATCACATATTGAGAGCCGTAGATATTGCACAGGATAATGTTAAACTCGCAATACTTTTTCACGACATTGGGAAGCCTCAGAAGTCAACTGGTGATGGGCATTTTTACGGTCATGATATTGAAAGTGCTGAAATTACCCAAAGGGTTATGAAAAGATTAAGATTTTCAAATGCAGAAATTGATAGAACTGTCAGACTTGTAAAAAATCATATGTTTTATTATCCTCACGATGTTAATGGTATTCCCAAAAATGAAGAAGAAGGAACTAATTTTAATCAATGGACTGACAGTGCAGTAAGGAGGTTTATTCGAAGGGTTGGTGAAGACCTGATTGAAGATCTGTTTGCGTTAAGAATAGCAGATGCAATGAGTAATCCTAAAGGGGTTTTTGATCCAACAGAAATTGTAAAATTACAGGAAAGAATTTCTGAAGTGAGACAAAAAGATATGGTTTTAACAGTTGAAGATTTGGATGTTACTGGATATGATTTAATGGGTATAGGAATACGTTCTGGTCCTGAAATGGGTAAAATTTTATCAAAATTACTAGAATTGGTTATTGATGATCCTAAAATTAATGATAGGGAAACTTTGTTGAAGAAGGCGAAGGAATTACAAATGATGAGTGATAAGTGATACATGATACAATTTAAATAGTTAATTTATATAACAATGACGTGCAAATAACATTTTATGGAGCTACAAAAACAGTTACAGGTTCTTGTTTTTTAGTTGAAACTGGAGATTATAAATTCTTGGTTGATTGTGGAATGTACCAAGGTTCCAGGGAGCTTGACGACAAGAATTGGGAGGAATTTCCATTTAATCCTGCATCAATAGATTATGTATTTCTTACACATGCTCATCTTGACCATTGTGGACTTCTTCCAAAATTAGTAAGGCATGGTTTTAATGGAATAATTGTATCTACTGATGCTACTCGTGATTTGGCTGAAATAATAATGTATGATGCTCTTAAAATCCAAGAAGGTGATGAACAATCTGGTAGGTTAACTTTCAAGGATGGAACACCAAAAGCTCCTCTTTATCGAGAAGTTGATATCGTAAGTACTATGTCAAAATTTAGGACATATCCGTACAGTAAAAGTATTCCATTACGTCAAGGACTTGAGTTTAGAATGAGAAATGCTGGTCACGTTTTGGGTTCATCTATCTTTGAGTTTTGGCTAAAAAATGGTGAAGAAGAAAAAAAGATTGTGTTTTCTGGGGATTTGGGGCAACCTGGCAAGAGAATAATTTGGGATCCTGATAATGTAACAGAGGCTGATTATGTGGTAATTGAATCTACTTACGGTGATAGATTACACAAAGATAAAAATGAATCAATTCTTGAATTTCTAGCAATTGTGAAAGAAGCAGAAAAGAAAAAGGGAAATGTACTGATTCCTGTATTTGCTATTGAAAGAACTCAAGAAATTTTATATGAATTCAATTTAATGGTTGAAAGTAAGTTGTTAAATGATGTTGATGTCTTTGTTGATAGCCCTCTTGCAAAGAAAGCGACAGAAATATTTATTAAATATGAGAAATATTACGATACCGATGCAACAAGATTACTTGAAAAAGGTGACGACCCATTTGCATTTAATGGTTTAAAACTAACTGAAACAGTTGATGAATCAAAGGCTTTAGCAGATAGAAAGGGAGTCATTATTATGGCTGGAAGTGGAATGTGTACTGGAGGTAGAATTTTACATCATTTAATTAATAATTTGGAAGATAAGAATTCACACGTTATTTTTGTTGGATATCAGGTTAAAGGTACTTTGGGTAGAGCACTGGTTGATGGAATCAAAAGAGTCCGCATTTTTGGTAAAGAAATTATGGTTAACGCCAATATTCATACTGTAGGTGGACTTTCTGCACATGCCGATCAACGAGACTTGCGATATTGGTTAAGAGGTTTTGGTACTGGAGTAAAAAAGATTTTTTTAGTACATGGTGATGAACAAGTAATGGAAGATTTTGCAGTCAACCTCAATGAAGAACTTGGTTTGGGAGCTCATATTCCAGAAGTAGGTGAAACAGTCAAGTTATAGTGATTAAATGATATGTGATATATGATAGATAAAAGATGGTAAAGGTTAGAGGTTGCAAGTTATCGGTTGAGGGTTATAAATTAGGAGCGTTGAGCTGGTTTTGTAAGCATTTTAATAAATCATTTCTTGTAGTGATTTTCCGTCAGTAAGCTGTAATGGCAAAAGATATAAATCTTGTTTTCCTAAATTTGTCTGAATTTTATTAAACTCAAGTAAATATTTACTGTATTCAGTCGAATTGTAACTGGCCAAAAATACTTGCTCCTCAAGTTGGTGTATCTGAGAATATCTTTCGAATTCAGCTTGTCCTTCTGTAAACCATTCGGGAAGTATTGCTGTAATTGGTTGTTGATAATACTGATATTGAAATGAATGCGTAATTTCATGTACAAGCAATCCATAATAATCTTTGTTAATATGTGTTTGTTTATCTGGAATATATATAAATATAGTGTGATTTCTGTTAATAGCGTAATATTCATCTATTTGATCAATGTTATAATCAGTTGATGAAATTTCATTAAATTTCTCTGTATTTTTTATACAAATTAGTGATATTTTTTCTGTCATTTTATTGATCTCGTCTTGTTCAATATCAAAAGATTCGGAAGTGGTGTCAATTATTTCTGACATATATAGAGCTGAAATTTGAGGGCATGAGGTTTCAATGTTGAAAAAATGATAGTTTTCTTTGGAAGGTTTAAGTATAGAAATCGGTTTTGAATACGTGGGATTTTCTTTTATAAAATAAGTACTGAAATCCTGTAAAAAAGTTGCTTTTAATATTATGATTAATATGATAAAATAGGCGAAGCTTATTAAATATTTAGTTATTTGGGTTGCTTTAAACATTGGAGGTAAGAATAGTTTAATTAAGAGATATTATAGCACAATGAAACTGCAAAATAAAGCTATTGTAAATGGCTTAAATAAAATTTGGGGTTTTAATATTTTTCTTTGGGGATATTTCTCCCATATTTTTAAAAATCTGGCTTTAATCCTAAACGTAGGAATAGATGTTTTCAAGGATCAAATAGATTTAGTTAAAGACTGGTTTGTTAAGAGATTGTTTTGGGGGAGAGGTGAAAATTATAGGTTTTTTAGTCAAATATCATTAGTAGGTATTGTTATTTTTTTAATTGTTGTTGCTTCGTATAATGTTCCAGTAAACACTCCTGTTTATTCATATAATGATTATGTTTCATACTCTGGTGTAGCTCAAAAAGATATTTTGGTTTTCAATGGAACTGTTGAAACTTTGGTTCCTTCAGAGCGTATGGATTTGGAGATGAAACAGTATACTGTTAAAAGAGGAGATTCTTTATCCTCAATAGCTCAACAATTTGGTGTTAATACTGATACTTTGAAGTGGGCTAATAATATTACCTCTTCTAACTATATTAAGGAAGGAATGGTTTTAAAGGTTCCTCCTGGAGACGGATTAGTTTATACTGTTTCTGGGGGAGATACTGTTCATACAATTGCTAAAAAATATAATATCCCAGCACAATCTATTGCAGATATGAATTATCTTGATAGAAATCTCACCTTAACAGTAGGACAGGAGATTTTTTTACCTGATGCTGAGATGCCTAAACCTGTTGTTTCTAAACCTGTTGTTTCGGGTTCATCAATCCCTAAAAGTTCTGTCCCTGCTGATCCTAATGCTACGAAGTTCCTTAGTTGGCCAGTGGCAAATACATCTGGAACTATGGTTTCTCAATGTTCGTCGTGGCATCATATTGCATTTGATATTGCGGATAGGAATTCGCCTACTATTGTTGCTGCATATGGTGGAACAGTTGTTTTTGCGGGTTGGGGAAAAAGCTATGGTAATTACGTACAAATTGAACATCCTAATGGTTATCATACTGTTTATGCACATCTAAGTTCTATTAGCGTAAGTTCGGGTCAGCAAGTTAGTACAGGATCGGTTGTTGGAGTTATGGGTACGACAGGACGTTCAACTGGAATTCATTTGCATTTTGAAGTAAGAACTGGTAGTTCATGGCATGATAGAAAAAATCCAGCAAGTTATATTACTATCCCATCCTCAGTAGGAGGACTTAACTGTAAATAATAATGGTTGATGAGTTTTTGACCTACGTTGAGGAAAGGTTATACACACGCATTTATAATCAATATAGAGATTCAATTTTTAGGTATGTTTGTGCTCGATGTAACAATGAAGATATTGCGATTGAAATTACTAGCAATGTTTTTATAAAACTTTTTAAGAATTTTCATTCAATAAATTTTGAAACAGTGCGTGCTTGGCTTTATGCTGTAGCAAGAAATTGTTTAGTTGATTATTGGAGAAGCAACAAAGTTAATTTGGTTTCGGCAGATGATGAGTTTTGGGAGCTTAATTCAAGTGATTCCAATGAAAACTCTGTTGAAACTGAAGTTAAGAAAGAACTACAAAAAGACATGTTGAAAAGTGTAATTAAAAAATGTGTTCCAAAAGATAGAGAAGTTTTGAGTTTAAGAATTTATGATGAACTAAGTTTTGCAGAGATTGCTCAAATTTTAAAGTTAAATGAGGGTGAGGTTAAAATGAGGTATTATCGTGCGGTAAAAAAGATTACACAAATTATTGATAAAAAAAGTATAAAACTTGTATTTTTTCTTATCTAATTGTGTTACTTTAATTAGTTAAAAAACGTAATCTAATACATAAGATGACAATCGAAAAAATATGATAAGTGAAAAAAAAGTTAAAACTTTTTTAAAGAAAATCTATCGATACCCCGCTTCTATTTCCAACAGCGCCAAAAATCAAATTGATAACAATGTATGGCTTGCAACAGGAATTAAATCGCTAAGAAAAAGTTCATTGATAGATAATATTTTGTCTTTCTTTAATAATAAATTGGTTCAGGGAGCATCTATGTTTGCAATGTCAGTTTTGGTAATAATAAGTTTTGTCTGGATATTTAACTACGTAAATAATGGTGAAAAAAATGTAAATAAAGTTAAAGCTGAAATATCAATTACACCCACATCAACTTCAGCATTCGGAATTGCTGAAGAATCAAATTTTGTTGTTAAAGTAGGAAATGATGTTTCCTCTGAGAAAATTGCAGAAAATATTGAGATTTATCCCCCTGTTGATTATGAGGTAGAAGTTGAAAACGGAACATTAAACATTATTCCAAGTGATAATTTGCTTCCGGACACTATATATTCAGTAAAACTTGCCCAAGGTACAGAGCTTTCTAAAGGTAATGTTTTAGAAGAAGATATGAGTTGGACTTTTGTTACTGAATCAAATCTCGAAGTAACTAGTACATCTCCGATGGATTCGGACTCAAGAGTATCGGTCAACGAATCAGTTATTGTAGAATTCTCACGATTTGATTTAGACCTACAAAGTTTTAAGGATAATTTTAAGATAAATCCACATATTGATGGGGATTTTGACAAAGTTGGGAATAAAATTAAGTTTACACCAAGTACTAATTTTATAGGAGGAGTAAGATATGAAGTTCTTTTAGAAGATAAAGTAGCAACTATTTCTGGGAAAATACTTCAAAGTGAGTACAAATTTTCTTTCATTACTGCTTCAGATGACATTGGCTCGAATGTATATGTAACTTTAAATGACGGATGTTTTAGCGAACCAAGTTCAAACGGTATTAACCTTACTTTTGTGAACGACTCTTTAACTTGCAATATTGCTGCAAATGCTGGCAATGTTAATGTTATCGCCTATGATTTGTCGGATTTATTTGGTGGTCAAGAGGGTGAATATGTAAAAATTGTGAACAATTTGGGGACTATTGATAAAGAGTATTTGTTAGGTCAAAATGCTGTTTGGAGTGATGAATATACTTTTGATAAAGATGATATTTATGAGGTTAGAGCTGATAGTTTTGAAAATAGGTCAGTATTGGTTCAATATGTTTGGACTTACGAATCAATTGTTGAGGAAAGGTTTGAGATATTGTTTTTTGAGAATAAAAAAATTGGTGTTAGTGTTGATGCTTTAGAGAATGTATCGGTTAATTGTTTAGATTCAGAATTTGATACGACTATGATTGTGTTAGATAGAAATCTTCAGAAAATAGGGGAGTATGAAATAAATTCTTCAAAAGATTTGTCTGAAAAATGTGAGAACTGCAAGTATTATGGTTATTGGTATAATGATCATTGGGTCCTGGGTAATATTGATTTTGTAAGGGGTATACAGACTGTATTTGTAACAGATAAAAATTATTATTCTTCAGGAGATAATGTTCGCTATGTTGGGTTTTTAAAGAATGTTAGTAATATTGGTGAAGTTGATCTTAGAGTTGAATATGTTAAAAATAATAAAAGGTTTCCTTTATTAGAGCAGGTTGTTGAAGTAGATGAAAGCTTTAATAAGATTGAAGGAAATTTTGAATTACCTGAAAATTTCAACGGTGAACTTTTCTGTTCACTTTATTATGATGGGATATTTTTGTTTGAGAGTCCAATTAATGTTAAAGAAATAACCCAGATAAGTGATGGTTTGCCTGAAACAGAAGACATATTTGTTGACACCTTGGAAATGGAAGGTCATAATGTTTTGGGTATTTCAGAATATTATCAAGGGAGTGAGGATGCAATTGTTGAATTAAATGTGTCCGGGGTGGGAGACGGTACTTTCAATGGCAAAATGATAGTAAAAATTACGGATAATTATAACTCTGTGGTATTTTGGGATACAAGTGTTGAAGTAAATGATGGAAAAGCTACAATTAATTTTCATATTCCATATCTTTCGGAAAAATGTGTTGCTGAATTTGTAATATATGATGATGGAGGAAACATTTTATTTGATGAGTATGAATTTAGTATTGTCAAAGATATCGGAATAAAAGCTTTTATCCCATACAATGTTAGAAGTTCATCAATTAATAAATTTACTCTTCAACTAACTAATAGGTCTAATAATATTGTTCGTGCAAGTTTATTGTTAACGAGCAATGGAGCATGCAGTTTGAGCTCTCAAGAAGAAATACCTTTTGAAATAATGTCGAAAGGAGTTATGAATATGGAATTTGAATTTATTGCTGAAGATAATGGAGAGTGCGAGTTAGAGTTGAGTTTGAAAACAAACGACAAGACGTTATTGATAAGCCAATTTAATATTAAAATTGATGAATATGAACTTGGAAATCCTGAAATAATTAAGCTTCAACCAGAAGAATCTTATTCTTTTACTTATAAATCAAAGTTAGAAGGAAATTTATATGCATCATCTAATCCAATTTCCATGTTTAAATCTTTTAAGGATATTCAATCATCTGAACAAGCCATAAAATATCTGTTGCTAACTTCCCTGATAGATGGAGATGCTCAATTTATTGATGAATCATTAAGAATTATATATGAAGATGATAGTTTAAATTCTTGTCTAAATTATGAAAATGAAACTGAGTGCGACCATGAACTAATTATAATGTCTAAAATTGCATCAATTTATGCAAAAAATAACGGAGCGAAAATATGGAAGGAGTGGGAAGATAAGCTAGAAAATTATCTTGAAGGACTTCTCTATGATGAAACAATATCTTTAGATTTTAAGCTAATGACAATTTGGGTACTATCTTATGATAAAAACAGTCGAGGCTTAGTAAGTGCAATGTATTTATATGAGAATGAAAAAGATCTGGACATACTTCAAAAGAGTTATCTTTTAATTTCATTTGAGAATTATTCTTCTAAAACATTATCTAGTGAAATCTTTAACCAAATAATAAGTACTGATATTAATGTTGATGATTCTGAACTTTTGTCCCGGTACTTGAACTCAGTCTCCATTCTTGGTGAAGAGATTATAAAATATACAGATTATGAATTATTAGAAAATAATGATTTTGGAATTGAAAGTATTTCAACTTTTTTTGAGATATGGAGTATTGGACTAATGAATGATTTAAAAAATGAGAATCAGAAATATTCTTTAATTGTTGATGGAAACTTAATAAGCAATTATGACAAAAATAATGATTTGTTGTGGACATCTAATGATCTTGTTGAAAACAATGAACTTGAGGTAACATTCAAAAATAATGAGAAAGATCTACTTATTTTATATGTTAGAAAGTAATTTGCTTTTGTTACAGATAATGTAATAGAATATTGTTTAGAAAGGATGAAATTAATTTAATCCAGTTGTAAATAATGAATAAAAAATTATTGATTATTCTGGGAGTCGCAATGGGTGGATTGATAGTCGTTGTATTAGGTATCGCAGTTTGGGTATTGGCTGATAAGGTCGGTAATCTTGAAAAAAATGAAGATGATGTTTCGCAAGGAGATCAAAACGAAAATAATAATAACCAAAATGATAAAAGTGATACAGAAGATAATGAAACAATAAGTATTGTAGTTGATTCTGTTTCTGGTGAAGTAGTAGTAGGAAATAATGATTGCGTTTATAATCATACATATCCACAACTTACCTCCAATATTGAGTTGGAATATATTGATGAAATAAATGAAGACTTACAGCAATTTAGTGCACATTCAGTTGATGTATCTACATGTGAAACGGGTTTTGTTAAAATGAATCCAACTGCTCCATATTTTTCCCAAGATTTGTCATTTGAATCGTCAAATATTTCTAATGACGTTTTTTGTTTCGTTTTTGATATCAGTTATTATTCGAATGGAGCGGCTCATCCTGGATTTGAAAAGGATTCAGTATGTTATGATTTAAGAAACAGTGAGGAAATTGAAGATTTGGGTGATTTTCTTGAAGGAGATTATAGAGAACCCATTGTTGATTACTATGAAACACAGATACCTATTGATATGAACTATCCTGAATTTTGGAACGAAGATTTTGTTTCACCGGATAATGCTTTTGATCTTGCCAAATTTTACATTGAAGATGGTGATTTAGTTTTATATTGGCAACCCTATGAAATAGGTTCTGGAGCAATGGGAGCAATTGAGGTGGTTGTACCACTTAGTGAACTTGCTGGGCTATATTCCGATGATTCAGTTTTGGCAAGGTTTTAACTGAATGTTTATTGTGGTATAATCCTTTGGGAATTAGAAATTATAAATCTTAAATTCTAAATTACTTTACTTCTTCGATTTAATATAACTCAAAATTTGTAATTTATAATTCAGAATTTCGATTGTGGGCCTGTAGCTTAGCTGGCTATAGCGCTTCGCTGGCAGCGAAGAGGTCACGGGTTCAAGTCCCGTCAGGTCCAAAATATTGTAATAGGGACTTTCACCGAGGTTTCCCGACCAGAGTCGGGATTTCGTACTTAATTGTTAAGTAGGTACTCAACAATTCTCGTCAGGTCCATATTTCGCTAGTCTTTTGAGTTTTCACAAGGATTAGCTACTTTCTTTCATCGCTTTTTTACTATATTGTTCTACGTATCGTCCGTTTTTAAAATACGCTTTATACTTTACAGTTTTCCAAAGTTTCTCAAAGATTGATTTTTGCACTGCAACAAAGTTTTTATCGTGTATTTCAAATCCCCCATATTTTCCATTTATAGAATTAAGCATGGATTCTTCTTGTGATTCTTTTGAAACCAGTTTTGCAAGAATTTGTTGGACTGTGGGATCCTCTGGGAAAGTATTGCAAAAATAAGTAAAAAGATCTATTACTCGGTACAAACCTCTTTCTGGTGTGGCATCTATAATGTTTATGATATCTGCGCCACTTAATGTTGGATTTCTATCTCTGCGAATCAATTTCAAATGTTCCATCGCATTATTAAGTGCTGGATCATTTGTTCTAGCTAATTCTGTTAGATCTATAATTGAAGATTTTGGTGTCTCATTAACAGCTACTTGTTCACCCCTCTAAATTTGATTAATATTATTTAAATAACAACGATCACATTTATGATAACATATTGCAACATTTAAATACAACTTCGTATACAAAGTGTGGAGTTTAAAGAATATAAATGATCCTTTGAGGATGCTAGGAGAATGATGGTAGATATAAATACTGATCAATCTTATCTGTCTGGATATCAAGTGGGATATATTTGTAATTTGTGAAATGGAGCGGGCGACCGGACTTGAACCGGCGACCTTTTCTTTGGCAAAGAAACATTCTAGCCAAACTGAACTACGCCCGCAATGTGGGCATTATAACAAAGTTTTAGCTTTAAGACAATATTCGTGTCATGTTTCAAGTGGAGCACAATAATAATCTTTGTCGGATATTTTAGTGTAAAAATCATCATCTTTCGCAATTATTAATCTTTCTAATATTTTTTGACATTTTCTTTACCATATTTTATCACATCTTCAAAAAGCAGCTTTTCAATAAATTCCTCACTTTTATCGTATAGTTTTGCAAGCTCCTTTATGTATGTGTCTTTGGGATTGTCAAAGAAAACCCCTTACAAGTCTATAGTTACTAGCTTTATCATTATTATTCACAATTGTGTTTATTAATTACTTGTGTATTGTTGGAGATGTCAATTACAACAAATCCACAATCTTTAGGTTTAATTTTCTCTTCAATTTTTAATATATGTTTCAAGAGTATTTCTGTTACTTTACCATGCATAACTAAAATTACTGTCTCATCTTTTTGGTGATCAAGTGATTCAATAAACTCTTTTACTCTTTTTTCAACATCTTTTACTAGTTCTGCACCATCTATTTTATCTGCAGTAGCTTGTTCCTTTGCGTTTTCACAATCTTCTGGAAAAAGCTCTTTGGCTTTATCCTTATTCATCCCTGAAAGATATCCATAGGTGTTTCGTTCTCTTATTCTTACGTCAATTTTTACATTTAGATTGAGTATTTTGGCAATGTTGGTTGCAGTTTCATATGCACGTAGATATGGGCTTGAGTAGATAGCGTTAATTGTGTATTTTGAAAGCTCATTTGCAACTTCTATTGATTGACTTTTACCTTTCTCTGAAAGGGAATAATTTGCGAAGCCCCCGTAACGATTTTCAACGTCATCGAGTGATTCACCGTGTCGTAGTACTATAATTTTCATAAAAATAAATTAATAAGTTATTGATTCATTATAAATCATTAAGTATATTTTTTAAATACTCATTGAGTTAATGCTTGACATAAGTTTATAAATGTATTAATATTTAGTATTAATTTGTGCTGAGTCTATGATGTATGATTTGTTGGGTAGAGCAATTGGGTTAACTAAGAATGAAGTGATTATATTGGAGAAACTATATTATTATGGAGTTTTAACGGCACTTGAACTTTCTGAGTATACAAAGCTTGGTAAAAATACCGTCTTATTTATTTTAAAAAATCTTGAGAATAAACGTCTTGTTCATAAGAGGACTCGTAACAATTCTTTTCTATTTCAAGCTTGTTCTCCTGACATTTTACTTGAAAGTTATAATTCTAGAGTTAATTTATTAAAGGAGCAGGGGACTGAACTTAAGAAGTTGGTTGCCAATTTGAAAGATGTTCAAAATTATGATTCTTTAAAAAAGCTTATATTTTATGATGATTCTCGATCAATAAAAAGACTTAGATCTGGTCTTATTGATGGGGTGCAAACTGGGCGTTTTAAAAGAACGCTTCCAAATGAAAATGGAGTGGAGGTTTTTAAGAATGAGTCTGCTGTCTATATTATAAATATGAATAAACTTTTAGCAATAAAGATTCAACCTGCAGAAGATTTTTCAAAAATAGTAGAATTATTTAAAGGAATAGGTAATGAAAAAATATAAAAGAGTAATTTTCTTAAGACATGGTGAGAGTTTTGATGATTTGTATAAGGAATTTGGGGGATGGTCAGATAGGAAACCAACAAAAAATGGCTATAATTTGACTGTTAAAATAGCTGATGAATTTAAACTAAAATATGCAGATTTGGTGGGTATTTATGCCTCTCCATTGAAAAGAGCATTATATTTTGCTAAAAAATTAGGGAGAGAGTTGAAGTTATCGGTAGAAACTAGTGTTTTTTTAAAAGAGCGAAATACTTATGGACTTTTGAATGGATTAAATTATGAATATGCTAGGGAAAAATACCCTGATCTTGTTAAGTTATTTGATAATCAGGAATTTATTCCAGGTTCTGAGCGCTACGATGATTTTATAGACAGGGTTGGGCTACTTATGGATTGGGTAAAGGGCTTAAATTTTGAGGGTACCATTGTGTGTGTAACTCAGGGTTATCTAATGACAACAATTTTAGAAGAATTTCTTGGTAAAACAAGGGATTCTTTAAGTCATGGTTCATATTTTGTATGTGAAATAAAAGGGAACAAGCTGGTTTTGAATGAAAGTGTGGGTATAACGTATTTAGAGAGAGAGAAAGGAGGGCATAGGAAGTTTAAAAATTAGCTTATTCTTCTTGAATAATTGATAAGGAATTGATATTCCTCTGAACTTCTAAACAATGCGCTCTTGTTTCTGAATCTTCTGGAAGCATATCATGTATACACATTAAAAATGGCGTGAATGTATCAAGAAAATGTTCTGTTCTATAGGCTGCAACTGAAATTCTGATTTTGGTAATTTCTTCTAGAATTTGTAAATTAACAGGGCTGTATCTGTTTTTTGAAGTTCGGATAGCCTAGTAAGTCTTTTATTTAGAATTTGTAATGCCTCATCAGCATTTATTCTGTTGTTTTCTATTCTTCCTTCGAATATTGCATATATTTTTTCATCTACTGATAGACCATTTAGATGAATTCTCGATTCAAAAGTTGGCTCATCTGTACCGGCATAATGTCGTAAAAAACCTTTGTTCCTCCCATAATATGTATATAATAATCTTATAATGTAGTAATTATATATATATATATAGCAAATATCAATATTTTTTACGAGTTCTTGTATTTTCTTCCTTATGGTTGTAAAATACACCTGTTGTTATTCCAGCGTAGCTCAATCGGTAGAGCAACCGACTGTTAATCGGTGGGTTACAGGTTCAAGTCCTGTCGCTGGAGCCATAAGGGCGTGTAGCTCAGCTGGTAGAGCACTCGGCTTTTAACCGAATGGTCATGGGTTCGAATCCCATCGCGCCTACATTAAAAATTGAATATAGGCTTTTAACAAGGGCCTAAAAGAGGTCATGGGTTCCCCCGTATCCTAAATAAAATTCGTAACGGGACCGTCTCGCTTCTTCTGTTCTTTTACATGTGGCGAAGGAATCCCATCGTGCCTACTTCTTTGTTAACTATTAATTATTAATTGTAGTACGGGTACATAGCTCAGCTGGTACCTGCCTGTCTGCGACAAGCAGGCAGGGAGCAGTTTTAAAATTGTGTTAGGATGTGGGTTTACGTCATAAAAAGTATAAGATGTGATTGGTATTATGTAGGGATGTCAAGTAATGTAGAAAGGAGACATGAGGAACATAATCGTGGTTATGTAAAATCAACGAAGGCACGAAAACCGTACATACTGATATATAAGACGGAAGTAAGTAACAGAAGAGAGGGAAGAAGGCTAGAGAAGAAATTAAAAGGAGGATATACTAAAAGTAAGGTAGTTAAAAAATGGGTACATAGCTCAGCTGGTAGAGCAGCCGGCTCTTAACCGGTAGGTCGTGGGTTCGAATCCCTCTGTACCCACCATATTTTGTATGGTGAATAAATAAGAATGAAAACCCTCAATAATCGAACGGGTTCGCTTGTCCGCCTCAGGCGGGAATCCCTCTGTACCCACCATACTTCGCTAAAGCTACGTATGGTGAATAATTCATTTGTTCACTTTTTCACTTATTATTGTATCTCCTCTTTCTTCCTGTTATAATTCCTTAAATTGTTTGGATGTAGTACGCACGCATAGCTCAGTTGGTTAGAGCACCCCGTTCACATCGGGGAGGTCGATGGTTCGAGTCCATCTGCGTGTACCAATGTCAGTTTTTTATAAATATCTAGAAACGCATTATTCAGATTTTCTCTTGTTTCAGTAATACTTATATTGTTGTTTAAGTATCCTAATAAAATAGGTTCCAGTATTTTAATAGATTCTAAGATTCTAATTATTGACTCTAGTTTAGAATTATTTTGTTTTTTATAATATTCAATCTTATGTTTTATGTTTTCTTTTGTTAGTATTCGTTCCGATAGAGTGTGCACGATTATTTCATTGTAGAAATATTTTAGTTTATCTGGATATATGTTTTTCATAGTCATGTTTAGTATTTTTTTACTCTCAGCTGTTTCAAAAACTTTTGAGTATTTCTTGTTGTTAATAATCTTGTGTAATATCTCATGTGTAATTGTAGATTTAATTATTGGTAAAGTATTTGTTGTGTTATAGTTTGGTGGAACTTGAACAGAAACTCCATTTCCATTAGCTCCTCCTTGTATAGAATTCTCTCTTAAAGATATTGTTAAATAAATGGGTAACGTTGTATTTGGCGTGCTGATTTTAAATAATTGCTCAAGTTTTTTTGTCAACTTGTTATCAAATAAAGAATCGAGATCTGGTTCTAGTTTTTTAATAAGATTGGTATTATCAATACTGCGTTTTTGTAGATAATCTTTAATAGAATATTTTTGATTATCAACCCGATCTTCGAAATATTTTAGATATGGCAATAGATCAGAAAATTTTGGATGTTTATTAAAACCGTTGTATGCCCAGTTTAACATTGGAACTTCATTTACCCAATCGAGTGATTGTCTTACTTTGGAATATGTATTTAGTATTTGTTGATCTTTTTTGTTTTCACCGAAAAGTTGTTGAAAAATATCTATTTGATTGTCGGTAATATAGATACTCCAATTACTTAAGTAATCAACAAGTGAGAGTAACAATACATTGTAGTTTGTACGTAATTGATATTTAAACATCCAATCTTCCTAGTAAGATTATTGGTTCAACTGTTGATATGGAATGTAGGTATTTTCTCCATAATAAGCTATTGCATTGTTTTGATCGCTCATAAGTTGAAGTAATATTGCTTCAAGAATTTGTTCTCCATCTGGATTTCCATTTATATCATGGATCACATATTTTCCATTTTGAAAAGCAAGTAATACATGATGATTTACACTTAGAGTATCATCGTGATGAGTTACTATACATGGAAGCATAATTACTTTTCCGTTTTTACTTTCTTTTAATATTTGTTTAGGTTTAATATGATCCATTGTTTTGTATGAACATACAATGGGTATGTTCGCGTTCTTGAGTTGCTCATTAATGTAATCCATTAATTGATCTCCAAATCCCGTTCTTATCCAGAGGTCTTTCAGATGCAAATGGTGTGTCCTGAATGGGTGTGTTTAATAAACTGGATAGAAGGGTTGTAAGTTCTTCGTTCTGAATTTCAGGGCATAGTGTTACTATTCCCATAGCAAATGCATATGTTGAGCAACCACCTTTTTCTGTTATTGCTCTTTTTTCATGTAATATTCTTAATAAAGCCATTTTCAATTTTTTGAGAAAAAATTGTAATTCAGGTAAAATAGAACTATATTTTAATTCTAACACAAAATGAATTGAAACTCAAAAATACTCTTGTTACCTTTTTGATAAATTTGAAGGTGATTCTAAAATAAATTTATGGTTATCTTCCGGTAAAAACGAATTATTGGACTCAAGAGATATTTTTGTGGTAAAAAGCAATGTAAGCCATGATTATAATGTTGAGTTATTGAGTAATGACTTTTATGTTCTAGAAGGGACTCGTTATGGTTATGATTTCTCATTTATTTACCCAGATTCTGGCGTTTCATTTCTTACTGAGGCAAAAATTTATGATACTAGAGGTATGGAAGTTGAAGACTCTGATCATCCTGTCTGTGCGAAATTAGTGGCTAAATATGATGATAGAGAACAGGATTTAGGGTTTAGTTGTTGGAGTAATGGATTCTTTTCTTTTAGGGGAGATAATGTATATTACCTTGTCCCTGGATTTAAGAATCCAATGTTTTCAAATATAACCGATGTTTATGAAAATCAATATAATGATAAGGAAGTTACTGTTGAATTCTCATTAGTTAATAAGAACGATGACGTAAGTGAAACTGGACCGGATATTTCGAAAAAATATGATATTGTCTATGATAATGCTGTATCGACAACGTATTCACATTTCGGAAAAGATGATTCATATATAATTACTAATCTCGTTTATTTGGATAAAAAGAATTTATTGGGAGAGGTTATTAATGTTCTGGATTATGAGATTGAAATTTACGATGAAGAGGACAATTTGGTAAGAAGTACTAAAAGTAATACACAAAACATATATCCTTTCATTGAAATAAAGAGTGGAGTGTATAAGGTTGTGTATAAGCTGGGGCAAAATAAATATGTTTACACTAATATAAATACAGAGGGAGGATATTTTAGTCAACATATAATTAATGACAATGGTATTGATAGTGATTATATATATACTTTGAATAATGTTGTGTGGAGTAATAAGATTGTATATGCAGTCACAGATCAATTTAGAATACCAATAAGAGACGTAGATATCAAAATTGTTAACTACTTTGATAATAGTGTGTTAGGTATTTTTACCCCAAATGAGTATGGGTTTGTTGAAATAAATGATATTCCGGATTTTACGGTGTATAAAGTTGAATTAGTTTTACCAGAATATTTGGAAGAGGCTAAAATTAATATGAATTTGGGAGGAAGAGTATATAAGAATGATGGCTGGTATTCTGATTATGGGGTTTTTAATTCAGGAGATATCGTAATTGAATATTGATAGTTTTTCACAATCACCCCCATCCTGAGATGTACCCCTGTTTGTCAGAAGACAAAAGAGTGGGGTTGAGTTTCACATGTATCACAAAAGAATATAATAAAATATTAAATAATTGAATTTATATCAGCTAAATGTTATCATACTGCCGATTTTACTTTTCTTAAAATAGTACAATGTCGAACACTTTTTTACAACTAATGAAAAAAGCTTATTGTGGTCCTTTCCTTTGTAGATTATAATTGTCTATTGTCTTTTTTTGATATAAATTATTTTTAGTAAAATGAAAAACGGTAATAAAGATTTGTCCAATGTTTATTCTCCACAGAAATTTGAATCAAATTGGATAAGGTTTTGGAGTGATAAAGGTTTATATAAAACCCCAACAGAAGTAAATAGATCTAATAAATGTTATATTTTGCCTCAGTTGCCATATCCGTCTGGTTCAGGATTACACGTGGGTCACGCAGAAGGTTACACTGCATGTGATATCTATGCTCGATTTCAACGAATGAAAGGAAAGGATGTACTACAAGTTATTGGGTGGGATTCGTTTGGTTTGCCTGCAGAAAATTACGCTATTAAAACGAATATACATCCTAAAAAATCTACAGATACAGCAGTTGACAATTTTAGAGAACAAATTAAAAGAATGGGAATTTCTGTGGATTGGGAAAAAGAAGTCGGTAGTCATAATCCTGATTATTACCAATTTACACAATGGTTCTTTCTTTTGATGTACAATCAAGGACTTGCTTATAGAGATAGACAAATGACAAATTGGTGTCCAAGTTGCAAGACAGTTTTGGCTAATGATCAAGTTAGGGAGAATAAATGTGAGCGATGTGATACCCCGATAGAACAAAAAGAAATAGATGTGTGGTATTTAAAGATAACGGAGTATGCTAAAAGGTTGTCTGATGATTTAGACAAGGTTGATTGGCCACAGGAGAGCGTAAAAAGACAAAAAGATTGGATTGGAGTTAGTGAGGGAGCGAAAATCAAGTTCGAAGTTCGGAGTTCAGAGTTCGGAGTTGATCAGCCTTCAATAATTTCCAATCCATATTTGGAGGTTTTTACTACAAGATTAGATACAATTTGTGGTGTTACCTTTATGGTGATTTCTCCTGAACATCCAATATTAAAACAGATAAAATTAGATAATGAGGTAAAGAAATATATTGCATCTGTTAAAAATAAAACGGATTTGCAACGTCAGATGGATAAGGAGAAAACGGGTGTGTTAATTCAGAATATAAAAGCTATTAATCCAATAAGTAATGAAGAAATTCCAATTTATGTTTCAGATTATGTAGTAATGAGTTACGGTACTGGTGCGGTTATGGGGGTTCCTGCTCATGATGAACGAGATGGGGCTTTTGCGAATAAATACAATTTACCAGTGAAGGAGGTTGTGGTAAAAGAATATGGTGAAACACGTGAAAATGAGCAATTTGTGGATGGAGTTAGTCTAGTAATTTTTAATAAAGCTACTGGTAAATATGGTGTATTAGATTGGTCAAAAAATGGTTTTTCTTATGGATTGGTTTCTGAAGGTAGAAAAGATAATGAAAGTTATGAGTATAATGCAAAACGTGGCATATATGAAGAAACTGGTTTAACAGATATTTCGGATGTAATTAAGCTTGGTGAAGGTGTGAATTCTCATTACAGACATCCTGTTAAATTGATAAATAGAATTGCTATTACTCAGGGAATGTTGGTTGTTGTTAATTCTGACAAAACACAAGAGAGACATATTGAGGATCATGAGGAAGGTAGCAAATTGATTTGGATTAGTGCAGATGAAATGATAAAAAACATGCAGGAATACAAAAAGGATGCATTACATTGGTTTGAGATATGGAATCGTGGGGTAAGCTATTGTATTGAACAGGGATGGGATAAAATTTCAGATAAAAATAAATACAAGACTGAACAATTCTGTGATTTTGGTCGCTTAATGAACTCTGGTGAATATAATGGGCTAACATCTCAACAGGCAATAGAAAAGATGATTGAAAAATTAGAAGAAAAAGGTGTTGGTAAATTAACTGAAGTAAGTCGATTACATGATTGGTCTGTTTCCAGACAGCGCTTTTGGGGAGCTCCTGTTCCGATGGTTTATAAACCGCTAAGCGATGAAGAACAGAAATTAAATCTACTTTATAAGGAAAAGCCTGAGTTTGTTTTAGATTTGTGTGCTTGGAATAGTTCAACTACAGATAAAGATTATACTTCTATTCAAACCAAGCTTAGTTCTATGGGGATTACATCAGTTACCCCCAAATTACCGGATGTGAAATTACCTACTTTTGAAAAATGGTATGAATGTGCTTTGGAAAGTATTAAGAAATATAAAAGTGAAAATTGCGTTGTTACTTCAAGTTATTTAAGCTCAAATATTGCTTTAAAACTTGCAGAGAGTAGAAAGTTTAGAAAGTTAATTCTTGTTTGTCCTGTTTTGCCGTTTATGAAATTGAATAATAAAGGTGCCAAGAATGAGTGTGAGTTTTTAAAAGAAATAAATAACCAAGTAATTGATTTTAAAAAAGTCGAACAAAATGTTGGCGAAGTGGTTTTTGTACTTTCAACAAATGACCCTGATATTCCTTTTTATGAATCACAAGAGTATATTAAAAATCATTTGCCATTCTCTCGTATTGTGCGTGTCCGTGATATTGGATGTGGCTTATGTGAGGGGGGATGTGAAGTGTTTCCAAAACTGTTGGATGAAATTATCTCTTCTGTTATTCTTGATATTAAACCTGTACATGAAGATGATCTTCCTGTAAAACTTCCTGATGATGTAGATTTTATGCCAACTGGTGTTTCTCCGTTAACTTATTCAAAAGATTTTCAGAAGGGGGTTGAGAAAAAATATGGGAAAGGGTGGAGAAGGGATTATGATACTTTAGATACCTTTATGTGTAGTAGTTGGTATTATTACAGATATTTGGATTCTAAAAATGATAAAGAGTTTGCTTCAAGAGAGTTGATAGATACATGGATGCCTGTAGATTTCTATATTGGTGGGCCCGAACATGTAACGGGACATTTATTATATTCTAGGTTTTTCACAAAAGTTTTGTACGATGCTGGATATGTAAATAATGATGAACCATTTATGTATCATAGACATCAGGGATTAATTCTAGGTGAAGATAATAGAAAGATGAGTAAGCGATGGGGGAATGTAATAAATCCAATAGAAGTTATTGAAAGGCACGGTGCTGATACATTGAGATTATATGAGATGTTTATGGGGCCTTTGGAGGACGCAAAGGCTTGGAATACTAAAGGAGAAATGGGTGTGTTCAGGTTTTTGGGTAAAATATGGAAATTAGGAGTAAAACTTGTAAGAGAGATCGATGTTTCGAGAGATTTTACTTCAGAAGAACAAGAGATTGCAGTAACATCGTTAATTAAATATTATGAGGAGAGTATTCCAGAATTAAAGTTTAATACTTGTGTTAGTAAAGCAATGGAATTTATTAACTTTTTGTCTCAGGAGGAGAAGGTTTCATTGAAGGTGTGGAAGAAGTTTTTGATTATCTTTTCCCCTTTTGCACCATTCATAACTGAAGAGCTATGGAGCTGTATTTTTGAGGAAGAGTCGGGTGATTATAAATCTATTCATACAGAAAGATGGCCGGAGTTTAATTCTGATTTGCTCATTAATGATTTTGTCACAATTTCCGTACAAATTAATGGAAAAATGAGAGGTACTGTAAAAGCTAATAAAGAGGCAACTCAAGAAGAATTGACAAAAATTATATTAGACGACGCGAAATTAAAGACCTATTTATTAAATGGGGGAAATGAATTTACTCCGAAGAAAGTGTTTTATGTCAAAGGAAAGATTTTTTCAGTGGTTATTTGAGAAAGACAAAGAACACGCTTTTTTATCTTTCTTACTTGTTTTGCGAGGCTCTTGAAAGATATTGTTGTGCTTTTAAGATAAGTACACAGCTGGGCCCATGAGTAATTTTACTTTTCATTACCATTTCTACTGCTTTTTCAAACTTGATCTTCAATTGGTCAATCTTTTCATTTCCATCTTGTTGTGATTGAGAGAAGCTAAGGTCTTTTGCCAAAAAAAGATAAGCAGGTGAGTCTATTAGTGAAGTAAAAGGATTAACAAAACCTAAGTTTATCCATGATTTTGCCTTGATTCCTAACTCCTCTTTTAATTCTCTTTTGGCACATTGTAATGGCTTTTCATTAGTATTAATTCCTCCACTAACAGATTCGATACTATTTATTTTAATTGCATAACGAAATTCACTGGTAAGATAAACGAAACCTTGATTGTCAATTGGAAGTATTGAAACACCAGCCTGCATAGTTACTGTTCCAAAAATTCCTGGTTTTCCGTCAAGTCTTTTTATTTTGTCTTCTTTCACCGTTATCCATGGATTCTGGTATTTAATCTCGCTTGAACTAATTATAAAAGGTCCGTTTTTATCCATATTTTTTGAATAAATAATTTAAAGAAAATCTTAATACTTAAGTATAACATATTGAAATTTCTTTTAATATTTAAGGTTAAATTGGTTTATTGACACCATTGATCTTATTATGATATTGTTTTGATTGTATATAAATTGTATGTAAAAATAATGAGTAAATATGATGGTTTGGTAACCTTGTTTTATGAAATTGGATCATTGAGGAAACTTCAAAGAGCTTATAATTTACACATGTTACAAGATGTTGAATCTGTTGCTGAGCACTCACAGCGAGTAACAATGATAGCATTTTTTCTTGCAAATGAAGTGGGAGTAGATGTCTATAAAACTATTTTAATGGCGATGTTTCATGATTTAGTTGAAGCCAGAACGGGTGATCTTAATTGGCATCAAAAGAGCTATGCTAAAGTTGACGAGGAAAAAGCTATGAAATCGCAGTTAAAGTTAATGGGGCAATCTTCAAAGTTTGTAAGGCAAACACTAGATGAGTATCATGAAAGGAAATCTTTAGAATCAAAGGTTGCAAAAGATGCTGATTGTTTGGATTACTTTCTTTCTTTGCAGGAACTTGCATTGCAGGGAAATCAAGAAGCTTTAAGAAGAATAAAGGAAGATAGTGAAAAAGATATTTTACATACAGATGTAGCGAAAGAGCTTTTTGATTTGATAATGAAGATCAAACCTAATGTGTGGTATCAACAAGATAGAAAAATAACACATAAAAAATATAAGGTAAAATAAATCGTCTATTTTAATACTGAAAACGTAGCAATTGAATACCTGTTTGACTTTTTAGCATAATCAATATTAATACCAAGATAAAGTTTAACAAATTAAGTACAATCTGGTATACTGATGCAAATAAGTAATTTATGAAAAAATATTATAATGAATGGTGAAATTGCCTCAATTGTTTCTGACATTAAAGCCATAAAAATACAAGGGGCAACTAATGTTGCTTTAGCAACCGTTAATTGTATGCAACTTTGGATACAGCAATATGAAGAAGTGAAATATAAGGATAAGAAAAGTTTCATCAATGAATTGAAAGAATTTGGACTTGAAATTGCTAATGCAAGACCCAATGAGCCTCTTGCTAAAAACCTAGTTAAGTTTGTAACTTACGAATTAGTTGTTAGGTTTTCAACAGCAACAAGCTTTTCTCAAGTAGTTGATGCTTCTGAGGAATTGTTTTCTGAGTATAAAGATATGATTCAGGGTACGAAAAAAGACATAGTAAAATATGGCATTGAAACTCTTAAGGATTGTAATGAGATATTAACTCATTGCCATTCTTCAACGGCTGTTGGTGTATTAGTTGGTGTAAAAGGAACAAGAAATGGTGATCTAACTGTTATTTCAACTGAAACGAGACCACTCTTTCAGGGTAGAATCACTTCAAGAAATCTAATTGATCAGGGAGTCAAAACAACAATGATTGTTGATAGTGCTGCACCATCTTTTATTATTCAAGAAAAGTACATTCCGATAGATGCTTTAATAATAGGCGTTGATCAAATTAATGCTGATGGAAGTGCAATTAATAAAGTTGGAAGTATGGGACTAGCGTTGGCGTGTTCTGCTTCTGGTAAGCCAATATATGTCGTTGGACCATTATTGAAAATTGATGTTTCTACCGTTTATAGTCCGATTGAGATTGAACTAAGGTCAGCAAAGGAAATATGGGATGATGCTCCTGAAGGTCTAAAGTTGATAAATCCTGCTTTTGAAGTGATTCCTCCCGAATTAATAACCGGATATATTACTGAATTCGGAGTTGTTGCCCCTAAAGATGTGTATCAAAAAGCAGTATATGAATACTCGTGGATTATTTAATAAGTGATAGGTGATATATGAGAAATGATAGAGGAGTGGGTATTAATTATTATTTATTGAGGGCCGAAGTGGTGGAATTGGCAGACACGTACGCTTCAGAGGCGTATTTCCGTAAGGAAGTAAGGGTTCGATTCCCTTCTTCGGCAGATTATAATTGAGTTAAAAATTGTAACTTGACATAAATAATTTAATAAGTTATCATTTCTAATATCATTTATTCTGTCCGTTTTGTCTATGGGGAATTCAAATTGTATTAAAAATAAAAGAGTATTTCGCAAAAGTAGCTTCTTTCTTTTCGCATTATATTTTGGTATTGGAAGCCTTTTACTTATAGTTTTAAAAACAAATGTTGTAGAAGCTGGTTCTGTTGGGGTTTCTGAATCAGAAAACTATTCAATAGAATACAGTATTGGAGATTCAGCCTCGGGACATTCAGAAGGTAATGAAAATTTGTTGTTTAATGGAAGTAATTGGGATAAATTACAATTCATATGTGGAAATGGTGTGATTGAAGGAGATGAACAGTGTGATGTAATTTTTCCTGAAGGAGCTTCGTGTGAAAGTTACGGTGATTATAATGATGGAAATTTGAAGTGTGAAGAATGTAGAATAGTTACCTCTGACTGTATAGTTATTGGAGATGTAGATGTAGCTATTGGGGATGATAATATTGAAACAATTATAACCAAAGTAGTTGACGATGTTGTTACCTTTGTAAAGGATGTTATAAACAGTGAAACAATAAATATTAAGGCAGTTGATAGTTATCTTAAGGATGATTGGGTTATGATAGTTAATGTTGCCTCTGTAACGATTTTAACATCTGTATTAAGTGCAGTTTCGTTTTTAGGTGTAACCGATTTCTGGGGCATTTCTAGGTTAGTCTTTTCAAATATTTTGTCATTATTTGGAATTTGGGTTAGAGGTAGTTATGTTGGTTTTGTATATAATTCAGAGACATATGAACCAGTATCTTTAGCAATAATAAGATGTTTTAATGATGAAGGAAAACTTATTGAGAGTGTTGTTACCGACATTTATGGTATGTATAGTTTAAGAAAGATTTCTCAGGTTAAAGAAGTAAAAGTATATAAACAAGGATTTAAATTTCCAAGTACTGTTTTTAGTAAAAGAGTTGATTCTCTTGGTAGGAAAATATATCTCGGTGAGAAAATAAAAAAGATTGATGAAATACAGGAGGCTTTTATTCCCATTGATCCAATTGATAAAAATAAAAACTTCAAGTTCTGGGTGAGAAGACGATTATTTCGTCTAGGTGGAGTTTTGAATGTGATTTCTAATGTTGCATATATTTTTACAACATTGATAGTTTTACATAGAGTTTTTAACGATTTTAGCTTTATAAATGTTGCGATTTTGGTTTGGTATCTGTGGGTATTTATTGTATACTTATGGTATCGTTGTAATGGTGGAAATAAATATGGGAAAATATATTTTGGCAAGGAGAAGATAAAGGAAAGATCAATGGTTGTAGCACGTGATGAGAGCTTTGATGAAATAAAAGGTGTATATATAACAGATGATTCAGCTGTCTATCGCTTGATTGTTCCTAAAGGTTTATACAAATTATCTGTTTTAGATGAAAAAGGATATGGAGTTAGTAATGATGTATTAGAAATAAAAGGTAGGAGATCTCCTACAATTATAAACAAAAATATTTACATAAAGTCTTCGCAAAATGATAAAAAATAAAAATTCAAAGGCAACCATTTTAAAAATTACTTTAGGTGTAATAAGTATTGCAATTGTTTTTATGGTGGGAATTATGTCTATAGATAATTCCTATGCAGGTAAAACTATTTCATATACAGGAAGACTAAGAGATTCACAAGGTAATGTTGTGGGAGAAAGTAACGAGGGAGAAAGATTTGATATGGTTTTTAGATTGTATAATTCAGCTAGTGGAGGAAGTTTGGTTTGGGGACCAGAAGTTCATTACAATGTGTTGGTAAAGTACGGGTATTTTGGTGTAGATCTTGGGAGTATTCTCCCTATAAATTTATCCTTCAATGAAGACTATTATGTTTCTGTAGCTGTAAAAAAGAGTACTGCTTCAAGTTTTGACAGTGAAATGTATCCAAGGGCGAAATTAAGCTCTTCTGCCTATTCTTTTACTTCTGAAAATGTGAATGGTGGATTAAATAAAGATGTATATATTCGTACAACAAGTGGAAGAAATATTTATTTATTGGGAAATAGGGTGGGTATTGGAGCTTTAGATCCAAAACAATCCTTAGATGTAAATGGTAATATTGGGGTAAAGGGTATTTTTATAAATGATATAAGAAAAGATGATTTATGGGATTTAGCTTATGCTGAAAGAGGTAGTCAAATTGCAGGAACAGGATTGATTTGGAGTGATGGAGTTTTATCAATTGTTAATCCCTATATTGGAACTGATTTAGAATTTTTAGCTGAAACGAGAGAGTTAAGTAGTAGTACAGGGACGGGAGTAACGTTACCACTTGTAACGACGAGTTTAGCGGGATTAATGAGTGAAACAGATAAGAGTAAGTTGGATGGAATAGCAAGTGGAGCTCAGCCAGGGACAGTGACGAGTGTAGATACGGGATCAGGATTGACAGGAGGACCGATAACGACGAGTGGAACGATAAGTATAGCGACGGGAGGAGTAACGAATGCGATGTTGTTAAATAGTAGTTTGACAGTAACGGCTGGTAATGGATTAAGTGGAGGAGGAATAGTTAGTTTGGGAGGAAGTACGACGTTAAGTACGAATGCGGTTACGTGTGGATCTGGGGAGTATAGTTATTGGACTGGGACCGCGTGGGCTTGTAGAGCAGATATAGATACAAATACGGTATATACGCATCCTACGGGATTTTTAAATGCTCCGTTGACGGCCTTAAGTGGAGCGAATGTAATAAGTAGTGTATTGGTGAATACGGATGGACATGTAACGGGAGTGAATACGAGAGCTATGAGTACGGGAGATTTGGGAGCGACGACAGTAGGTAATAATTTATTTACGATGAGTAATCCAGGAGCGATAACTTTTTTGAGTGTTAATGCAGATAATAGTGTAAGTGCGTTGGATGCGAGTACGTTTAGAACGGCGATAGGAGCAGGTACGAGTAGTTTGGTGTTAGGTACGACGTCTACGACGGCGTATAGGGGAGATTATGGAAATACGGCATATTTAGAGAGAGGGAGTCAGATAGCAGGAAGTGGATTGACGTGGAATGGCAGTCAACTAACAGTATCAGTTCCATTTGTAGGTACGAATTTAGGATATACATCAAGTACGAGAGAGTTAAGTAGTAGTACAGGGACGGGAGTAACGTTACCACTTGTAACGA